>WQXH01000010.1 GCA_009784945.1 Coriobacteriia bacterium | reverse complement strand
GGTGAGGGTGACAAGGGGACGGGGCGTTTGTCACCTTATCATGATAAGGTGACAAACGCCCCGTCCCCTTGTCACCCTCACCTCCGTCACCTTGTCACCTGAACGCCCCGTCCCCTTGTCACCCTCACCTCCGTCCCCAGCTGTCCGTAGCGAGTTTTCAGTCGGGTGGACGTGTCTGTTGTTAGCTTACTTGTTCGGCCTGGGTCACTCTGATCATGGCGATGCGGTTTTTGCTTACACTTTGCACAGTAAAGGTAAAGCCCTCGACCTCAAGTGTCTCCCCTTTTTGAGGCAGAGTGTCCAGCTCGTTCATCATCCAGCCAGCTACCGTTTCGTAGTCCTCGCCTTCAAAGAGTGGAAAGCCCAGTTCTATGGCATCAGCAACCGGCAGGCGCCCATCAATCATCCATATGCCCTCTCCCAATTGTGAATAGTGCCTGGTGCTGGGATCATACTCATCGTCAATATCTCCTACAATTTCTTCGATGATGTCTTCTATGCTCACCAGCCCGGCAGTGCCACCATACTCGTCTACCACGATGGCCAGCTGCACTTTGGTGGTCTGCATTTCTGAGAGCAGGGGTAAAATGTTCTTGGTTTCGGGCACAAACACCGCAACGCGCAGGTAGCGGGTAACGGGGTCATCCAGCCTGCCCTCTCTCAGCGGCTCTAGTAGATCCTTGAGCATAACCACGCCTAAAACCTTGTCAGGCGTATCTTGAATGACCGGTAGGCGACTCAGGCCTGTTTTTTGCATATGCCCCACTGCCTCGTCCACGCTCTGCGTGCTCTCCACGCATTCCATGTCAACACGCGGAGTCATAATCTCCAAAACGACGGTGTCGCCCAAATCAAATATCTCGGTTATCATGCGTTTTTCTTCATCGAGCAGGCTGTCTTGCTCGCTCACCATTATCTTAATTTCTTCCTCAGCCAGCTCGGTGGGGTCTTGATGCTTCTTAATGCGAAAGATGCGAGCCAGCACATTGGTAGAAGCAGCGAGAAAGGTAACAACGGGAGAGAGCAGTCGTTCGAAAAACTTAATGGAGCCGCTCACGCCCATGGCTGTGTTTTCTGCGTTTGACAAAGCGATGCGCTTGGGCAACAGCTCACCTAAGATAAGCGTAACGTAACTCACGATGAGCGTGGTGATGACAATGGACAGAGCGGGGGCTGCCATGGCAAGCCAGTTAACACCAAAGCCCGCAAGCCACTGGGCAAGATCGCCAGAAAAGGAGGCAGCAACAAAGGCAGCGGCAAGAAAGCCTACCAAGGTAATGGCAACCTGCGTGGTAGCCAACAGGCGATCAGAGTTTTGCAGCAACTCCAGTGCACGTGTGGCCTTTTTAGAGCGCTCGGTCTTTTCCTCAATGTATTGTTGCAAAATGCCCCGGCGAGCAGAAATCAATGCCAGCTCGCTCATCGAAAAGTAGCCATTTGCAAGAATAAGTATGACGGTAACAGCAACGCTAATCGTAGCATCCATGAGGTTTCCTTGTTATACCCGCTTGAATCAGTCCTCTACTATTTTAATGGAAGCGCGTAAAAGATACTGCTCGTGATCGATAATGCATATCTCATCTAGCAAGAAGGTATTATAGACGGGTCCAGCAAGTTTAAGGCCATGTTCCTTGGCATAATTGAGCATGCGCTCGGGTAAACCATCGGCTTGTCCATAAAATCCGCGTACGTATCCGGCCAAATACTTGCCTCCCTCGCGAAGCGTCTTGCCATGAGGGTTAACAAAGTAAAAGCGCGAGGGCATATTGGGATTTTTGACGAAGCGATCCATGTCATTAAAATAGGCGCCCACGGGGTACTTGATATTAAGGCCAGCTTTTTGAGCAGAGTTCATGAAGGTAAGCCAGGCCGGATAAAAAGTCGAGGCTTCCTGATGCAGGTTTTCTTTGCCTAAAATAAAGTTATGCGGCGCATAGTCCAAGACCTCTATGTCGGCATTCGATGCCCTCATACCCTCTTTGATCAATTTGATCATGACTCCCATGACGCTGAGGGTCTCCCTGAGCTGCGCAATCTTCTTTTGGTGTTCTTTGGACGCTCTCTCTAGCAAATCGAGCATAATCTCTGGCGTACGCACATCTTTGGTTGCCAGCAGCTCTTTAAGTGAGATGCCAAAAGATGCCATGTCGCTTAAGAAGCCC
The DNA here is from genome assembly GCA_009784945.1 of Coriobacteriia bacterium. Lineage (GTDB taxonomy): Bacteria > Actinomycetota > Coriobacteriia > Coriobacteriales > UBA8131 > WQXH01. The sequence goes on along the minus strand of WQXH01000010.1, from coordinate 50,010 downwards.
GCAATGATTATCTGGTTGAGCGTGTAGTAGCGATAGTTGTTGTCGCCACGCTCAGCAGCTGGAAAAAGGCCTATCTCGTCATAGTAGATAAGTTTTGAACGGGGAATCCCCGTGAGCTTAGAAAATTCGCTGATAGAAAGTAATCCTTTAAATGACATTCCCGCCCCTAGGCTCAGTGTGGTCTTTTCTACTGAGTATACACGAAGCTACACAATTCTTAAATATCATTCTTGTCATTCTTGTCATTCTTGTCATTGCTCAGGCTCCTCTTTTACGCTTACTTGCAAGCCGTCTTCAAATTGGCCACTGGAGGAGGTGCCGTTGGCAAGGATAACGGTGCCTTGACCCGTCATCATACCTGCCACAAACTCCCCTTCGTAGCGCCAGCCACTATTAGAATAGTAAATCCCCTTGCCGCTGGGAAGCGAGTTGATAAACTCGCCTATGTATCTCCCTTGATGGTCTCGATACATGCCTTCTCCTTCCAGGCGACCGTTTTCAAAGGTGCCCTCAAAACGCCAGGACAAGATTGCTCCGTCCGCGCTTACCTGCTCGCCTTTTAAAACGCCTTGCCCTTCAAAGCGATTGCCCGCAAGGCCTCCCTCATATACTGCGTTTGATGCAAACATAACGCGCACTGGCCCCACAAATACATTGTCAGCGGGATCGTAAAGTCCCGTAAAGCTGTTGCCCTTTACATCAAGGCTTTCCTCTACCATATACGGCGGTGGCTGCCAGGCTCCCAGGGCAAAGCAAGCAAGGGCGAGCGAAAGCGCCAGGGTGATGAATGGAAGTGCTCTGTTAACGAACCGGTTTATCTGCTGCCTCCTCAATAGCCTCTACTACGACGTTTACGTAGATGTCTATGGCTTCTTGGCCGCTTAAGTGGTAGCCATCGGCAGCAAGCAGGTATTCTTGCCCACTGATGGCCTCAGTCCAATCAGCAATGGTCACAAAGGGATATCTGCCAGGCAAGGTGCGCAGCTCAACGTTAAGGGCTTCCATATAGGCACTGCCGTGAGCCGTTACAAAGATAAGCCGGTGGCCCGGTGGTAACTCCTCACACAGGGTCACTGCACTTTCAAAGGAATCAGCATGTGCATTGGTTGCAAGGGCAATGACCACATACTCTCCAAGGGTTCGATTCTTTTGCATGTCTTGCATGATGCCTATGCCGTGAACCATCGCCCTGCTGACCTCTGCATCCACAAAGGCGCCGGTAAGCCTGGTAAGCTCCTCTGCAGGAAAAATAGTAACGGAGTCTCCAATTACAGTAATGGTTTCCGGCCTCACCATCAGCCTCGGCTCGCCGTCCATACTGCCGCCTGCGCTGGTATGCACCAGGGCTTGGCGAGAAGCCTCCATTTGCTTGAGATCAATATCAAGGAGACCCAGTTGGTAGTCCATCTCTATTGAGCTTCTGTGGGGTGCCGTGGTTATGGCCCATGCCGCACCAGAGGCCAGCGCAATAACCAGTATGGCCAAGGCTACTTTACCCATGACTGTGGAAGCCGCAGCGCTTATGGTGCTCGTAGTAATAGCGCTACTGGCAGCAGGCTCGGTTATCACAACAGTGTCGGAGTCCTGCGATGGGCTTGCCCCCCGGGCTCCACGCCGCTTGGAAAAAGGCAGCTCAACAAAGCGATAGCTCAGGTGCGCAGCTAAAAAGGTGAGCGCCAAGGCAAGTAAAGCGGCGGCAACGTAGACGGTGTCCAGGCCTGGAATGACTCTTCCAAAGAGCGAGCGTGCCCACTCTAACACAATGATCATGAGAGGCCAGTGAAAGAGGTAGATGCTGTATGATCGATCCGAGATGTACTGTAACACCTTGGGTTCTTTCCATCGTTGCAAACGATCTTGCGCTCCCCTGCCAACAAGAATGACCACGCCCACCAACAAAGCGGTGAGCAGAATTCCCATGCGATACACCAGTATGTTCTCAAAGGGCAAGAATACGGCAAGCAAGGCAATGCCCAGGAGGCTCAATGCTGCCAGGGCAACTGCCAATGCGGGCTTGAGCTTTTCAAAGAAAACAACAAGGCGAGTGCGCCCAAAACCTGCAAAGGCACCCAGTGCCGAGCCAATGAGGATAGGAAAGGAGCGCGATATGGTTGAGTAGTAAGCAACCGAAGGATCATCTGCACCTATAAGCAAAAGCTGCATAATTACATAAGATACGAGGGCCATGGCAATGGCAAGCAGGGCTATGGCTCGACGAGAGCTTGCGATAGTCTTGCGCCCGTCGGGCGTTGTTGCAGCAAAATAGGGCAAGGCAAAGGTGAGGAATAAACCCCAGATGAGGTAGTAGTGCATCTCGACAGACAGCGTCCAGGTGTGAACAAACAAATGTGGCAAAAGCGTGTTGGCGTACGATCCTCCCGTGGCTATCTCATAGAGGTTGGTGGTCCACGATAAAACAGCAGCAACCTGGCGCGCCATGTCTGCTCTAAAGTCTTCTGGAATAGTTAAGGTCAACGGCAATACAACCAAGAGCAAAAGCACCAAGGCAGGAAACAATCTCCTAAAGCGCCTCTTATAAAAGGCAAGCAACCTCACCTTTCCTTTGTTTTTAAACTCACTGATGAGCAAGGAGGTAATCAAATACCCCGAAAACACTAAAAAGACATCTACGCCAATAAAACCGCCCGGCATCAACCAGGGAAAAAAGTGATAGACCAAAACAAGAATGACACCATAAGCCCTGAGCAGCGAAAGCCAGGTATAGTGGGTCAGGGGCCTACGCCCAACTCTCCTCTCCTTTTCCAAATGGGGAGCTCGTTCTTGTTGTGTCATGTATCTTGCATCCCTGCGGCTTTCTATCTATCGAGCGGACAAAACTCATTCCAAAACTGTGATGGTCTATCGTATAAGTAAGGGGCGAGAGAGAGGTATTGCGCATTCCTGCTTAAGAAGCCCTCCGAATCAAAGGTTCTGCCACAAGCACTACCCCAGCGCGCCATTATGGCTTGCTGCTCGGCAAGCCCCGAACTCAAGATCTTGGCATCAACTGTACCATAGGGCAAGTTGGGAAGAGTTGTTTGCTCCACCGAATAGCGAGCGTCGTCTGTTTCATGATGGGCGCACACACTGCGCGAGCTGGCAGAGCCACTGCGCACATATACATCAAAGTGATCCGAGATTATAGTTTGCGCGCTCTTAACGGTGAGGTTTCCATAGTAGGGCTTTACGAGGTCGAGTAGGCGCACATGGCGCGCACCCGTGCCGAGCCGTGTGTCACTCAAAAGGCTGTTATTTGTTTCATGATTGAGGATGCCAGTGTCTTCCACACCTCCAAAGCTGACAAAGCAGCCATTGGTAACCTTGGCTACCGACTGAAAGGTCAAGCCCAGCTCCAGCTCCATGATCTCGCCGGTCTTAAGCTCCCCTACCAGCCAGTTGGAGGCAAGGCCGCCGTTGTTTTGGCTCAACATGATTTCGGTAAACTCATCAAGGGTCTGGGCATACTGCACAGCCTGCCTGATCCTGAGGAACTCAGGCGTGCCCATTTCGCTATAGGCTGCAAAGCTGTTGATGCGCGTATTGGCTACGAGCAAACTCTCGCTGGAATACACCTCACCAAAAGAAGCAATGCCTCCTGGCGCAGCCTGCATGGTAAAGTGTTGTCCCTCCTCGGGCTCTACGCTCATGATTACATTGGCAAAACTGGCATCACCATAAAAAGCAATGGTATTGTGCGCAAGAATGATGTCGCCCTCTTCTGTGGCAGCGCCGGCAGCAATGATTGCTACAGCCTGCTTGGTAAACATACCGTTAATGGGAGGAATTTTTAGAGTATCGGGACTGTCTTGGGCGCTACTCTCATTATTGGCTTGCGGTTCGTCATAGCTTGGATAATAGTCGTAGCCAAGATAGTAGTCATAACCCAGATAGTAATCATAGTCCAAGTAGTAATCAGGAGGTGATGGCTCGTTGTTTACTGGTGGGGCATCATCGGTGCGCTCTGCATCATCGGCCAGGGGCTCTTTGCTCCAGAGCCCCAGGGCAAGATCACGGTAGTACTCGTCTTGCACCGTAGGAAACCAGCAATACAGCAACTCTTCCAACCCGTTAAGCACTAACAAATCCAAATAATCTATCGTTGCGCCACGCTCTTTGGCACCCTTAACTATGCCTTCAAGCTCGGCTTGCACTTCTTCATTTACCTTGTCTGCCCAAAGTCGCTCAGCGTTAGTGCGCAAAAACTCCCAGTCAAGTGCATACATATCCGAGAGCATGTGCACGTTGTGGCGATAACTGAGTTGAATGTAGTCCGCCAAAAGCCAACCGTGCTGAAATCCCCTTTGAGAGGGTGTGCCCTGAACATGCATATATATCCAGCCGTGCTCCTCATAAAAGTATGCCCTCTTGTCGGGGCTCAACTGTGGTGCTTCGCGGTTTCCATGAAACACTCTGATGCCCTCATAATCATCTTCTACCCGGGGAATCTGCGTGAGCTCCCGATTGGCCAGGTTCTCGCGAGGAGGGTCGGGTTGATCCAGTATACGCGCAAGCGAGCCACATCCTTGAAGCACCAAGGTCAAGGCAAGCACAAGCGTCAGAGCAAGCACCAGGGGGAGCATGGCACATATCTTAATGAATGGTTTGTGGGGTCGCATGTTTGTGTCTTTCCGTTATTTTTTTGCAGCTACAACTATAGCGTAACTTAGGTGTAATCACTTGCGTAGTTGTTGTTCACTCCCACTTTGTGGCCCCATTTACTGAGCGCCCATTGCCTTGTATCGCACGGCACTGGGCAGCTCCAGACCGTGGGCAGCCAGCAGCGCCTCGTTTTGTAGCAGATCCTGCGTTGGGCCATCTGCCGCTATTCTTCCTTCATCAATGATGATTGATCGAGGTAAAAGCTCCCAGACCAAATCAAGGTCGTGTGTGGCAATGAGCAAGGTTGCGTCTATGGAACCGAGAAGCGCCATCATGCTGCGTCGTCCCTGCGGATCCAAATTGCTGGAGGGCTCGTCCAATATAAGAAAATCCGGCTGCATGGCAAGAATGGTGGCAAGCGCTATGCGTTTCTTTTGCCCAAATGACAGGTCTTGCGGTGCCTTCTTGCTAATATGCTCAAGCGACACCGCTGCAAGCGCCTCGCCAACCCGCTTATCAACTTCTTCTTTGGGTAGCTTCATATTGCGCGGCCCAAAGGCTACATCGTCATACACCGTGGTCATGAAGAGCTGATCGTCTGGATCTTGAAAAACCAGACCCACCCGCTGCCTGATGCGCACGAGTGTCTCTTTGCTCAAAGTCAAATCCCCCACGCACACCTCACCGCTCGTAGGCATAAGCACTCCATTTGAGAGCAGCATGGCTGTGCTCTTGCCAGCACCATTTGGCCCGAGCAAGGCAACATGCTCTCCGTGCGCCAAGGTAAAACTTAGACCCCTCAGGGCCTCGGTGCCATCTTGATAAGTAAAGTGCACGTCGTTATATACAATCGAGCAAGACATGTGTGTTCTTCTCTCTTCAGTGTTCTTCTCTCTTCAGTGTTCTTCTCTCTTCAGTGTCCTTACAGCTGCATCATTATCAAGGCTGCTGCAAAAAGTGTTGCTCCTGCTGCCAACAGTATATCCTTTACCTCAATGCGTGGCGCTTGTGCAACAGGGAGCACTCCACTAAAGCCCCTTGAGAGCATGGCAGCGTGGATGAGCTCCCCTCGATCATAGGCTCTAATGAGCATGGATCCGGCTAAATTGCCATACAGCAAAACCTGTTTGCGCCTTGAGAGCGTTGGGGCTCGTGACACCAGGGCTCTGTGTGCCGCCTGGAGCTGATTTTTCATGACATCCACATAACGGTACATAAAGGAGAGCATCATAACCAAGACGCGAGGAAGCCGTAATCTCTCAAGCCCAAAGAGCATCTGCGCATGCGTAGTGGTGTGAGCCAGCAACATCATGACCATGACACAAAGCCAGGGGGTAATAACCAGCTGTAGCATGGGTTGCCAATGGGCAAGATAGGCCGCAGTAATGCTTGCCCATTGCCACTCGCCCACAAAACGCAAGGGGTAAAAGAGCGAGATCATTACCGCAATGGGTAGCACCACCAAGCTGCCCAGAAGTATTTTCCTGATACTCGCCTGTGCGATAAAGCCCAGCAACAAGACTAAGCCAGCAATACTCGCTACCGTAAAAGCTGTGTGCGGAGCGCTCAAGACTATGCCAAAAACCAGCACGGTTGCCGCCAAAATCTTTACCTGTGGAGCAAGCTTATGTGCTTGACTCTTTGAGGTGCTGGTGCTCAAGAGGCATCCTCCGCATTGGTTTCTTTGGTGCCTTGACCTTTGTTTCTGCGGCTCAGTGCCAGAGCGAGTGCCCAAACAAACAGGCCGGTTATGAGTGTGCCGATGATGCCAGCACCAACAATCGCGAGCGTTTCGTTGCCCACCCCTTTAATGGTGTATCCAGGCATAGGGGCAGGAAACAGGCCTTCCTCCGCAATTTCAACTGTTCCTATTTCCATGTCGTGGTAGGTGTACTCCAAGCCATCTGGGTTTTCTGAGGCGAGAAAGGAGAGGCTTGCTGCCAGTACAGCAGCAACAGCAAACACCACCACCACGCTCTTCATTGAGCCCTTGCGTTCTTTGGGCTCATCTTCAAGAATCTGTGGTCTCACCTTGAGTAGGTAGGCAATGATGCCGCCAGTAATAACAGCTTCTCCCACACCAATAATGCTATGCCAAAAGACCATAGCCGTAAATGCCGCGGTAAACTCCGCCGTATTGCTCGCCCAAAGCTGTATTGCAACGGCAGCTGCCGAAAACACCACTGCCAAAAAAGCACCCAGCGAGGCACCGGCAATCTTACTTACAAAGCTCTTTGATATACGCACGAAGACCTGGTATACGAGTGCGCCCGTAAAGCAGCCAATGAAGCTCAAGTTGACGATGTTGGCTGCCAGCGTAGTAATACCTCCGTCGCCAAAGAACAAGGCTTGAATGAGGAGCACGCCTGTCATAACAATGGCACCTGGCCAAGCCCCCAGCATGATGCCGAGCAATGCACCACCGGTAAAGTGCCCGCTGGTTCCGCCGGCTATGGGAAAATTCAGCATTTGTAGAGCAAAGATGAGTGCCGCCATTACAGCCATCAGCACGATTTTGGAGTTATCAAAGTTCTTTCGTACCCAATATCCTGCATAGCCTATGCCTGCAAAAGCCCCCGCCCATAGTGTTCCAAAGGTCTTGGTGTCGAGCATGCCATCGGGAATGTGCATCTATCCTCCGTTAAGCGCTGCCCATCAAGGCAGCATAGTAGTGTTACGCATTAAATTTTCGTAACACTATAGCACAAGTGGCAAGTACACTGTGTCAGCTATAAAGCAGCTTTATGGGTGATACAGTGTACTATTTTTAGGTAGTCTCTCCGCTGCGGCCAGTACGGCTCGTGCGGCCAGTGCCGCCTGCCTCCTCACATGGGCTGTGCACAAAACTCCTCAACAAAACTCGCCAGCTCGCCAATGGCATCATAATCAAAACAGCAGAGACCTTGCGCCTGCGCTTGTGTGCTAATACGAGGCATGTCGGTTACCACAGCGATAATCTTATTGCCCTCTGTGCCCAGCTCTCTCTTTGCATCTGCTGGATTGGCCGCTCTAAAGAGCTCTATAGTGGGGAGCCCGCTGTTGCGGTATCCCTCAACCAAGATGATATCGAGCGGCTGGGTGCCCTGCGAGCTTCCGGCAGTACTCAGCGCCACCATGGCTGCAAGCGTGTTGGTAGCATCTTCTGGAGCGTCCAATTGGCGCACCATGGCTATCTTGTCGGGAGCGCTTACCACGGTAAAGCGGCTTCCCGCCTGAGCATGACGCCAGGAGTCCTTGCCTTCAATGTCAAAGTCAAAGCCTTCATGTCCATGATGCTTGAGAGTGCCTACGTTGCAGCCTCGCTTGGTAAGCTCTGCTATGAGCTTTTCTAACAAGGTTGTCTTACCAGAGTTTTGTTTGCCAACAAAGGCAATGGCAAAAAGTGACATGGGCCTGCTTTCTCGTCTCAGATCAGCTTACTGTTTGCACTTATCTCTATGATGCGTTGGTTTGAGGAGCCGCGCCAAGTAAGTTCGTGCGAAGCAAGCGCCTGAACATAGCGACCATCTACCAAGACATCTACGGCCTCTAAAAGCTCCTTGGCCAGCGCACTGGGTACTCCTCCCATAAGCTCCTCGTAGGTGTAGCCACTAAAGGCCCATACAGAAAGCCCGCGCTTCTTTGCCCAGCGAGCAAGCTCAAGCAAAGGCTCTGGCTGCTCAAAGGGCTCGCCCCCAGTGAGTGTTATGCCCTCCAAAAGGGGGTTATCCTCAATACGACGCTTTAGCTCATCTACAGTAACCTCCATCCCACCCTCAAAAGGCAGCGCCTCTGGATTATGACACCCAGGGCAAGCATGCGAACAACCTTGAGTAAAGATGGCAAATCTGATTCCCGGCCCATCAACTATCGAGTCATCAGCCGTACCATGGATCATAAGTGCTTTCATATTGGTTCTTTCTCTTTAAAGATGTCAAGAGTGGTGTCAGGGAGCAACCTGCGGGCTGCTCCCTGACACCCTCGAACCCGACCCCACCCGTTTAGGTTATTCCTTGTCTTGCTTTGCGGTTTCTTTGTGGTGTACTCCGTGCTTGACGCGCTCGCCTTCTTCGGTACGCTTGGCGTTGTTAAAGCGATCAAGGGTGCCCACCAGGTAACCGGTGATGCGGCGAATACGCTCAAAGGGAGGATTGCCATCATCGGGGCGACCACACTTGGGGCATCTGTCGCCAATGATACCGCTGTAGCCGCACACCGGGTCGCGATCGACCGGATGATTAATTGAGCCATAACCTACGCCGCTCTCTTTCATGTGGCGAATGATGGCCTCAAATGCCTCGAGGTTTTCGGAGGGATCTCCATCAAGCTCAACATAGGAAATGTGACCAGCATTGGTGAGCGCATGATAGGGCGCCTCAAGCTCAATCTTCTTGTATCCATTGATGTCGTAGTACACCGGCACATGAAAGCTGTTGGTATAGTACTCGCGATCGGTTACTCCGGCAATGGTGCCGTAGCGCTCGCGATCCAGGGCAACAAAGCGCCCTGCAAGTCCTTCTGCCGGGGTGGCAAGAAGCGTAAAGTTCAGGCGCTCCTTGGCAGCCCTCTCATCAAGGTAGCGACGCATGAATCCGATAATCTCCAGACCAAAGTTTTGAGCGCGCTCACTTTGCCCGTGATGCTCTCCCATGAGTGCCACCAGGGTCTCGGCCAAACCAATAAAGCCAAGCGAGAGCGTGCCGTGCTTGAGCACTTCTCCCACGGTGTCGTCCCAGTTGAGATCCTCCGAACCAATCCATACGCCTTGACCCATCAAGAAAGGCATGTTGTACACCTTCTTGCTCTTTTGAATCTCAAAGCGCGAGAGCATCTGCTCTAATGCCAAGTCAAGCTTAGCCTCGAGCAATTCAAAGAACAGGTTTTTATCATCGCCCGCCTTGATGGCAAGACGTGGCAAATTGATGGAGGTAAAGGAGAGGTTACCGCGCCCGGGGGTCACCTGCTGGCCTGGATCAAACGTGTTGCCAATGACGCGCGTGCGACAACCCATGTAGGCAACCTCGGTTTCTGGAGTGCCTTGGTATACCGCAGCGTTAAAAGAAGCATCCAAAAATGAGAAGTTGGGAAAGAGGCGCTTGGCGCTTACGCGGCAAGCCTGCTGAAAGAGGTCGTAGTTAGGATCGGCTGCGTTGTAGTTGACTCCTTCTTTAACGCGAAAGATCTGGATGGGAAAGATAGGTGTCTCGCCACTGCCTAGGCCTTGTTCGGTGGCAAGCAAGACATTCTTGATAACCATGCGTCCTTCTGCCGAGGTGTCCATGCCGTAGTTGATGGAAGAAAACGGCGTTTGCGCTCCAGCGCGAGAGTGCATGGTATTGAGGTTATGAATGAAAGCTTCCATGGCCTGATGCGTGGCTTTGTCGGTGTCGATAACGGCCTGCTTGGCCGCATAGCGCTGCACTGCCTCGGCGGTATCGGTGTCTATGTCCATCTCGCCCACAAGGGCAAACTTTTCTTCGCTCAAATAGCCGAGGTTCATGATGAGGCTTGGCTTGGCATCAACTTGTGCCTCAACGCGCGCAACCAGGGCATCGACCTTTTCCTTGGCGCTTTCTACGTTGGCAAGAAGGTCAAGTGCGGCAGCAAGATTCTTCTTATAGTAACTGCGATAGGTCTTCTTGACGCCCTCTGCCATGCCGTAGTCAAAATTCGATATGGATTGCCCACCATGCTGATCATTTTGATTGCTCTGAATGGCAATGCAGGCAAGCGCCGAGTAGCTGGTAATACCACTGGGCTCACGGAGCACGCCATGACCTGTGGAAAATCCACCGTCAAACAATTTGATGATGTCAATCTGACAGCAGGTTGTGGTGAGGGTATAAAAATCAAGGTCGTGAATATGAATATCTCCATCGGCATGTGCACTGGAGTAGCGCGGATCAAGCACCTGGAGTTTGTAGTACTGCTTGGCCGTCTCCGAACCATACTTGAGCATGGTGCCCATGGCGGTGTTGGCGTCTATGTTGGCGTTCTCGCGCGCAATGTCAAAATCTTTGGCATCGGCATGCGTGAGCTTGTCGATCTTTTGCATCAGCTGCGTGTTAATTTCGCGCGCACGCGCTCGCTCCTCGCGATACTTGATATAGCCGCGCGCAATGTGAAAGTACCCGTGCTCGTCAAGCACCTCCTCCACCAGGTCTTGTACCCCTTCTACCGTGGGTGTGCCCTCAAGAGCGCCGCTGTCCAGTTTTACTAAAACTGCCTCGGCAAGCTTGGCATAGGTCTGAGGAACAGAGAGGTTGCCCGATGCAACGAAGGCCTTTTCGATGGCATCGCTGATCTTGCTGATGTCGAACTTAACTGCGCGCCCATCGCGCTTTAGGATGCTGGTAGTCATGCTTTTCCCTTCTTACTGCTACGTTTGTACTGCGTTTGCTTACTTAGGTCTTTTTGCACAGGGATTCCACAGGAATCCCCCAATATCCACAATATCTTGTGTCTGCCTACCTAAACTATTGAATATATAGTAGTGCTACTGCCAGGTAGACGCAATACCGAATAGGGAAATACTTATCTTTTTTTTGTGAACGGTTACTGTACTCAGACACTCGCCTGGGGCATACCCTGTTTCAGGTTCTGGAGCGCGTGCGGGGCAATTCGCAAAGCGAATTAAGCCCCGCGCTTTGGCGGAGGCCTCCGGGTTCTGAAACAGGGGGTGCTCCAGGTGAGTGTCTGAGTAGTGAGCTGTGAACGGTGTTACTGGCCAGTCCTGGCCATGGCCATGGCCAATAGCTCATCGAGCAACTCGCCGTAGCTTATGCCCGAGGCAGCCGTAGCTATAGGGAGGAGAGAGCGCTCAGACATGCCAGGCGAAACGTTGACCTCCAGTACATACGGCCTGTTGCCATCCCAAATCATGTCTATGCGGCTCAAATCGCGACACCCCAGCGCCTTATGCACTTCGAGTGCGGCAAGTTCAATGGCTCGAAGCGCTGCCTCCTGTGCCGCCTTGTCTTGAGCAAGGCGCTCAGGGCGAGGAAGGCAGTAGTACTGAATGAGATCGGCATCTTGTCGCGCAACGGTATCAAAGAAGTCTCTCTTGGTGGTTATCTCTACAGGAGGCAAGGTGCGTACGGCATTGCCGCTTCCCACCACGCCCACCGCTATTTCTACTCCTTTGATCCACTGCTCAATGAGTACGGCAGAGTCAAATGAAAAGGCGTTGAGAACTGCTTTGCCAACCGCTTCTTGGTTTTCTACACGATTTACGCCCATTGCCGAGCCACCGCGTGCAGGTTTGATTGCCAAAGGAAAGTTGCCCAGGTGCTTGCAGATAAGATCGAGAGCATTAACCGCTCCGAGCTCTTTGAAAGAAACCGCAGCCAAAGAAACACTCTTTGGCCAAAAGGCAGCCCCCAGATTGGGGCAATCCGGTGCGCACTCCCGGTAAGAGTTTACCGCATGGGGCAGGTTGCTCTTGTTCCAAGCCATACGCGCAACCTGAGAGCTGGAACCTACAAAAGGCATGTCGAGGTACTCCAAAAGCGCCTGAATGGTTCCGTCCTCACCGCCCTTGCCATGCAGGGCGCTGTAGACCACGTCTATGTCTTGCTTGCGAAGGGTATCCACCAGATTTGAGTCGGTATCGAGAGGGAGCACTTCATGCCCTCGCGCACTCAAGGTGTTGGTAACGTGCCTGCCGCTCTCGAGCGAAAACTCACGTTCAAACGAACTGCCGCCCATTAAGACTGCAACTTTGTAAGGCATAATAGCTCCCTAGAATACTCCCGCATCAATAAAGGTGCGGTACAATTTCATGCGCTCTTCAATAACCTCGCCGAGTCGTTTCAGAGCCTCTCGAATGTTCTCTGGTTGTTCGTAGCAAAACGCAATGCGCATGGCATTTTTGCCCTTGCCGCTGCCCGCCGGATAACATCCGTCTCCCGGCACAAAAATCACTCCTTTTTCAAGCGCAACCGAAAGCAGCTGTGCCGTGTCCATATACTCAGGCAAGGTAACCCACACAAACAAGCCGCCTTCGGGGCGAGTCCACGTGGCCTCAGAGGGAAAATACTCCTCAAGAGCTTCGAGCATGGCATCGCGGCGCTTGCGATAGAGCTCTATCATCTTGTCAAGCTCACCTTGCCAATCGGTATCATTAAAGTAGTGTTCCACGATAACCTGGTTGAGCGCACTTCCACAGAGGTCGGTACCTTGCTTGGCCATGTTGATCTTTGCGAGAACCGGACGAGGTGCCACAACCCAGCCGGTGCGAAGCCCCGGTGCAAATACCTTGGAAACGGTGCCCAGGTAGACCACTTTGCTATCCATCGAGCGAAGCGTTGGCACTGGTGTGCCACCAAAGCGCAAGCGCCCGTAGGGGTCGTCTTCTACAATAAGAACACCATACTGCTCTGCCAGTTTGAGTAGATGCTTACGCCGCTCGAGGCTCATGGTAACCCCACCGGGGTTTTGGAAGGTGGGTACCGTATAGAGGAACTTAACACCGTGCTTGCCGTCTGGGCTCTCTTTGACGAGTCGCGCAAGCTCAAGTGCCAGCAGTTCGGTTTGCATACCTTCTTCGTCAAAGGGAATTGTGAGAATGGTGGGCTCATAGGCGCTAAATGCTTGCAAGGCACCCAGGTAGGTGGGGCCTTCGGTAATGATAAGGTCACCCTTGTCTATTAATACCTTGCCCAAGAGGTCAAGGGCCTGCTGCCCGCCAGAGGTGATGGTAACGTCGGCAGGAACAATATCTATGTCAAAGTCCTTGAGCAGACGACACACGAGTTGCTTGGTTTGCTCGCGCCCGGTGGTATTGCCATACTGCAAACCAGCAACACCCTCGACAAGAATGGCATCAGCGGCAACCTTGCTCACTACGTCTAGAGGCAGATTGCGAATGTCGGGCATGCCGCCACTCAAGCTGATAATGTCGCTGCGCGAAGCTGCCGCAAACAAATCACGCACAGCGCTGGTGCGCATGGATATCATGCGGTCTGCATAGAGGTCTTGCCAATCATCAAATTGTATGAGCCCAGGAACTTGCATAATCATCTCACCAATCAATTAACCAAAGAACAGGTTTGCTGTAGTTGCTCACACCATGTTTATCGCGCAAAGCTTGGCTCGCAATCATTGCTGGCAACTGATAAAACCGAAGTTCAATTCATTGTGATATGCCAGGATGTAAACAGTGTCGGTAAAACTACCAGATACTACGATAGCGCTTTTTAACTCATTTGTCTTGAAGAAGCCTCAAGCAGTCCGTTGAGCTGTAGTATTGCGCTGGAGAATGCCTCATGCACTAAAGAGGAGTTGCCGCTTTTTGGCGCAGAAATACGTACGCGCATGGCTTGCTCACTCTTATCAAGCCAGCGTGTGTTGCCGGCAAAAGTCTCTCCTGGAAATTGCGCTACTAATAGATCGATGACCAGATGCTCTAGAGCGTGAGGCAGCAAGGCTCCTACCAGGCGCTCTCCAAACAGGGAGTTTTTGCATGCGTGCTGAGCAAGTGAAGGATAGTGCTGGAGCAAGAGTGTGGCCACCTCTGGTAAAACCGTGAGCTGTTTTCCTTCAATGGCTATGTCTGCCCATACCAGCCCAGCTTTGCTGCCAGACTCAAGCAGTGCCAGCCTGCTTGGTTCGTTAGTCGACAAATCGCCACTTGATCGTACGAACACCCCAGCCAAACTCCGGCGTCTCGGCACCAAAGGCGGTGCATACACCAGGCTGGAGATCAAAGAGTCTGCCGTCGTTTGCAAGCGGACCCGTGTCTACAATCTTGCAACGCAAAATAACATCGCCATACATGAGGTCGACGTATTGTCCCAGCAAGTAGCTATGGTCAAGGCGAATGCCAATGTCCATGCTTGTCATGGTGAGCTCGGTGCCCAAGGCAGTCCACTGTCCGGCGCTGCTGGGGCCATAGGCAGAGGCCTTTACCGAATACCAGCCGTTTTCGTCTTGCTCACCAAAGCGCTGGATCAAACTGATGGCTTCTATCGCACTGGCGGCGTTGTCTATACCGCGCTCAGATGGTTGTGCAAGCTGGCTTACTACCAAGCTGGTTTCTGCTGCCAGTTGTGCTGGGGTCTCAAAATGAGCCGCATTCGAGGGCTCCTCATGAGAGAGAGCAGGTGACTGAATACGTCCAACGCCAATAACTCGCTCAACAGATTGTGGGTCAATGTCTGCATAGGCCTGTGGGTAAGATAAAACAATGCAGCTCATGACAACCACATAGGCAATTACTATACAAAATGTGCGCTTGAGGGCGCTCGAACTCTTGGGTGCGTCTTGTAGCATAAGCTCCTGCTTTGACAGCCAACATTACACGCAGTACATAAACTGCATGGCACCTGTTTCGTTTAGTAAGTGTGGTGTATGTGCCTCGCCGCCCAGCCAGATAATGTGTCATTTTATCTAGCTGCTAAGAAATTTGCCAATTTTGCCCCTTAGACAAAATCGGCCGCTTCATCAGCGGCTGGAACAAAGTATAGCGCATCGCCCTCTTTGATGCAAAATTTTTTTCTGGCAACTATTTTTCTGCAACTTCGACCGTTACTAGTAAGACTGCAGTCCGTCATTGCGGCCTCCGAGCCGCAATCTAACCAAAATGCGTCTCAGATTGCGGGTCAAGCCCGCAATGACGAATTGGGTCTGATCAGTAACACTTCGACCTTTACTAGTCAGCCCAACTCATCCTATACCCTCATGTCGCGTTCGCTCGAAGAGCGAATGTTGCAGGGCCTAGCTGCATTATTGGCAGACCTGTAGGAAATCCTGCAACATTCAAAACGCGACAGGACGACAGATGTGTTGCTCGGCGTTACTGCACAGCATACAAAGAGAGAAGGCTAGCACCAGTTTCCTGATGCTAGCCAGTGGGGGGGAGCCCCATAGTAACATATAAAGTAGCTTTATAGTCAACAATGACAAAATATCCATAATTTTTTTTCTATATCAAGGCTCTAACTCTATTTCTTGGCTTTGGCAGGAGTGTTGCTCTTCTTTTCTTCCTCAGCTTCCAGGCGCAGGGGGCACTCTGGGTTGGGGCACAGCTCCCAAGGACCCCTGTTGGTCTTGACAATGACCTTGGGGACTTCACAAGCCTCGCACACTACCTCGGCAGCAGAAAGGTCGCCTCGCTGCGGCAGAGGGTATGAGGTTTTGCATTCGTCATAGTTGCTGCATCTGATAAAGCGCTTAAGGCTACGGGGAGAGCGCTGGGCAATGAGACGCCCCTCTTTGCCGGCTGCTTTGCAGGTAGGACAAAGCCCAATATGGATTTCTGGCTCGTGGTTAGTGCTGCACTCTGGATCCACACAGCGAACCAGCGGTTTTTGCCTAAACTGCGTTATCTCAATTTGTGGCTTGCCACATGCCAAACAAAGCTCCTCTACGGCCTTGATTCTGCCCTGTGGCAGGGGGTAGGTCACATTGCAGCCGTCGCCGCTTGCGCTCCAGCCGCTGCAGCCAATAAAGCTGCTTTTAGTGCGAGCACTTTGTTTGATCAACAGATCCTTGCCGCACACCGGGCAGTTGCCAATGCGAGCATCGGCCGAAACCGCCTCGGCAAGCGCCTCTCCCACCTTATCCTTAAGAGGAATGAGGACGTTCATCTCTGCCTCAAGCAAGCGTCTCGAGTGCAAGACCACGTCGTCGCGCGTATTGCCACCGGTGGCAATCTGGTTCATTTCGCTTTCGAGCTGGGCAGTCATCTTGGGTGTCGTAATATGAGGGGCGTAGTTTCCCAGTGCGTCAATCACCGCAATGCCCAGCTGCGTAGGCTCTACCGGATCGTTTTGCACATAGCGTACTTGGGCAAGCCTGTCGATGATCGAGTGACGAGTCGACTTAGTGCCAAGGCCGGCCTTTTCCATCTCTTGAATAAGACGGCCCGCAGAAAAGCGGCTGGGCGGCTCGGTTTGCTTTTGATCCAAGGTCGTGCCCTGCACCTCAACCGTTTGCCCTTCTGACAACTGAGGAAGCTGTTCGTCCTTCTTGAGTCCGTAGGGGTAGATGCCTCTAAAACCAGCGTCTACCAAGACATCGCCTTTTGCCTCAAAGGGCTCGCCGCCAATGTCCAGACACACCTTGGTGCCCTCAACTGTGGCAGGGCCACTCAGCGTGGCGAGGAAACGACGGGCAACGAGGTTGTAAAGCTTCCACTCCTCGGGGCGCAGCTTGTCCATAGAAGCCACCGCTGTGGGGTAGATGGGAGGATGGTCGGTATCAAAGGTCTTGCCGCGGGTAGCGCTGAGCTGCCCTTGCGCCATAAGGCCTTGGGCGTAGGAGGCATACTGAGGGATGCCCGCAAGCATGCCGCACACCTCTCGTAAATCAAGCGTGTCGGGGTAAACCGTGTTGTCCACACGCGGATAGCTGATATGCCCAGCCATGTAAAGTGACTCAGCAACGCGCATGGTGCGCCCAGGAGAGAGACCCTCGGCACTGGCAGCAGCAATGAGTGAGGTGGTAGAAAAGGGTGCAGGAGGCTGAACCTTGCGCTGCTTGCGTGTGATTTGACCCACTGTGCCCGTTGAGGCATGCGATGCCTTGGCATGAGCCGCCAAAGCCTCTTGCTCGTTTTTAAAGCGTGCAGTTTCGTGCGTTGCCTCAAAGGCAGATTGGGGGTTGGCACTGGAGCCAAGCAGCTGAGCTTTGAGCACCCAGTAATCCTCGGGCACAAAGGCCAGGCGTTGTTTTTCGCGTTCCACCACCAATGCCAGGGTGGGAGTCTGCACACGACCAGAAGGCCGCACATTACCGTAGCCGGCAAACTTGGCAATCGTTAAAAAGCGGGTGAGCACCGCACCCCAGATAAGATCGATGAACTGGCGACTTTCGCCAGCATAGGCAAGGGCAAAGTCCATATCAACTAAATTGTTAAATGCTTTGACAATTTCTGCCTTCGTAAAGGAAGAGTAGCGCGCTCTGCTCACTAAGAGATTGGGGTTGGCCTCTAGCGACATATTAAGCGCATCCATCCCAATAAGCTCGCCCTCGCGATCAAAGTCGGTAGCAATGCACACACTCGTGGCCTTGGCAGCCAAGTTCTTAACAGAGCGGATGATGCCTCTTTCCTTGGGCAGCTTTTCCAGGGGCGCATACACCATATAGGGCAGGGCTTCGAGCTTCCAGCCTTTAAGGTCTACCGAGTCCTCGGAAAAGGGTTTCTTCTTCTTGAAAGGCGGCTTAGACAACATCTCCGGCACCTGGGCAGGCAGCCTGGTCTTGCCGTCCTCACTCACGCCATACCACCCCAGCCGCTTGCCATAAGAAAGCGTGGGAGCAAAGTCCACCTCAAGAATATGTCCGCGCAAACCAATCGTCACACATTCGGTGCCATCCCACTCAAAGCGATAGACAGGAGTGTCAAACACCTTGCCAGCCTCGGGTTTTTTTGTACTGAGCAAATCTGCGATGCGCTTGGCCGCATCATTCTTCTCGGTGATTATGAGTTGCAAAGCTTTTTCTCCTCAATTTGATCCGAAAGCCACTGTGTCCACGCAGACACATTTTTTCCTGTTTTAACACTGAGAGAGAAGATTACCGCATGAGGGTTAAGTTGTTCAACTGTTTTCTTAAATTCGTTAACTACAAAATCAAAGTACGGAAGGGTGTCTACCTTACTGAGAACAACCGCCTGAGACACCTGAAAGACCCCCGGATACTTGAGTGGTTTGTCATGACCCTCGGGCACCGAGAGTATCATGGCCTTGGCATCTTCGCCTAGATTAAATTCGGTGGGGCACACGAGGTTGCCAACGTTTTCTATGATGATGAGGTCGAGCTGTTCCAGATCCAACTCTTTAAGCGCCCGGGCAATCATCGCCGCCTCCAGATGGCAGGCACCGCCCGTATTGATCTGAATAGCGGGAGTACCCGTAGCCTTTATCTTGACTGCATCAACATCGCTTGCTATGTCGCCTTCGATAACCGCTATGCGATAGCGGCTGCGTAATTCTTCAATGGTAGCCAAGATGAGCGATGTCTTGCCAGCACCTGGCGATGCCATCAAATCCAGCACATATACGCCCTGCTCCTTACACAGCTTCTTGTTTTCGCGCGCAAAGCCCTCATTAAAGTCGAGGACAGGTTTTTTAAGCTTTATCTCCATACACACCTATTTAATTCTCAACAACAATTGCATCAATATGCATCTCTTTTCCGGCAAATAACTCAGTAGCGAGTGAGTCGCAGGTAGGGCAAGCAAAGTGGTACCGGTCGTGCACAAACTCCACACCGCAGGCGAGGCAGCGACTTTGAGGAGCTATTTTGCTTATCGAGAGACTGGCTCCCTCTGCCAGTGTGCCGGGTGCCAGCACCTCAAAGGCAAAATTCATGGCATCATCAAGCACCTCGGCCATCTCGCCAATGACCAGTTTGATTTCTGTAACCTTGCTGGCTTTGTTTTCTCTCGCCGATGCTTCTACTGCATCAATCACTCCCATCATGAGAGAAAGCTCATGCATCTTCCTTTTCCTCGCTGGCTTCTGCTTGTATCTGCGCACGAGCAGTGGTTTCTCTTTGGCCTTCTGTGCCTTCTGTTCCTTCTGCGCCTTCTGTTCCTTCTGTGGGCTCGTCTTGGCTGGCCTCGGCGGCCTCCTCTGCGGCTTCGGCGGCTTCGGCAGCTTCGGCAGCTTTAATGCGCTTGTTCAAAACAATACGTCCAAGGAAAAGCGATATTTCATAGAGTACCGCCATGGCACCAAACATCAAAATCATGGTAACCGGAGAGGCATCAGGCGTAACCATGGCAGAAAATACCAGTAGCGCCACATAGACTACACGCCAACTCTTGCGCAGCTTCTTGTAGGGAATGATATTAAAGATGAGCAGGTAAAAAACAATTAATGGCAATTGGAAGGCAAAGCCAAAGGCAATCTCAAAGAGAACAATGAGTTTTATGTACTCCGTAGCAAAGGCAAGCACATTGGCAAAGTCGTTCGTTTGCTGAAGCATCCACTGAAAGGCCGGGTTCAAGATTATCAAGTAGCAAAAGACAATGCCTATGGAAAATAAGAAGACACCAACAAAGAAGGTAGGTATTACCCATTTGCGCTCATTAGGCTTAAGCGCTGGCAAAAAGAAGGCCATGAGTTGCCAAATCCACACTGGGCTGGTAACCAATACGCCAAAGAAAAGCGCCACCATAAAGCGCAAGGTAAAGCCACCCAAAGGATCCGGAACGTTGAGAACGGTGTCAAGCTGATCAGGTGTGGTAATGGGTGGCGAACCAGGAGCAATAAACTCTGTGACCGGGTAAATGAGAAACATGATGAGAAAGGGAGCAACAAAGTACAGCGCCACGGTGGCTATCAGCAATACAACAACGACGACGGTCAATCGACGCCTGAGTTCTCCGAGGTGCTCCCATATCGTCATGCGTCCTTCTGCATTTTTTCTAGCTTTTAGTTGCGGCATGATCAGGCACCATCTGCTTCGTCTACAGCAGGCACTTTGGTTTTTGTTTCTGTGGGCTCCGAGCCTTCTTCATTGCTCTTTTGCCTGTCTCGATGCGCCTGATCGAGAGCAGCCTTCTTCTCTGCAAAAGACTCCGTCTTAGGCTTAGGCTTAGGCTTTGGCTTTGGCTCTGTATGCTCTACGGAGCTGCCCTTGCCTGTTGCAGCATCCTTTGTTGTTTCTGTAGCTTTTGTGGCTGTGGCCTCGCTCGCGTTGTCTTTGGCCTTGGTTTGATGAGCGGCAGCTGCAGCAGCTATGGCTGCTTCTGTAACCGCATCAGGTGCAATGGCCTCTTTTGCAGAGGCTTCTTTTTTTGGCGCATCTTTCTTTGGCGCATCTTTCTTGGGCGGGTCGGTCTTAATGCCAAGCCTGCTTGCCAGCATATCGGTAGCACTCTTACCTTCCTCAACAAAAGGGTTAACCGAAGCCTCAATATCCTTGAGGGGCTCTACCACCTCGGCCTTAATGACCTGATCTGCCTGCTGGCGCAGTCCCTTTAGCTGCTCCCAGACATGCGTAACATCCTTAATGACCTTAGGGAGCTTGTCCGGACCAAAAATCAAAAAGGCAAAAATCAATATGATGACGAGCTCAAAGCCGCCTATTCCAAACAAAGGTACTCCTTGCGGTTATCAACATCAACTGAGCAATTGTAATAGATATAGCGTAGCAGCCGCAATGTCAATTGCATATGAGATAGTTCCTTTACAGCTACCCGTTGCTATCTTGCTCTATAGCACAAAGGAGACGTTCCTCTTGTGTTGTAAAACCTAAGAGAGCCATCTCCTTTTGTTTTATGAGTGGTGGTCGGAGCCAGACTTGAACTGGCGACACGCGGATTTTCAGTCCGCTGCTCTACCAACTGAGCTACCCGACCACACCGGGCGCACGCCAAAAACAAGTTATGGAGCGCAGCTGCTTATTCTACCACTGATACTGGACTCGTCAATAACACGTTGAGTGCGTAGTCTGAGTTACCTGCCAACCTGCGTTACTGATCAGACCCAATTCGTCATTGCGGGCTTGACCCGCAATCTGAGACGCATTTTGGTTAGATTGCGGCTCGGAGGCCGCAATGACGGACTACAGTCTGACTAGTAACCAACCTGCCGGTGAGCCCAAACAGCAATGCCAAGCGCTGCGAGTGTAAACAGCACAAACACGATTAGCAGCAAATAGGCGCTCTGCTCTTGCCCTGGAAGCACTGGCGCATAGTTCGCTTCTGCAACAGCTGACCCAAAGCTTGTGCTGCCAGTGAACTCAGCTAAAAGTGCCGCGGCCTGCTCCTGCGGAGCCAAAATGATTATCTGACCTACCGAAGCAGGCACGCTCATCGTTGTTTGAATTGCGCTGCTCACAAAGCCTTGCTGCAAGCTTTCTGGCAGGCTCGCTTGGCTTCTTGACGACTCTGTTTGTATAAGTGCTGCCTCGGCAGACTTAGCGCCTACCGACATTACCACTATGATGTGTTCTTGGGCAAGCTGCATACTCTCTAAAGGCAAGAGTTCCGTTGCCAAAGACGGTACCTGCAAAACCTCAATTACAGGGCTTTCAGTTTGCACGGTACCAGATGCCAACGGCTGCAAAGTCTCTGCAACCTCGTTTACTCCTACAGACTCAGCTGTCTTGGGCTTAGCTGCCAAGGTCTCAGCTGTCCCAGGCTTAGCTGTCTCAGGCTCAGCTGCCAAGGTCTCGGTATCTAGAGCTTCTTTTGCAACAGGCTTTGTCAATGCAGGCTCTTCAAGCACACTGTCACCCCCCCGTCAATCTGACGCTTTGTAACCCCCATAATTACGGCAACGGGTGTCAAGGGAATGGGACAAAGGGGACGGGGCTCCTGTCCCATTTTGCCGATGATTGGGACGCCAGCTCCGTCCTCGCCCCTGCTGTCTTAGCTGACCTCCCAGATGGTGACCTCTGGAGGCTCTATAGACATCAGACCTTCCTCGGTCACTACTGGTTGGTTTTTGCTGGGGGTGGCATCTGTGCCATGAGCATCCTTAATCACTGCATTACCTTGGCAAGGGTGTGGCCATCAAGTCGTCATAGAGAGTTTGAGAGAAGCGGTATATCCCTTTTGAATAACTCCAAGTTCCAATCATGGTTGCAACCGTAAAGGGGATGCCGTGCTTGGTGCATATCTCGTATCGGTGGTGCCCGTCAATGAGTATGTTGTTCCAGGTCCGCTCAAGGAGATCTCGCCCTGACTTCTTCTTATTGACGCCACCCCATTGCTTGAAGTAGAACAGGACTTCCTGCTTCTCGCACTGGTCTTTAATGTTCAGCACCCAATCAAGTTCTATGGGGCAACTTCTAGGACCACTCTCACCACCTACTATTGCCCAGTCTATGCTAGACAGGTTAATGTGCCCAACATCGCTCAGCAAGGGCTCGAAGGAAATAAACTTTGTTTGAGCAGGCGTGCTTCTAAGCAGTGTAATCCTGTCGACATACTTCTCACTTTCTACGGTAACGCCTTGCCAGATATTGGGTGCCCAGTCTAATTGGTCGGCAATCTGCGCCAGCCTTTCTGGTCGCTTTGTGAGAAGCTGAAAGGTATGCTGCGGAGCATCATTCATTGCGCGAAAAATGCGTTTGATGAAATCGGTTGGGGTTACGCGCTCAAAGATTCCTACGCATTTGGCTTCGTTACTATAACTGAGAGACATCGAGAGCGCGAACTTGAAGAAGCATTGGCAGAAAACATTACGGAAGTGCTCAGAGAATTAAGGAAACAAGCGAATAGATGGGAATGCCGCTTGATGATCATGTTATTGTAACCAGCATGACTATATAAGTGCTATGCGGTAAAACGAAACTTTGTGGCTTGAATTTGCCAGATGCTATCTGGCAAATTCAAAAGCACGATTTAGAAGATAGAAAGGCCATGATAGTGGATAAAAATTCAATGGACTTATTGGTTGCTGAGATAAGAAGCATAATGGAGGAAGCACGCTAACAAGTGTCTCGCCAGGTAAACAATGCCACAGTTGACAAGGGGACGGGGCAGTTGACAAGGGGACGGGGCAGTTGACAAGGGGACGGGGCGTTTGTCACCTTTATAAGGTGACAAACGCCCCGTCCCCTTGTCAACTGCCCCGTCCCCTTGTCAACTGAGAGGCGTTGGCTCAAAGGCGCTTGTGCAGGTCTTGGAGCCTGCTGATGTGGGCTTTGAGTGAGGGCTTCATGAGGGCGCTGCCATCATTGGGCATTTGACGCAGTTCTTTGAGGAGCTCGTCGGTCATGCTTTTTATGGCGGCGGCCAGTGCGGCGGGTTTTGTTATGGCTTGCGAGGCGTTGGAGTTGGCTTGTCCGTCAACAAGTGTAGACTCCAGGCTGGAGTTGCCAGGTGAGCTTGGCCTTGCGTAGCTGCCTTCGTCAACGGCTTTGACAAGCTCTTCAATCCTTGCTCGCTCGCTCGAAGACATCTCCTCTTCTTTGGGAGCAAGCGCAATGAGCACCTTTTTGTCCACAACGGGGGTGCGGTTGACGATTTTTTGCTCGACCTCTGGCGAGACCTCGGCAATGGCGGCGAGGGCTGTGGCGATTTTAGCATCGGTCATGATGGTTCTTGCGCCAACTTTGTACTCCTCTCCTAGTATCTCTGCTGTTCGACCTACTTGAGGTTTGTTGCAACTATTGCCACAAACCTCCTGGTCTGCCGAAGCGTTGGAAAATTGATTAACTCCCGCTTCATTCCTGATGCGCTTCCTCTCCACCTTGTAGTGATTGCCGCGCAGCTTGCTAAACTGCAAGGGCGTGAGGTTTCTCCTGGCGTATTGCAGGCGTATCATGTAGATCTTGGCGTCCTCGCGCGTGGCAAACTCCATGGTTGCAACCGTAAAGGGGATGCCGTGCTTGGTGCATATCTCGTATCGGTGGTGCCCGTCAATGAGTATGTTGTTCCAGGTAATGAGCGGATCGCGACAGCCGTTTTCTAAGATGTCGGCCTCCAGTGCTGCAAATACCTTGTCGTCCAGCCTTGATAATAGTGCCTTGAACTCGGGATCAATGATGATGTGGTGCTCCATACCCGTACCCACTTTCTTCAAAAAACTGCCAAAACTGCCAAAGAAGAACAGGGCACCAATTATAGAGGATTGCACCGGACGTCCCTGCTCAAACTCAGCAATCTCAGCTATGGCACTTTGGAGCTCAGGGGACGGGGCTGCTGTCCCATTCTGCCCTTAATTGGAACACCAACGTCCCTGCTGTCCCACTCGACCTTGACACCGTCTTACGTCCTGTGACACATGCCTGCACACACATGCCTATTAGAAATCTTCGATCTCGGTGAAGAAGCGACCATAGACATCCTCCCTGCAATGGTAGATGATGAGTATTTTAACGACACCATCAACATGATCACAGAGAGCGACGTACTCGCCGCAGACTAAGAGACGAGTATCCTTGAAACGTTTTGGTATGTTGTTGATGCGAGAGGAAAGCTTGGGACCGATGTCGGGATTCAGATTAAGGACACCAATTCTATCAAGAATGCCTGCAACCACTGATTGAGCCGCCTGCGGTTGATGTAAGGTGCTTGAGATGTAGTCATGGACACTATCGAGTTTTCGCTGTGCTGCGGGAGAGTAGACAATCCTAGCCATTGGGAGGTGTCCCAAAACGAGCGCGCAAAGCTTCCTCGCTTATCCACCCATCGCGTTCAGCCTCTGCGCAATAACCATCCAACTGGTCAAATAGCTTGTCAAAGGCTGCTTGGTAGAGAAAGTCATACTCAGCAGTATCAACAATCGCATAACGACCGGTGCCATTCTTGGTGAGGAAAACCGGATTACCTGGCTGAACTCTATCCAAGACAGATTGGTAGTTTCTTAATGCCGATATCTTGTCAATTGTAGGCATACAACTCCTTTCTTATTGCTGCATATTCTACAACACTTCGACCTTGAATGCTATGTGGGGCATAGCCCAGGGGGACGTGCTCCTGACCCATTTTGTCCATGATTGGGACACGAGCCCTGACCCCGTTGCCCTAGTTTGATCATGCAAAAGGTTAATCTGCTATAACTCTGCCTAGCCAAACAAGCCGCGCTCTCGTGTGAGACGCTTAAATACGTATGCGGAAGGGCATCTGCCTATCCGGATGCGTACTTAAAGCGCTCGGCTTGTTTGGCGACAGAGGGTGGATGCCCTTCTTCATTTTGAAGGCTTCAGTCGCCAAATTGTTGATTCTGCGGCTTCCATCCTACACATATACGTAGCGGTTATCGATGGAAGGAAGTTTCAGATGGGATTCAATGAAAAAATGGCGGAAGGCTTAACTGCAAAAGGCTCATTCAGCTCAGAAAGTGTCATAAATCTTTTAGATGACATTATTGAAGCTATGGGCAACAAGGCAACAATTCTAGAAAAGAATAGTGACAATATGCTGCTTGGCTTTGCAATGAGCGGAGCACAAAAGGCAATGAACTTCAATGCCCTCAGTGCAGCTGCATCAGCCTTAACAAAAAGCAAGGACATCGACCTGACAGCAGATGTAACTATTAGCACAGCCAAGAAGGGCAGAACCAAGATTACGACAACCATCAAAGATGCTAATACCTCTCAAGTTAAAGGTCTTGGGTTCATCCCGCTCTCTCCCAAGTCAGTGCTTGGAATAACCACGTTTCGTGAATTTAATGGGCATTTTAAGCAAGGCTTGCTTCGATTGGACAGTGGCGCAAAGATCAGTATTCGCGAGTCATAGTCCTTCGTCAACAATCATTATTATCTTGCACTGCTAGAGAGGAGCGCTCATGAAGAAGGCGGGCAGAGCCTGCATCGTGATAGCAATCATCGGGCTTATTATCTATTTATACAAAACTAAGGTTATCGGTTATTGCCCCGATGAAAGAGCAATACTCACTATTGCTGCTGTGCTCATCGTGGCTCTGGTTGTTGTTGGTATTGCCTTGGAAGCAATTGTCTCCAAGAGAGAACGAGCTAACACTGCCAGTAAACTACTCGAGAAAAGCAGAGCAGGAGACAACAATCCAAAGACAGAAGAGTAAGCCTGTGGAGATAACAAGGAGGAGAAAGAATGCTAGAAAACGAGAAAGCAACAACAGAATTTGATGAAATGATGGAGTCCTTTGCGCGCGAGCTGGGTGTAGAATCAATATGCGCGCTACAATTACTGCTTGCCTACGAGAAGCTCGCACAAGTGAGTTTTCAAAACGATGGCGAGCCATCGAGAGAAGAGTTTACAGCTTTTAGAAGCTACGTTATACATAACTATAAAAAAATGCGCGAGGAAATGGGCTACTTGATCCTCATGGCTGAATCGAATGGTGTTAGTTTCAGCTTTCCAGGAAATGGCAAGTTTTCTGGTGCCTATGGCAGTGAGGTGTACCAAAGAATCGAGGATTGGGCGCTTGCCAACGGCGCACAAAAACAAGGCAAGTGCTACGTAGCAACAGCTGTCTATGGCTCTTACGACTGTCCTCAGGTCTGGGTGCTTCGGCGATTTCGCGACGTGACATTAAGTCACACTGCCTCAGGCAGAGCTTTTATCAGAGCGTATTACGCCACGAGCCCCACGTTGCTTCAATGGCTTTCTGGCTCCTCTTGGTTCAATGAATCAGCCAGACTTCTGCTCGACAAACTTGTTTCAGGACTTAAGAGCAGGGGCTATGAGGATACGCAATACAACGACTAGGAATTCTTTTTAAGTAATCGAGGAGAAGCGCACATGGACTTTTTAGGTGTGCAAAAGACTAACTCAAAGCCACTCAATCGAAGGAAATTCATTGCGATAGGAGTAGCTGGGGCTGGCGTGTTGGCATCGTATGGTTTGACTGGTTGCGTCGGGGCATCTGATGCAGCCGATGGGCATGCTAATCAACTTTCAAGTGAGTAGCCCGTCATCAGTCTCAAGAGCGAAAGCTATTGGGACACTTGTGGGACACTTGGGGACGGTCTAAGGTGACAAGGGGACGGGGCGTTTGTCACCTTTCTAAAGGTGACAAACGCCCCGTCCCCTTGTCACCTTAGACCGTCTCCAAGTGTCCCTTTATACGTCAACCTCCCCCTGTCAACTTTACCAGTAGGGGCCTGAGGGTGTGCTTCCAGAGCTGAGCATCACTATAATGTACAAGAGGTTGGCTAAAAGACCGATGCTTAAAGCCACGGTGAGCCAAACACGGCTGACCGTTCTTTTTTTGCGAAACCTGCCAAAGTCACCCTGCTTGTGAGCCTTGTTCATCATGGCTGTAGAAACCAAGGCAGGTATGGCAAATACCCATCCGCAAACCAGCAGGGAAAAAATGCCCAGTACAAGGTAGAGGGCAAACCTGTTGGCAGGAGGGTTTTGGGTTGTATAGTGCTCCTGTGGCTGCCATTGTTGGGGCTGCTGATAAGTTGCTTGCTGATGATAGGCAACTTGCTGATGGTAAGCCGCTTGCTGTTGGTGGGCGGGATGGGGCTGGTAAGCAGCCTGTTGTTGATAGGGCTGTTGTGTTGCTTGAGGCACGGCTCCAGAAAGAGGGGGGAGTCGCTGACTGCTGAGCGCATAGTCGTTTACCGGGGTTACCGGCAGGCGATAACCTGGCTGTTGGGGCAACTGCTGAGGTACCTGTTGGTGAGATTGTGGTACCACCACTGGACTTGCTGGTTGAGCTGCCTGCTGAGGTGCCTGTTGATAGGGTTGTTGCGCAGGAATGTGAGCTGAAGGCTGCTGAGGATACGACTGCTGCGCTGGCTGCTGGTAAGGATATGGTTGTGAGTACATCTGCTGAGAAGCCTGTTGGGGAGAGGCTTGTTGCTGTGGTGCCTGTTGGTGAGAATACTGCTGTGCAGCCTGCTGGTAAGGGGATGGTTGCTCGTACGACTGTTGCGGTGGCTGCTGGTACGGTTGTTGCGATGCCTGTGGGTACGACTGCTGTGGTGCCTGCTGCGGCTCCTGTTGGTGAGAATGCTGGTATGGATACTGCTGCACATACGGCTGAACTTGCGGCATGGGGCAGGCTTGCTCCTCTGGTAACGGTGTGGGATAGACCTGATCTATGCGCACACCGCCCAAAGAGTTTTGCAGCTTTTCGTAATGCGACGGTGCTTCACGGCCACTCGGTGGGGTCATTGCCACAGGGCTTTGTTGATCTGGAAGACTCTGTTGTAGAGAGGGCTGTTCTGAAGCCATATGGCCAGGCTCTAATGGCAGCTGTTTGGGCTGCGACCAAACATGCTCAACCTTGACAACAGGCTCAGCTTCGGTAACAGGCTGAACTTGGACTGCCGGCTGGGATGGCGTCTCAGAAGAGCTGGGTTTTGGCGGCACCAGGTGAGAAAAAGCTGGTTGTTCTGGTGCCTTGTTGTTTTGTCTGCTCATCATATTATCCTTGCTGCTTGAGCAGTTTTCCTAAAGAATCAAGATAAGAGGACTTGATCTCTTCTAATGACAACTCTACGGCAGTAACCTGCTCGCCTTTGTCTGCCACCTTAATGGTAAACACTGCTTCTTCTACTTCGCCCACAACACTATAGGGAGCTCCGTTGCTCACCAAAATATCCAACACCGCTTCGAGCTTATCTGCTGGTGTGCTGATGAGTATGCGACTTGCGCTCTCCGAGAAGAGTGAGGCATAGGCGGGCAGCTCCTCATCAAGTACCACAGAGGCGCCCAGATTTGCAGCCACGCAGCTCTCGGCGAGGGCTACTGCCAGTCCGCCTTCGCTCAGGTCATGGGCGCTGGCTAAGAGGCGCTCTTGAATACAGGTGCGCACAGCAGCCTGTATGTCTTTTTCCAAAGAAAGATCGAGGGCTGGTGGCCTACCGGCAACCTTGCCAAACACGACTTTGAGGTACTCGCTGCCGCCAAGTTCATTGGCGGTTTGGCCAACCAAAACGATGACATCTCCAGCCTGCTTAAAGCTGTGGTCTATTGCCAAGCCAGTGTCTTCAAGGATGCCCACTACACCTACAGCAGGTGTGGGATAGATGGCAGCACCTTGGCTCTCGTTATAAAAGCTTACGTTGCCGCTGACAACAGGAATGCCAAAAAACTTGCAGGCATCGGCCAAGCCGCTGACGGCTTGGTCAAAGGTGTAGAAGACTTCTGGCTTTTCTGGGCTGCCAAAGTTGAGGCAGTCGGTAACGGCAGCAGGCTCTGCTCCTACGCATGAGATATTACGTGCGCACTCGGCCACGGCAAGCTGCGCGCCCACGTAGGGATCAAGATAGCAGTAGCGACCATTACAGTCGGCAGCAAGGGCAATGCCTCGGCTGCCCGAATCATCTTGCCCAGAAGCACTCTCGCCGGTATCAACGCCAATGCGCAGCACAGCAGCATCCCCGCCAGGGCCTATTACCGTAGCGTCTTGCGCCTCGGAGCTGCACTGACTCCACAGCCACTGGCGTGAACATATATTGGGGCTTGCCAAGAGTGTCAACAAATCGCTGGCCAAATCCTTGTGGGCTGGAATGCTTTCGTCTAAGAATGCGGCAGTGTCAAAGCTCTGCACCTCATCCAAATATGTCGGGCGCTCGCTCACCGGATCGTAAACGGGTGCAGATTCTGCCAGCATCTCTGCCGAAACATCGGCAACTATCTGTTGCCCCTCGGGCAGGCCGCTATCGCGCACCACCAGATTTCCTGTGTTGGTAATCGTGCCTACGATGGTGCCCTCTACACCCCAGCGCTTGCACACTTCAAACACAGCAGGCCAATCCTCGGGCGTTACCACGGCCAGCATACGCTCCTGGCTTTCTGAAACCATGACCTCAAAGGCTACCATGCCTTCTTCGCGCTGAGGAACCTTACGTACATCAATGTCAATACCCACGCCGCCACGGCATGCCATCTCAGAAGCCGCACTGGTAAATCCAGCGGCTCCCAAATCGCCCAGCGCTACAAACTTGCCTGCTTTGAGTAATTCAAGGCAGACCTCAATCAGCAGTTTTTCGAGGTGAGGATTGCCTACCACCTGGGTAACTGCAAGACTCTCATCGCTTGCCTCAGAAAAACCTTGCGAGGCAAGCACGCTGGCGCCACCAATGCCGTCGCGCCCGGTGGCAGCTCCCATGAGCACTACGTAGTTGCCTGGCCCAGAGCCTCGAGCACAGATGAGGTCGCTCTCGCGCATGAGTCCTACGGCCATGGCATTAACCAGACAGTTGCCTGCATAGGCATCCTCAAAGTAGACCTCGCCGCCTACGGCTGGAACCTCCAGACCCTTGCAGTAACTGGCAATGCCCCTCGTAGCGCCCTCCAAAAGCCAGCGCTGACGCGGCTCCTCAAGGCTGCCAAAACGCAGGCTGCTTAAACAGGCAATGGGGCGGGCTCCCATGGAAAAGATGTCGCGCACAGCTCCTCCCACGCCGGTAGCTGCCCCTTCAAAGGGGTCTATTGCGCTGGGATGATTGTGGCTTTCCATCTTAAAGGAAACAGCCCAGCCGCCGCCCACGCTAATGACACCGGCGTTCTCGCCCGGGCCCTGCAAAACGTGCTTGCCCTCGCTGGAAAACTTACGCAGCTGCTTTTTGGAATGCTTGTACGAGCAATGCTCGCTCCACATGAGCGAATACATATAAAGCTCGGTGAGCGAAGGTAACCTGCCCTGTATGGCTACCAGCTTTTCGTACTCGCTGGGAGTAAGGCCCAAAGCCACGGCCAACTCCAAGGCTAGCGTAGCATCAAGCGTCTCGATGGTATTGGTTGGTGGTTTAAGCTGTGCATCGTGCTCAAGTTTGGGTTCTTGGTCCATTGCCGAGCTACCGTCCTTTCGGTGGATCCTATGCGTCATTACTTTACTTTGACTTTGTCTTACTTTTTACAAAGGGGTTCTTTGAGTTTGTGCGCTTGAGTTCTCGCTGAGCCTTTTTTGACTCCTCCAAAAGAGCAGCCGCCTCTGCCTGTTGTTGTGCGTGCTTTTGTTGTTTGGGGCTTTGCCTTCCTTGGTCGCCCGCCATATGCGCCCTTTGCATCTTCCGTATCTTGGTATTATCCAAGACCAAGGCGGCAATGACCGCCGGATAGGCAACCGCCAGAGGAATGAGGGTGCTATAGCCCTCTATGGCATCGGGAAGCCAAAAGTTGATGATGAGCGATATGGTCACAAACAGTATACCGCCACCCAGCAAACCATAGTAAATGTACTTGAGCTTACGGTACTCGGGAGTATCGGGGCCTCTGCGCCAGGTAGGTATCTTGGCAACGGGTGGTGCACTGGCGCCCTTAGAGCCTGCACCCTTGGCAGTTGTGCTCTTGGCAGCTCCTGCTTGCGCAGCAGCCTCGCCCTTCTCCTCAACCACACTGGCATCCTTGGCAGCGTCATCCTTGAGAGCTTTGCCTCCTTTGTCCTCACGAGGTGGCAAAAAGAAATTCTTTATCTTGCTCCCCACGGTAGCAGGCTTTGGCTCTTCTATAGTCTCTCCCAAAGCCTCGCGCGCTTTGCGTTCGCGCTCTTCGGCCTTGCGCTTGCGCTCGCGCTCCTTGGCAGCAAGCTGTGCATCGCGCTTTTTGCGAGCAGCCTTGCGTTCTTGCTTGTTGGTTGGCTTCTTTGCTATATGCACCGACGAAGCTGCGTCGGTTTTTGGTTTTAGCTTGGCGGCCGACTTGCGGGTTTTACCCTGCGGCCCCTCTCCCGTATATCGGTCATTCATTGGATTACGCTGTGCCATTGACTGTTGCTCCTTTAAAGCTCAAAGAGATATTGCTCAAGAAACCATCATAGCAAATCAGCTGCTGGAACAAACTTCTCATTGGTCAGCATCTCATAGGCTTGAATATACTTTTGAGAGGTCTGCGTGATGATATCCACAGGAAGCGGCGGCGGCGTTGTAGAGGCACTTTTATCCCAGTTTGCCACCAGCCAGTCGCGCACAAACTGTTTGTCAAAAGAGGGCTGATCTTTGCCCGCCTCGTATTGATCCATAGGCCAAAAGCGCGAAGAGTCGGGGGTGAGCACCTCATCGGCCAAGATGATTTGCCGCTGGCCGTCTAGTTCAATTTGACCAAACTCAAACTTGGTATCAGCAATGATGATGCCTTTTTGGCTGGCAATACTGCGAGCCCTGGAATAGATTGCAAGCGAGAGCTCCTTGAGGGCTGCCGCATCCGAGGAGCCCAAGAGTGTTTGAGTGTATTCATATGAAACGTTCTCGTCATGCTCGCCCATTTCTGCCTTGGTAGAGGGGGTGTAGATAGGCTCTTCAAGGCGGCTTGCGTTAACCAAACCTGCGGGTAAAGTAATGCCACAGACGGTTCCCTCTGCTACATATTCCTTAAGCCCGCTACCGGCGAGATAACCACGCACTATGCATTCAACAGGAAACATCTGCGCTTTTTTAACCAGCATGAAACGTCCTGCCAACTCCTCGGCATAGTTGTTAAAGGGCTCCGGCAAACTGGCAACATCGGTAGAAATAAGATGATTGGCCGTGAGGTCTGCCAGCTGCTCAAACCAAAAGAGCGAGAGCTTGGTGAGCACCTCTCCTTTATAGGGAATTTCGCTTTCCAGCACATAGTCAAAGGCTGAAATACGATCGGTTGCCACAAAGAGCAGCTGGTTTCCCAAGTCGTATAAATCACGGACTTTGCCCCGTGCGGTAGGTGTTAAATCTTGCGCTAATGTCATGCTTCCTCCAATATATTTGTGCCTGTGTATAGGTTTACTTAGCGAGTGGCAAAGTAATGGTAAAGCTACTTCCAAGACCAAGCTCGCTCTTTACGATGATCTTTCCTTTATGGATGTCTATTATCTCACGAGCAATGGCAAGTCCTATGCCAAGGCCGCCGTAGTCGCCGCCTTGATTGCTCGTGGCACGATGGAACTTCTTAAAGATTTCATTTAACTCTTTTTCTGCGATGCCTATGCCCGTGTCAACCACCTCGAGCTCGGCATTTTGACCAACGCGCCTGACGTAGACCTTGATGTGCCCTCCCTCGGGAGTGTACCTTATGGCGTTGGATATCAGATTTGCCGCCACCTGCCGCATAAGGTCTGGGTCGGCGTAGGTAAATACTTCTTTCTCGGCTGCAAAATCCAACACCAATCCCGAGCTTTCAACCAAGAGCTTGTAGTTAGATATCAAACGAGCCAGTAGTACACCCAAGTCCAGTTTGCGCACATTGATATCTACCTTACGGGCCTCCAGACGAGAAAGCTTCAGCTGCGCTTCCACCAGCCGGCCCAGACGCAGCACCTCCGAGTTAACCGTAACCAAACGCTCGTTATCGGTGGCAATCACTCCGTCTATCATGGCCTCAAGGTTGGCCTGCATGGCCATAAGCGGTGTGCGTAGCTCATGCGCCACGGCCACGGTTATCTGTCGCTCGTATTCGGTATTGCGCCTGATAGTGTCAGCCATCTCATCAAGTGTTGATCCCAGGCGGCCAATTTCATCGTAACCGGTAAAGCCGGTGCGCGCAGAATAGTTGCCGCCCTTGATCTCGTCTACAGCATCCTTGATCTTTGCAATGGGCTCGGTTATACCTCGTGCAGAAAAGAAGCCAAGAAGCGTTGCAGGTATTACCGCCAAAACGGCAGCAGCAATCATGCCTATGAACCATCCCGGAGCCAGGAGGTTGTCTTGCGAGAGCGCAATAAAGATTTGAGTTGCAATAACAATGGCAGCGGTGGCCAAGGCTACGATAGCAAAGGTCACCACAAGGCGAGTGGCCGTAGAAAAACGGTGTATACCGTAACTCTCCACTTCTTGGAGAGGTGCAACTTCATCAAACACCTCCAGCTCGCTCAGCGCAGCTTTTTCTGCAGTGAGAGCTATGTCTTCTTTGCTGAGCGTAGACTGGCTAAACATAGGAGGTGGCGCTACCCTTGAGTAAACTCAAAGCGATAGCCAATGCCGTGCACAGTAAAGAGCCACTTGGGGTTTTTGGGATCCTCGCCAAGCTTTGCTCGTAGGTTTTTGATATGACTATCTATACTGCGCTCATAACCTTCAAAGTCATAGCCCAGCACTTTGCGCACAAGCTCGCTACGAGTAAAGACACGCCCTGGTGATTTTGCTAATGTAACAAGCAATTTATACTCGCTCGCAGTCATGTCAATCTGTGCACCTTTTTCAAAGACCTTGTGACCAATCATGTCTATGACAATGTCACCCAGATCGATTCGCTGGTTCTCCTCATCGTTTTGTGTTCTGCGCAGCAGCACCCTCACACGAGCAACCAGCTCACGGGGCGAAAAGGGCTTTACCAGGTAGTCATCTGCCCCCAGCTCAAGGTTCATAACGCGGTCTTCAATAGAGCCCTTGGCGGTAAGCACAATGATGGGAACCATCGATGTTTCACGAATCTTGTTGCGGACCTGCTCGCCCGACAAACGTGGCAGCATCAAATCCAATATAACCAGGTCAAAATCGTTCTTACCAAAACGCTCTAGAGCTATGACCCCATCTTCAGCTGGAGTGACCTCGTATTTTTCGTGCTCTAGATAAGCTTGAACCGCATCGCGAATGGATTTTTCATCTTCAACCAGAAGAATCTTCTTGCTCTCCTCGTCCATAGCCTTCTCCTTGCCCTTGATACCCGATTGTCCTCTTGGAAGCGATAGTTATCGCATAAACCACTGGTTGGTTATTGTAACACTCTCTCAGCATAATTCGTAGACCTGACGCAAATAGGCTGAGAGTGAGACAGAGAGGGACGGGGCTGAGCA
This sequence comes from Coriobacteriia bacterium, assembly GCA_009784945.1. Classification (GTDB taxonomy): domain Bacteria; phylum Actinomycetota; class Coriobacteriia; order Coriobacteriales; family UBA8131; genus WQXH01. Next base: position 15,379 of record WQXH01000010.1, on the reverse strand, counting down.
AGTTGACAGGGTGACAAGGGGACGGGGTGTTGACAAGGGGACGGGGCGTTTGTCACCTTATAAAGGTGACAAACGCCCCGTCCCCTTGTCAACACCCCGTCCCCTTGTCAACACCCCGTCCCCTTGTCACCCCGTCCCCTTGTCAACTCACTTAGATGGCATCAAACACGCGTACTCGGCATCTGCCCTTTTCGAGCCCCATGCGTGAGGTGACCGTGGTGTATATTACCAGGCGGTTTTGCTCACCAACACCCGCCATGATGTCGCCGTAAGCAACACAGTCTTGCATGAAACGCACGATGGCAACACTGTCGTTAGCAGGATCGAGGCCCAAAACGTTCTTGGTTGACTTAACAAAGGTGAGCGACTCCATGCGCATGGCCGCAGAAGTAGGTGCTTTATTAGTGTAGAGAAATTGGCCGTCTCCCAGCTGGAGATAGGTGCCAAATAAAGAGAGGCCCTTGGCGTAGTCGTAGTTTCCTTCTATGCCAAAGGCAAAGCCGTCTCCCAGCCACACAGCGTCCGAAACCCTCAGAGAGGGTGGCAAGATGGCAATGTTTTGTACGGTATCGGTTGCTATATCCATCGTAGTGAGCTGATAGTACACGGCATCGGTGTCTACCCGAGGAACAAAGGTGATGAGGTCTCCAGAAACCAGCGGGGTTGCTATCATGCGCCCATGCGAGGTGTACACAATCTTTGGCTCCACACTTGCTTGAGTAGCAACTGCGTTGAGTTCAACCGCCTTGAGGTAGGAGTCTTCGGTTGCTGCTGGACCTGCAGCGTCGGGCATCACCGTCCAGTAGACTTTTGTGCCGCTTAACGCTACCTGCGGAGGTACATGACTTTCTACTCCCTCATCAAGCAGGTGAGGCTCTTGCAAAATTCCCTCTCCTACTGCGCCACTGATGATGTGAGCGGCATAGACCCTCCAGAGTCCGTGCACCATATTGCACTCCACCCACACTACGGCATCAGAAGAGGCGCGGGCATCATAAATGACATAGTCCTCCCCTGATCCCAAAGCTTCGTCAAGAAAAGGAGAAAAGTTGCCGCTGTCAAGCTGAACGAGACCCAGACGAATCAGGGCTTTAGAAGAAGCGCCCGGCGCAACCACCAGTGCTTGAGTGTCTGAACTTTGATACACCAGGCTGCCCAAAGGAAGCTCAAAGTTTTGGGTTTCGCGCAGATATTCAACGCTGTCTACCATCGTCATCTCGGTATGAGGCAGCACCTGCGCGGGGTCAACATCGAGATACTCAAGCTTTGCTTTAGGAAACTGAGACCTCACGCTGTCGTAAACCGCTTGCTGAGCGCTTACCGATTGGCATCCGCCCAAGGCAACTGAGGCAGCTGCCGTCGAAGCCGCTACCGCTGCGGCACCAACAACAAAGCCTCGTCTCGACAGCTTATGTGGATGTTTTTTGACCATCTGTTCCTACGTTGCTTGCTCTCGCAAGTGCTTGCTCATTAACACACAAAGCCTACATGCGAAGTTTCAGGCGCATTTCCTCAGATCTGTCCATGATACGATCTACGTCTACCTTGTGTCTGTGCACTCCATCGTAGAGGATTTCTCCGTCTACCATGGTCATCATGATTGAGCCGGGATGCGCAGTAAAGAGTACTGCCTGGCCAGGATCATGGGTTGGTGCCTGACTCGAGCGCGAGAGATCAACGGCAATGATGTCTGCCTTCTTTCCAGCTTCAAGCGAGCCAACCTGGTCTTCCAAGCCCAGCGCCTTGGCGCTTCCAAGAGTGGCAATCTCAAGCATCTCTGTTGCCTTGATAAATGAAGCGCGGTTTGAGGTAGCCCTTTGCAGCAAGAGCCCCGTACGCATCTCTGCAAAGGGGTCTATGGAGTCGGTCACTGCCGGGGAGTCGGTTCCAAGCCCCACCGTAATGCCGGCATTACGAAACTTGATAAGGGGAGCTACGCCCATTCCCAGCTGCGCATTACAACGCGGGCATATCGCAATATTGACCTTGAACTCCGCCAGCTTATCAATGTCTTCGTCATCTACCTGAACACAGTGGATGGCAAGCAGATTAGGCACATCAAAAACACCCCAGTTAAGTATGTAGCGCACCGGGCTTGCGCCTGTTGCCAACCACGGCGGCACGTCAATGCCATAGCCACGTTCTTGCTCCACCGAGTGTACCGAGAAGGGTGAGGAGCCATAGCGAATAAACTCGTACTCTTCTCTACTGCCAGCCAGGTGCATGGCAACCGGTGTGCCGTCCATGGCATAGCGTGCCACTCCTTCAAAGATTTGTGGATGGCAGGCAAACAACGCCGCAGGAGCAATGCCTATGGTTTGAAGAGAGGTGGCCTGGCTGCGCCACTTTTCGATGTCTGCAAAGGCTTCTTCCAGCACGGTATCAATCTCGAGGCGATCCATAGTGCCCACCTCGCGATAAAAGACTCCCCTGAGCCCTATTGCCTGAGCCGCCCTGAAGGAAGCACCCGTTGCGGTGATATCTGCAACGGTAGTGATGCCAGAGCGCACCGCCTCCATTCCGCCCAACAGAGCAGAGTCGTCCCAATCTTCATCGGAAAACAGCTTTGATTTGTCGGCAATATGGAGCTTCCAGGCAGCAAAGGGGGCGTCATTGATAAGCCCACGCAAGGCCGAATACTCCAAATGAGTATGGGCATCTACAAAGCCAGGCATGATGGCTGCCAAGCCAAAATCCTTGACTGGCTCATCTGGATACTGCATCTTTAGCCTGTTGGCCAGACCAACTTCAACAATTGTGCCGTCCTGAACAAGCACAGCACCGTTCTCTATGGGAGAAGCACTTACAGGAATAACATAGCGCGCCACTAGAAGCATGGTAACCTCTCAAACATTCAAGGAGTCTTGGTATGTATCCAAGCTCAGGTCTTTGTGATAACTATTCTGGAGAAGTAATGATTGCTCATTGCTTCCTTAGCTCAAATGGTAACATAGCCACTCCCCCACTTGAGCCAGCTGCCATACAACTGGCATATTTAATTTTCTGTCTGGTACAATAAATTGTCTGTTAACCCTTGTCGCCTGTGCGTTTGGCAAAGCAAAGCCCTTGTCGTCCTGCGCGTTCTGCGTAGCACAATGTTGCAGGACCTTTATCTGCTTATGAGGAAAGCCGGCTGTATGTTCAGACTCGCCCGTTTCATGAAACCCTTCCTGGGCTCGGTAGCTTTGGCTCTCCTGCTGCTCTTTGTACAGGCGCTCTGCGATCTCAATCTCCCCAATCTGATGAGCAACATCGTCAACGTAGGCATTCAGCAAGGAGGCGTGGAAGATCGCCATCCGGTTGCTCTTTCTGCCGAGGGATACGAGCTCGTTTCGGCGTTCATGAACGAAAACCAACGGGGCTTGCTCAAAGAGCGCTACCAGCGCGTTTTGCCAGGCGACCTTGCGCCCGATGGTCTGCCCTGGAGCTCCCTCTACCCCCATGCCTCCCCTGGCGGCTTTTATGTGTTTAAGGACGGTGCGTCCTTTACCCACCTTGATGAAGCCTTTGGCCTCTCTGTTTGGACCATGATAGGAGTACTGCAAGAGCTCTCTCAAAACGGAGTCGAAAACCTGGGCATAGAGCTTGCGCCAGAAGCCTTGAAAGAAGTTGGCTGGGCGGGCCCTGCTTCTGTAGATATGCAAAGCGTTGACTTTGCCGCTATCTATGAGATTGTGCCTCTCGTAGAGCTGATTCCCCCCAACATCATGGCGCTTTATCAGGCCCAAGCCGGCCAGGTGGATGAACTCATGCGAAGCGAGAGCGCCACCATGCTCGTACGCAACTTCTACGTAGAGCTGGGGGTCAACATGGAGGCTTATGAGATGGGCTACATCGTGCGTGTTGGTCTCATCATGTTGCTCATCACGGTTATTGGCGGCGTGGCCACCGTATTGGTGGGCCTTCTTTCCAGCCGAGCGGGTGCCGGCCTTGCACGCGATTTGCGCAGTGCCATCTTTAGCAAGGTCATGTCGTTTTCGCACACGGAGTTTGATCGATTCTCTACCGCCAGCCTCATAACGCGCTCGACGAATGACGTCACCCAAATACAAACACTGGTATCCATGGGCATACGCATGATCTTCTACGCACCTATCATGGGCGTTGGGGCCATCATCATGGCACTGCAAAAGAGTGTGAGTATGAGCTGGATTATGGGCATAGCCGTACTCTTCATGCTGGGTATGGTGGCTATCCTTTTGATTATCGTCATGCCCAAGTTCAAGATCATCCAAAAGCTCATCGACCGTCTTAACCTGGTGGCACGCGAATCCCTCAATGGACAGATGGTTATTCGTGCCTTTTCGCGTGCGCCCTTCGAGATGGAGCGCTTTGACAAGGCAAACCTCGACGTAACCAAAACCAACCTCTTTATTCAGCGAGCCATGGTCTTCATGATGCCCGTTTTGATGGTCTTCATGAATATGCTCACCGTTCTTATTATATGGATAGGTGCCGAGCAGGTTGCTGCCTCAAACATGCAGGTGGGCGACATGATGGCATACATGCAATACGCCATGATGGTGGTCATGAGCTTCATGTTCATTGCCATGGCCTTTATCTTTGTGCCACGCGCTGCGGTAAGCGCAGGGCGCATAGCAGACGTTTTGGAAACCAAACCGCTTATTACCAATCCAAGCGAGCCTGTATCTCTTGGTGACAAGGGTGACAAGGGGACGGCAGGTGACAGGGAAGGTGACAAGGGGACGGGGCGTTTGTCACCTTTTCAGAAAGGTGACAAACGCCCCGTCCCCTTGTCACCTTCCCTGTCACCTGCCGTCCCCTTGTCACCCTTGTCACCCTTGTCACCTTCCCTGTCACCTGCCGTCCCCTTGTCGCCTGAACTGTCACCTGCCGCTCCCTTGTCGCCAAGAATCGAGTTTTCCAACGTGAGCTTTAGTTTTGAGGGCAGCGATGCTCCTGCCTTACAAGACATCAACTTTGTGGCTGAGCCTGGACAAACCACCGCCATTATTGGCTCTACTGGATCGGGCAAATCCACGCTGCTCAGCCTCATCATGCGTTTTTACGACGTAGACGAAGGCACGGTCTACTTTAATGACATCGACGTACGCAGGCTCTCTATAAGCGAACTGCGCAGCAAGATTGGCTACGTGCCCCAAAAGAGCCTGCTGATGAGTGGAACTGTGGCAGACAACATTGCCTACGGAAACCCCTGCCTTGCGCCAGAAGAGCTCGTTGAGGCTGCCCAAGTTGCCCAGGCTCTGGAGTTCATCAAAGAGCTGGAGTGTCAAGGTGACAAGGGGACGGGGCGTTTGTCACCTTTTCAGAAAGGTGACAAACGCCCCGTCCCCTTGTCACCTTCCCTGTCACCCTTACCTCCGGGCTTTGATTTTGAGATAGCCCAGGGAGGCAGCAATGTCTCGGGCGGACAGCGCCAGCGCCTGGCTATAGCACGTGCTCTGGCAATCAAGCCTGAGGTATTCCTTTTTGACGACAGCTTCTCGGCTTTGGACTTTGCTACCGATGCGGCGCTTCGCAAGGCTCTTTTTGCTTACACAAAAGACGCCACCTTTATCGTTGTTGCCCAAAGGGTGAGCACCATTATGCATGCCGAGAGCATCTACGTTCTTGACGAAGGCCGCGTCATTGCTCAAGGTACCCATAGTCAGCTCCTCAAAAGCTGCCCCACCTACCGAGAGGTTGCAGAAACCCAGCTTTCGCCGGAAGAGATTGAGGCAGCCTTAAAAAGCGGGGGTGACACCCAATGAGCGCCAAGCACACAGATACGACGCCACGCCCTCAGTTTGCGCCTCGCAGACGCGGCGTTGGCTTGGGTGGTGCTGGCGGCGGACGCCCTGGTGGCCCCATGGGTGCCATGCTGGGCGGCGACAAGCCCAAGGACTTCAAGGGTACTATCAAAAAGCTCTTAAGGTACCTGGGAGCCTTTAAGGCTGCCCTCATCTTTGTAAGCGTGTGCGCCTTGGCCTCTACGGTGTTCAACATCATTGGCCCCAAGCTGCTCGGCAATGCCACCACCGAACTCTTTAATGGCATTATGGGTCAAATTGCTGGCACGGGCACAGGACCAGACTTTGGCATCATTGCCTCTATCTTGCTATCTGTATTAGCACTTTATGGCATAGCTGCCCTTTTCCAGTTTATTCAAGGTTATGTCATGGCCGGCGTTGCCAACAAAATCTCTTACCGCATGCGCCGAGACATTGACGCCAAAATCATGCGCCTCCCCTTTTCTTATTACGACAAAGTGCCCACTGGCGACGTTATGAGCCACATCACCAACGACGTAGATGCCATCAATCAAAGCCTCAGCCAGTCGGTTACTCAAATCATCACCTCGGTGGCCACGCTGATTGGTGTAATCGTCATGATGCTTTCCATCTCATGGCAAATGACGCTAGCCGCCGTGCTCACCTTGCCACTGAGTTTTGGTCTCATTGGCTTTATCGTGAGCAAATCGCAAAAGCACTTTGGTGCGCAACAAAAGTTCCTTGGCAAGGTCAATGGCTCGGTTGAGGAAAACTACGGTGCCTACAGCGTGGTGCAGGCCTTTAATGGGCAAGAGCGCGCTCAAAAGGAGTTTGAAGAAAACAACAGCACCTTATATAATTCGGCGTGGAAGGCCAACTTCCTCAGCGGGCTCATGATGCCTATGATGAATGTGGTGGGCAATATCGGCTACGTTATCGTCTGCATCATTGGTGCGCGGCTGGCCATCAGCGGCTCTATGCAAGTGGGAGACATCCAGGCCTTTATCCAATATATGCGCACCTTCCAGCAGCCCATAGTGCAAGCAGCGCAGATATCTAACATACTGCAACAAACCGTTGCCGCTGCCGAGCGTGTGTTTTCGCTATTGGAGGCAGAAGAGGTGCCCGCTGATGCAGCCAATGCCTTAGAGGTGCATGCTGCCGACATCAAGGGTGCCGTGGAGTTTAACCGCGTGCGCTTTGGTTACACGGCAGACAAGGTCATCATCAAGGACTTTTCTGCCAAGATAAAGCCCGGAGCCAAGATTGCCATCGTAGGCCCCACCGGTGCAGGCAAGACCACCCTCGTCAAGTTGCTGGAGCGCTTTTATGACGTAGACAGTGGCTCTATTTCGATTGACGGTGTTGACATCCGCTCCTATAAGCGCAGTAGCTTACACGAGCTCTTTGGCATGGTGTTGCAAGATACCTGGCTTTACTCCGATACCATTGCCGAAAACATTCGCTATGGCAGGCTGGATGCAAGCGATGAAGAAGTGCGAGCGGCTGCAAAGGTTGCCCAGGCAGACTACTTCATTCAAACGCTGCCAGGTGGCTATGACATGGTCATCAATGAAGAAGCCTCAAACATCTCGCAGGGTCAAAAGCAGCTCTTAACCATTGCGCGCGCAGTCTTACATAATCCACGTATCCTCATCTTAGACGAGGCCACCTCCTCGGTTGATACACGCACCGAGCTGCTCATCCAAAAAGCCATGGACAATCTCATGGCAGGGCGCACCAGCTTCATCATTGCGCACCGCCTCTCCACCATCAAAAATGCAGACCTCATATTAGTCATCAACGAAGGCGACATCGTAGAGCAAGGCTCGCACGATACACTCCTGCAAGCACAAGGCTTCTACGCCATGCTCTACAACTCCCAGTTCGATGTGGGCAATGAGTAAGTAACAAGCCTGCAGACTGTCACACTGATGATGTGCGGTGGATACAAACAAGCTGGTTGCCAAGGTCGATGCTCTTTAGGTTTCATTGTTTTATGCTACACTTGCCACTGTGTATGGCTAGAAAACAGCATAACTACAACTCGATAGAGGAAGTATTGATACAAGCTAATGATTAGTGAGATTATCGGCAATACCTATAAATATGTCATTGATACATCTTATGGCATCAACAAAGATGGTTTTATTGCTATTGGCTCCGAAAGTGTCGTGTATAAAGGGTTAAAAGTCAAGCGCGAAGGTGGTATGCAGTTTTCCTGTGTGCTCAAATTCAAGCCAAAGGTCATTGTGCTCAATGGAAAGACCATCGACAGGCTTATGGTTTTTAAAACAGAGGAATGGAAGATTTTTGAGGAGCTGCGAGAATGCAGGTCTATTGTAAGAGTAGATGACGTAGTGGACGATTTAGGCAGCTTCAAACTGCCTTGCGACAAGGTGATTGGTGGCGAGATTAACGGAGCCTCATACTTCTGTGTTATTGAAGAATTTATTGACGGCTGGTCTTTAGAGGAGTTTTGCAGAGAGGAATACTGGAAGCTTCGCAGGATAGAGACTTTGGCAAACGGTCTCAGCAAGGTCAACAACTACCATGATTTTAACGAGGAAGAAAAGACTGCGATTGCCCTCAGTTATAACTACGACAATGTATTGAAGTATCAAGGCCTAATACTACTTTTCATGATTAACCTCTGCGAGATCATGGAGTTTGTGACAGAGCAAAAACAAATCCTGCATTTGGACATTAAGCCAGAAAACATTATGGTAACCAGACATGGCAAAGAATTAGTGTTGATAGACTTTGGTAAATCAAAAAGTATCACGCAGGCCAACCGGTTTATCCAAAGCAACTTGGAAGCAGCAGACTACAATAAGGATGAGACTTTGGATAGTTTGTACCAGCATGGAACGCTTGGCTACGCCGCCCCTGAGTGTTATTCAAAAAGTGCCCACAATTCGGCTTTTCCCTTTTCTGCAACCTTTGTGCAGGGAAGGATGTCAATAGAGAGCGATTTTTTCTCTCTTGGTGCAACCTTTTGGGAGTGCTTAAATATCTTTGAGTTGGCAACTAAGAGTAAATTGTTTACCGACGACTTCTATAGCTTCTACAAAGAAAATTTCTTAAACGACAACGCCTATTGTAATAGGGATTTATCATGCACCTCCCTGTTCTATCACAGAAAGCTTGAGAATATAGTCAAGAAGTGCACGAGGAAAAGAGTCGATGGTTTTACAGATTTTAACAACAAAGATTACTACCATTCCTACAAGGATTTAAAAAAAGACTTGGAGATAGCAAAGGATTCTGTTCCGACCATCGTAAGAGAGGAGAATGTAAAAGTAAAAAATGCTTTTAAACTCAGTGGAGCCATGCTCTCGCTGTTTTCGGTGTTCCTTATTATTTATTACATATATCTCTCCTCAGCCTTTTCTATAGCCGGAGGAAGCTGGAACAGCTTAACCTCCGACTACAACGAAACACGATTCTATAAATTAGAGGAGATAGCGCACGATTTAATCACCACAGCGCCCGCTAACAAATTGGACGAGACTTACGCAATGATTGCCGGTTTTACTTACGAGGATGGTGACATTTCTGAATATGAGGCCATAATGCTTGTAAGCCTTTTGGTGCAAATCGGAAACCAACAGATGCTGCCCCAGCGCATTGACGAGATAGTGATCAATGCCAATACAAGAAAATTCAGGGAGATTTCGACAGAGATCATAAAGCTTGATCCATCTAAGGAAAGCATCGGTTATGATCTGGCAAGAGCAATTTATAACGTTGAGGTAGGAAAAACTGAGATTATTGCCGCCTATGAAGTTTTGGTACAATACCAGGACAATGTTGAATTTCTTAACGCTCTGGTCAAGCTTAAAAATGTGTTGGATAACGATGAAAATATTTCCATTGTTTCAAAGGGTCTTGGTCTAAGCAAGCAAGAAGTACAGGAATTCTTTAGAACCATAGCAGTATAGGAGCTCTGAAGCTGAGAAAAGTGTCAGAAAAATATGCAGTGCCTTACACGCTGGCTCGGTATGTGATTAGCACGTACATAAAGGTTCTGCTTGTTACGCTTGTTGCTTTTGCGGTTTTGTTCTCGGTTCTGTATTTTACTGGATTATATGCACAAGTAGAAAATGCCCTTAACTTAAAGTATTACTCACCATTTGTGCTGGTGCCCTTATATAGTTCAATAGTCTTGGCATTCTTATGCCTTTTTGTTGGTTTTTTGCTCTTTTTTCACAAGTACAAAAGAGCCAAGTCGGGCGGGCTGTTCTATCGAACATTCTCTAACATACTAATCCAAGAGCAGGAAAAAAGAATCAGTGATGTAGTCAAATACAATGGAGGTTAACGTGAGTGCAGAGTGCAATAGTATTGTTCAGAAAAAAGACAAGTGGTTTGTAGCTGTAGTGTTTTCTCTATTTTTAGCAAGCGCAATGATTTTGACGTCATCGATATCAAGTACGTTTGCGCTCACTCAATCCACCTTTACTGTTGCGGTTGACAGTTCAATCGATGGTGATATTGTCATCACCCTCACTGACAGTATGGATCCTGCAACAACTCAAACCGTAGCTCTGAAAAAAGAGCCTTCAGAGGTGGCATCGGAAGCTCCGCATGTAGCAACGCTGAGCGACTTTATCGATCTAGACAAAACCTACGATATCAAACTGGTAGGTATGATTGGATACGAAGATTATCAAATAACAGAGCAAACGTTTAATGATGCAAGCATTACATATGCTGCAACTGATTTTGATCCGCTGCCAACAATAATGGCCTCAGGTCAAGTCTTGGATGATAATGGCAACCCTTACACCGGCGGAGGAACTGTCTCTTTTACGGGATACGATGATGGATCAGTTGCTCTGGCAGACAACGGCTCCTTTTCTGTGGCGGTCTACAAGGACAAGCCTTACAACTTTACTGTTGTGCCAACTGATACCGCGTACTGCCCTATTTCTCTGGGCTCAATAAATAGTTCATCGGATGTTGCCATTGAGCCTACACTGCTCCCCCTCAACGTGGTATACGAGATTGTATATGAGATTAGTTCTGGGGGAACAGTTGAGGGTAGTAGTGATCCATCTCCAATAAGCGATGGCAGTGTAGCCTACGTTAACGGGGGAGATGACTACACTTTTACTGCCTATGCAGATATTGGTTATCATGTCAGCAGTGTTAGTATCAGTATTGATGGTGTGCCTCTTGCTGGCGGCACTTTTGGCAATACGCAAACAGAATACTTCTACCAGTTCGCTGATGTTAGCAATAATTATTTGGTAGAAATAGTGTTTTCGATTAATACTTATAGCATTAGCTTTGAGCCTTTTGACAATGGTTCTGTCTTTTTTAATGGCTCTCCAGCCAGCCCACCTCTCAATGTGGAACACGGTGAATTGCTTTCGCTTGTCATCACTCCGGACGAAGGCTATGACCTAACTCAGATATCGTTGGGTGGATCGGACGTTGCATTTTCTCCACAGGAAGGAGGCAGCTCATATTCCTGTGAGCTTTCAGTTGAACACGATCACTTAATTAGGTTTATTTTTTCGCAAGTAGAGCCTGAAACCTCAGGCGGAATCATGGACTACGTTAACATAAGTAGGGATAACTTTATTGGAGACTATCCAGATCAATCAGGTGTTTATATCTACAGCTACACTAACAACAACACAACGGTGCAGCTGCATCCTGCAGAGTCGTATACCAGAATATCATTAAGATCGAAGGGGTCTACTCAAGCATCAATCCCAATCTACGAAACAACCCTCATTGAAACTATCCGTGTGCTTGCGCCCGGCGGCCCTGGTGTCCCAACAACCATTGAAACAGTGAATCTCAATCCCAAGATTCTTATTCTCATAGATACGGTCCCCCCCGTTCTTACAATTAATACTCCTCAACCAGCAGGCTGGACAAATCAGGATTGTATAATCGAAGGAAGAGTGATGGATCCAAGCAGCACCGATAATCCCTCGTCTGGCCTAAGCAAAGTAGTTTGGAGCAATGCCCCCTTAAGCGATGATCAAGTCATTGCCGAGAGCACTGAGGGCACTAACTTTACACACATTAATGCAGATGGCACCTATTCAATTACCATCGATACCGAGCAAGACGAAGAGACCTTTTACCTTTATGCCCTGGATAGGGCTCAAAACGTTTCCGAAGCAGAAACCATTGTGCTGAGGATTGATAAAACAGCGCCAGAGATTGCTGGACTCTATATCACCAAGGAAAACGGTGACTCTTTCGACCTGGCGCTGAGCCATCGGGACTTTGGCAATTTCTTTAATGAAAAAGTAAGAGTCACGGTTATTGCTGATGACAGCTTGGGTGTGGCTCAGTCTGGAGTTGGCTCAATTGGTCTGTCTGCTGATGGACTACCTATCAATCCTGTGCCTGACTCTTTTATTCTTCTCGATGACGGAACCTACAAAGCAGAGTTCATCTTGCCAGAGAGCTTTGGCTTAAATGATTGTTTTACCATCGACACGTTAGAAGCAATTGCAACTGACAATGCTGGCAATGTCAGCGTTAGTAAAACACTGGGTGATGCTTACGGCAGTGGCCACTTGATGATTGAGTCAATCGATCCACTCATCAATGTCTCACTTTCTGAGCCTGTTTACAGAGAGAGTGCCACGAAACACTGGTACTCAGAAGATGTCCTATTTGCCATTGACGCTGAAGATCTTGATTCGGGCATCCGCTCTGTTCAGATAACGATAAACGGTGCTAGCATCTTAGTGGACATAGGCGGAAATCCTGTTGATGCAGACTTCTTTACTGCGCAAACGCACAAAGAGGCCTTTCTCATTTGCACGAGCCAGGCAATCGCAGCAGCAGATGGATCGTACTTGCTCGAAGTAACCGTAACTGACAATGCTGGCAACCAGAGTTCTGAGAATGCAACAGTCTTTGTAGATAAAGAAGCGCCCTCAATTATTGGGTATCAGTTTACGGCAGCAGACTCAAACAGCGCTACTGAGACTCTTGGATTCGTTAACTCTTTGGTATATGGCTACTTTGCTCAAACAGGGTTTACAGCTGTTTTTCAAGTTGAGGACGAAGAGCCATCATCGGGGTTGGACAAGCTGAAGTATCAGTTTGTATCCTACCAAGATGGCGAGAATGCCACAGTAATCACAGGAGAGCAAGATATTGTGAATGGTGTGGCTGAAGTTGCTGTTCCAGATGGTTTTAAGGGAAACTTGGTCGTTGAGGCACTCGATAATGTAGGAAATATATCGGGTCGAAAAATAACAATGGCCTTTGTGGTTGACAGCACCAACCCCGAGATACATATTACAAATAACAGCGCCACAGAACACAGAGATGCAGATGGTAACAGGCTCTATATAACCGATGTCAGCTTTACGGCAACTGTATCTGATTACGACTCTGGTATTAGGGAGATTGGGTACTTACAAAGCTCAGATTCAGAAAATGGAGGCTTGGGTAGACAGACTGTGTTAATCAGTAACTCCAATGTCAATGTAGGCGACATACTGGAGGGTGGTTGGGTCGTCCTGGAGATGGATGCTAATCTTGTCGTAAAAGTGGAGAGAACGTTTGTGCTTGCCGATGATGGCAACGAGATTGTTCTAGTATTTGACGCAACGGACTGTTCTGGCAACAATAAATCAGCTGAGAGCGAACAAGTTACCATTGATAAGACTGCTCCAATCATCAACGTCGTATTTAGTAATGATGCAGCCATAAATGAATTCTATTACAGCAACAATCGTTTTGCGACCATTACGGTTATTGAACGAAACTTTGATCCAGAATTGATTGAGCTCACTATCGAAAACAGATTTGGCAATGCACCAGCCTACTCCTTTGTTAAGGTTTCTAATACTGAGCATGTCGCTGTGATCGACTTTGATGAAGGAGAGTTCACTTTTAGCGTTGACGGTACCGACCTGGGTAACCATCCCGCTCTTGTCAGTTATTCGGGAAACAACTACGGGCATTTTTGTGTAGATAAAACAGCGCCGGTAATCGAGGACAATTTTGATACTTTCAGCAAAGTGGAAACAGAGGATAGTTTTAACCAAGAAAAAACTGCTTCTATCAGGGTGATTGAGCGTAATTTCGATCCGGAGTTGATGCATCTGACAGTCCATACTAAGGAGGCTGGAGAAGCTCATACAAGCGATGGTTTTATTGATGGAACTTCAGGGGTGCTGAGCATAGGAGAGTGGGAATCGTCTGAAGATGTCCACACCTTGTCATTTACATTCTCGAGAGATGGAGTGTATCAAATTGAGATGACACCGTCAGATCTTGCTGGAAACAGTTCTGACATGAGAAGCACAGTTATATTTGAGATTGATACTACTCCTCCAATTATTCAGAGAAGGAACGACAACTATGTAAGTGATGATGATACTGAGTTTTTGGATATCTACCCCTTCTCGAGAAAAGATGACCCAAAACCGACTATTGAGTTTTATGATGTGAACATTGATCATCTTAAGTATACCCTGACAGCTTATACACCATATTACACGAGCTCTACCACAGCAGTGATCATTGAGCCGACTCACGTTTTTCATGATGCAGACAGAGATAATAACGGTCAAATCAACGGCGGTTTTTTTGGCTTGCCTACTTTTGACGAAGACGGCATTTACACCTTGGAACTGGTTGCTGTGGATCGCGCAGGAAATGAAAGCCTCCTCAACACAAACACCTTCGTGAAAATGGCTGAGCATGATGTCTTAGCATATATCCTTGACAGCAATCTGGCACTGGGCACTGGCCTCTACTCCTTCCAGTATGAAAATGGTGAGGCGATAAGCAAGAAACCGGATGACTTCAATGACATCAAGATACTTGTGTTTGCAAAGAAAGATTCAGGTATAGATATTGTCTTAAGAGATAACAATGCTGAAGAAATCAACACCAATCTGCAGGCAGAGATTGACGGAAGCATTTATGGAGTGGGAGTCCACAACTACGTTCTAGAGGGTTCTTACTTTCAAGATAATTTTCAGAATGACATTGATGTCGAGTTGCTTTTGACGGTTAAAAACGCTGGTGGCAGAATAGACCTGGGAAGGCTGCATATTGATAATATTGCACCAACTTGCGAACTACCCAAGGAGTTTGTGTCTTGGCACTGGTATTTTGGCAACACGGAGCGAGAGATTGTCATCTCCGATATCAGCGAGCGGCTTAACGAGCAGGAGTGCAGGGTATTTAATAACGGTGAGAAAATTCAATTTCAGTATTCAAACGAAGATAACACCTTGACATTTGTGCTCAGTGAGGGTTGGCATAACGTCGGATTAGAGCTCACTGACATGGCAGGAAATACCTACATCGTTCAAGAAAGAGCGAATATACATATCGGCTACTTTTGGCTATGGGTTATTCTGCTTTCTTCCTTCTTGCTGGTATCAGCTGCTGCCATTGTAGTTGTTCGCGGTGTAAGAAAGAGGCGCCGGCCAGAAAATGAGTCCTAATTGGCAGTAAGCTCTACCAGAGAAAAGGTGTAGCTCATGGCAACCATAGCCCTCTACGCAAACCAGATAAACCAAATGCCCTCTCTCATAGCTGACCTCAAAAGCTCTGTCTCAGACTACAAAACAGAGCTCTCCTCTTTAAACACCAAGGCCTTAACTATAGACTCAAGCATCTGTAACCTTGACGCAGTCATCTCT
>WQXH01000009.1 GCA_009784945.1 Coriobacteriia bacterium | reverse complement strand
CCATGCCCGCTCAGCAGCAAACACAAACTACAACGCAGGCGCTGTGCGCGTGAGTGCAGCAATTGCCATATCACCACCCCCCTCCATCGCAGTTACTGCTATAGGCCTCACAAGCCTAAAAGTTGGACAGGCGCTAGCTAGTAATGCAAGTGTCGTATACACCTTGACCAACGGAACATACAATTCATCAATAGACACCTCCAGTTTCACTGTGGGAAGCCTCCCTCCTGGGCTTACGGCAGGAACAGCATTGAGGACGAACAATACAACGGTGACCATACCTATTTCGGGAACACCAACTACATATAATGCAAATGTGAGGACTCTCACTCGTGCATCCAGCATACCTGCTGTGAATGTAATTGGCGCAACAGCTGCAATTACACCCACCGGAACCATCACAGCCAGTGATATAGAGAGAGGTGACGGAGCAGCAGTAAGTGGTGCACCTACAGTGCAGTCCACAGCCATAAGCAGCATCACGGTAAATGCTGTGACTAACGCAGGTGCAACTGGGCAAAGCGTCCAGTACGCCATCGGCACGTCTAGCACAACAATACCGTCAAGCAACTGGAGTAGCTACACGACACTTAGCATCCCCATCTTAGGTACATACTATGTGTTTGCCCGTACAGCGGCAAATACAAACTATAATGCGGGCATTGCGCAAGTAAGCGAAGCAATTACGGTGGGCGTAGTATTAACTCCAAGCAACTTAACTGCAATAGCAGACGTTGGTGCAGGAATAGGCGGTCGTATTCCTCTTCAAATGAGAAATACTTCTGATATAGCTATGAGCGTTACCTTGCAAGGAACCACCGGCACATCAAGTGCTACAAATCCAGCCCTGTTTGATCATGGGAACAGGCAGATTGCACACCAAAACTTCAATAGCTCTAACTTTACATACACCATCACTCTTAGCGCAGGATCTTTCTGGGGTGGATATATTGGAACAGGCGGGGATGTTGCAAGAAGCTACACGGTTACTTCTTCTTGGTCAACGATTGCGGTTAGTGCCACAGGTCTCACAGACCTAAAAGTTGGAAACGCACTGAGCGGCGCAAGTGTTGTTTACACTTTGGCTAGCGGAACATACGCTTCAACAATTAATCCTGCCAATTTCACTGTGACAGGACTTCCTGCTGGACTCACAGCAGGAACAGCTCAAAGGACGAGCAGCACGGTTGTGACCATCCCTATTACCGGAACGCCAACAACGTACAGCACAAACACGATAACACTCACTCGTGCAACTAGCATTCCTGCTTCCAATGTCAGCGGCGCAACAGCTGCGATTGCTCCCACCGGAACCATCACAGCCAGTGCGGTGGCCAGAGGTGACGGAGAAATTCTAAGCAGCTTGCCTACGGTGCGGAGCACAACTGAAAACAGCATCACGGTAAACGCCCCTATTTTTGGTGGATCAAACGGGCAAAGCATCGAATACGCCATCAACACATCAGCCACAACAACACCAACAAGCGGCTGGCAGGCCTCAACGACTTTTAGCGGACTCAGTTTTGGGACATATTTCGTCCATGCTCGCACAGCAGCAAACATAAACTACTTCGCGGGCCCAGTACGCGTTAGTGCGGCAATCACTATTCCCACACTAACGCAAGGCATAACCTTAAGCCAGGGAAACCCAACAGCAACCGCAAACGTTAGCACAGGAGCAAGCGGACGTATTCCGATTACGGTGACGAATACTTCGAGTGCGACCATGCGTGTGACCCTACAAGGCACTTCCGGCACATCAAATGCAACTGATCCAGCACTGTTTAGCACAGCAGGCGTACGGCTTGCATACCAAAACTTTAATAGTTGGAACTTTACCTACACCATCACCCTTAATGCAGGCGGGTCATGGAGTGGGCTAATAGGAACAGGGGGAGATGTTGCTAGAAGCTATACGGTAACCGCTAGTTTTTCTTGATAGCAACGCAGCTGACTTGATTGGATGAAGAAGATCATCTAATCAGCTAGACAAGACAGAGCACGGCTTCAAGCCCTCTCTTGTAACGATCAACTGGCAGACACCCAAGGCGGCGTCTGCCAGTTGCTCTCAAAGATCCGTGGGGATGACCCGTGAGAACTGTTCCCACGGAACGTCTTTCCCTTTGTTCCACAACAGGTCTGCCAATAATGCAACTAGGCCCTGCAACATTCGCTCTTCGAGCGAACGCGTCAGGGCGACAGGGGTATTTGGCTGTGGCAAACGCGACAGGTGTATTTGGCTGTGGCAAACGCGACAGGTGTATTTGGCTTCGCAAAACGCGACAGGGGTATTTGGCTTCGCAAAACGCGACAGGGGTTGCTTGCTTCGTCGAGCGCGACAGGACAGGACAGGATCCAGCAGCTCTTTGTGTTATCCAGAAAAGAGAGACCAAATGAGGGCTGCTATGCCGCCTGCTAAAGCGAGCCAAAAGAGGATGGCGAGGATGTTGCAGCCTGTTTTGTGCCTGAGAGCGTAGGCGGTAATGCGCTCGGTGCCGCTGCGGCGCGCCTTAAAGACAACTGTGCCTTTTTCGATGGAGTCACGTTTAGTGGTAGGCGTGAGGCACCAGGCGCCCTTACTCTCAAGTATCTTGATGAACTGGTCTTGAGAAAGCCTTACGTCGGCTCGGTCTCCACTGGCAAAACGCTCGGCAATGCCCTTGGCAAAGGCACAGAGGGCAGCATTAAGCTCCCCGTCCTTTGTGCTCCAGCACAGAAAGGCAATGTCGGCAAGAGCAGACTTGTCTTGGGCTCTGAAGTAGGTGGCGCTCAGCAGCACCTCAATATGCCAGCCACGGGAATGCAGAGCAGACAGCCTCTCGGCGGGTGCGCCTGCTAATTGGGCAAGGAAGAGGCCGTCGTTGCTGAGCACCTGCGCTTCAGCTCCGCTATAAGACAGTCTGGAGCCAATGATAGCTGGCGCTCCCAAAAAGAAACGATTGCCATCTTCTCCCAATTCTTTGAGACGCAGATAAAACCCATCATAGTTGTCTGTTGCCTGGGCAAAGCCTGCTTCATGCTCCTCACGGTGCTTGATGGCGGCTTCAACTCGCGGGGCAATGGGGTCTTTATAACTGGGCGCTTCTTTGGAATATGACTCTTTCATGGTACTATTATAGCCTCGCTCGCCCATTTAGCTATGCACATACGGGTAATGGGTCGGTCTCCTATGATGACCAAACTAGTAATGTTATTCGGCTAATACTATGAAATGAATAAAAAATGAATGAAAAACAAACACTCAAAAAGCGTCTTCCGACCGGCGAAGAGCCGGCAAAGGGCTATGAAAGCCTGGCCGAAGACCAAGAAAAGAACAGATTTAACGTCATTTTTGTTATGAACAACCACTTGGCTCGAAGTGAGCGCGCAGAGATTGAGGCGCTTCGCAGCAGGGCGCTAGATTTGGTAGAAGACTATCGCGGTCTTACCAACGCGCCTCTCTCGCTTGAGAAAGAGACCAGTATCATCAAAGACGTTCTTGAAGAGAACAAGATGTTTGCTCTGGTGTACGTTAACAGGAAACTGGCTGGTTACTCGCTGGTTGTGGTTGGCTGGCCGGAGCCCTGCAAGTGGCTCATCCAGCATATGATTATCGACCCAGAGATGCGTCATTTGGGCATTGGGTCTGCCATTGTGCGCAGTATTGAAGAGTATGCGTTGGAGAGCGCAGTAGCTGCTGATGCTGTGTACGCCGTGCCCGTTCAAGAGAGCGGCAAGAAGTTCTGGCAGTCAAACGGCTATACCGTTGAAGCAACGCGTTTCCTCGTAAACATAGCTGATACCAACCACGAGCTCATCGTTTATCAAAAAGAGCTGTAAACCTCATAGCCTGTTTGGGGCACAGGGCGTTTGTGCCCCTGATATCACGCAGTGCACTAGGCGTGGTTTACAGATTGGTGCTTGTCCAAAGGCGCACTTGTCACCTTGAACACCACACAGGCATCCTTTTTGTCATACGTCATTTGGACAACAATGCCGTACGTCTGTTCAAGGAACTGGTTAACATTAAGAAATTGTGCTGAGCCATAATACGTCGAGGAGCCGATGCTTTCGCTCACAGTAACGCGCTGGAATAAACTACCAGCGTTCTCTTCAGTCGAATGGCTCCAAACAGGCATTCCGCGCTGATCAAAAAAGCTATCTTGAAAATAATAATTGGAGGGCGAGGAATACATTCGCTCGGAAGAATAGTAAGACTTGATATTATCGTTTTTACGGTCGATACTTCCCTGATAGAAAGGATTGTCGGTGTTTAGGACAATCCACCCAACTGTTGATCTTGCTGATTCGTCAGTATCCCTGAAGTCATAATAGGGATCCAAGTGGAGTGCAACAAAAAAAGCCAGGTCGCTAGCTCTATAGTTAATCAACAGCTCCCCTTGTCTATTTACAGCTCCGAGTCCTGATTGGCTGCTCCTGAAGACCTCCCCGTTCTCTAGTTCTACTGCGACAGAATAAGTGAAGGCATGAGGACGGAAGACTTCAGTTGTGTAGTGAAGAACAGGAAGACCGCAGACAAGCACAAGCGTGAGTACAATGAAAAGAAAGAGCAAGACTCCCTTTTTTGACTTTTTCTTGCCACCAGAGGCTGGCTCTCCATACTTCTGCTCATAGTATTCCCACTGAAAATTTCTAGTAGAAAGCATTTCCTCTACGCCATCTCTTGCCTGCTTAAGGTCGCAGCCAAACAGCTCAAGGAATTCTTTGATTGCTGACAGCTTCTCGCCTGATACAACAAGATCAACGATGTGATTAAAAACCAAACGCCTGTCATGATTGCTCATATTGGATGTCCTTCTAAGGTTAATTGTGCCTGCTCATAATGATATCAGAGTATGTCAGGAGAAACGCCCCCTGACATATTCAGCTCCCTCATGCGCGGACAGCTGTGGACGGGGCAAACTGTCTCATTTTACTGCGTAAAATGCAACAGCCTCCCCCCGTCCCCACTGTCCGTTGCGACCTTTTGCACAGTCTGACGCCCCCTGACATACTCAGCTCCCTCATGGGGCGTGATGCGTGCCACTGCTATGTACGCGGAGTTCCGATGACAGGGTATACCGTGCGTCCAAAAGCCTGGTTTACGACCAGGGCAGAACAGAGGTAGACTGCGCACACCCCTGCGGCGAGCAGTGCCCAGCCGGCAACGTGGGAGAGCTCTGCGGGGATGAGAGCCAGGTCGGTGAGCGCCACTATTGGCAGGGCAATATCTAACAAGAGTACTACCACAGACAACAGGGTGAATTTCTTTAAGAAGGCAGGCGTCCAAAGCAGCAAGACTCCCGCTAATACGCACCACGCGTAACCATCTATGCGCGCATCAAGAGGGGCGCCTTCTAGGATTGCCTGGTACTTGAGCAACATGGAGATGCCGCCTACCAACATAAAAAAGGCGCTGAAGAATAAGAAGGTATTACCTCCTGCGTGGTTACGCTCCTTGAGGTCGAGTAGGCCTACGATTAACTGCACCACAAAGCCTCCGAGCAACCAGCAGCCAACCAGCGGTAGAGCTGAGGTTTCTACGCGGCCGGTGAGTACGGCAAAGAAGCAGGCGCAGGCTACTGCCAGCGCTACGAGTCCTGCGGGCGTTGGGTTAGCCCACTCTTTGCTTGGCAGCTCTTTGAGCGCCTGATCTTCTTTCCTACTTTGTGCGCTGAGAGCTCCTTTTGCGCTTTGCGCAGCTTGCAGCTCTCGCTTGTCTTGTTTGCCTTGCATGATAGTTCCTCCTTTTGTTTGTGAAGTGTTCATTGAGGACACTTCGGATTTTTGGCATAAAAAAACACCTGCCGCATCTTGTTGTTGCGGCAGGTGTTTTGTAAGCCCTTATCTCTACTTAACCGAGACACCGTTGCGCAACATGCAGCAGAATAATAATTACTACGACCAGAGAAGCAGCCACAGGGGTTGCTGCGGTTTTCGTAGTACTGATTGTTGCTGTAAGGTGGTTCATGATGCCTTTCGATAGGTAGCGCCGGATAAGTATAGCGTTGGACAAGTATAGAGCTACTTGATAATCATGCAACTGACGCATCGGTGAATGACATCAAGTAACTACCCCTCCACTGCAAGCACCAGGCTGCAAGCACCAGTTTAGATGCAGGTAGACTTATTTGGTGCTGGTTAAGACCTGGTTTGGTGCCAGTTAAGACGCTTATGCCATACTATTGACTGCTGGCGATGGAGCGTGTTGCTTGTCTTCAAAAAGAGTGGTAGACTTCTCGGTTCACGTTCCTGCTCGGACCCCGCCTTCATGCGTCTGAGCCGAATAGTCCAAAGGAGGTGAAGAATGAAGGCTTATGAACTGCTGTTCTTTGTTGACCCTGCCATAGAGGAGGATGCTCGCGAGGCTCTTCTCACGAGAATTCAAACAACCATCACCAGCCAAGAGGGCATTATTGACAGTATTGATCCATGGGGCAAACGAAAGCTGGCCTACGAGATCAACAAGCTGCAAGATGGTGACTACACCCTTATTAATTTCCACGCACAACCTACAAGCATTGCAGAGCTTGACCGTATTATGCGCATTACCGACGCTGTGGTGCGATTTATGGTGGTACGAAAAGATCCTACTGAGTAAGCTCTGCAGTTTTGGCACAGGCTAAAACAACGAGAGAGCAAAGGTGAAGAAACATGAGCATCAACAAAGTAATACTAACTGGCAACCTCACACGCGACCCAGAACTCAGGGCAACGCCCTCGGGCACTTCGGTGCTCTCGTTTAGCATCGCAGTAAACGACAGGCGAAAGAACCCCTCAAGTGGTGAGTGGGAGGATGTGGCCAACTACATCGACTGTAATCTGTTTGGCACCAGGGCAGACGCCTTGGCCAAATACCTTTTTAAGGGCTCAAAAGTGGGAGTAGATGGCAAACTAAGATGGAGCCAATGGGAGAAGGAAGGCCAAAAGCGCTCAAAGGTAGACGTGACCGTTGATAACATTGAGTTACTTTCGCCGCGCAATACCGGTGGATCGTCTTACCAAGAGCCTACGGGAGCTGTTTCTGCCCCTGCGGCCGATAAAATTCCCGCCGCCCCAGAGATAACCGTTTACGATGACGACATTCCCTTCTAAGGGAGCAAGAAGAAAGTATAAGGAGGAAACTCTACATGGCAGAATTCGTACGCCAGCCTCGAAAAAAGCACTGTGTTTTTTGCAAAGAAGAGAGCTTGGTAATTGATTACAAAGACACGAACTTGCTGCGCAAGTATATGACCGAGCGTGGCAAAATCGAGCCCCGTCGTATTACCGGTGCTTGCACGCAGCATCAACATGACATTGCAATGGCAATCAAACGCGCCCGAGAGATGGCCTTGATGCCCTATGCTGTTACGGTGCTGAGCGGACGCGGCGACCGTCGCAGCCGCAGCTAGCGCGCTGGTTACATAAGGAGCAAACGAACATGAAAGTAATACTATTACAGGAAATAAAAGGACGGGGAGGCGAAGGCGACGTTATCGAAGTTAAACGTGGCTACGCAGTAAACTATTTGTTTCCCCAAAAGATGGCAATAGAAGCAAGCAAGGGCAATCTCAAGCAACTTGAGCTGCGCAAGCACAATATTGCCAAACGTGAGGAAGAGCGTCTCGATAACGCAGACAAAATTCAAACAGCCCTTGCTAACAAGGTGTTGGTTATTGGTGCCCGTGTGGGCGAAGAAGGCCAACTCTTTGGTTCGGTAACCACGCAACAGATTGCTGAAAAGCTGGCTCTTGACATGGGGCTCGAGATCGATCGTAGAAAACTCGACTTGCAAGCGCCCATCAAGACAGCAGGGGAGCATAGTGTCACGGTGACTATCTATCGCGACATCAAAGCCATTCTTACGGTAGAAGTTGTGAGCGAGGAGTCGCTGATTAAAGAAGAGGCTCCGCTTGACGAAGCTGAGGGCGTT
Organism: Coriobacteriia bacterium; assembly: GCA_009784945.1. Lineage (GTDB taxonomy): Bacteria > Actinomycetota > Coriobacteriia > Coriobacteriales > UBA8131 > WQXH01. Next base: position 44,327 of record WQXH01000009.1, on the reverse strand, counting down.
ACAGAAGAATCGGCTGCTGAGGGCGCTGAGGGCGTTGAGTTTGCCGAGGAGGCTGAAATTACTGAAGACGCTGAAGCTGTTGAAGACGCTCAAGCTGCTGAAGGAGCCGAAGATGTGCAAGATGCTGAGCCTGCAGAAACTGCTGCAGACTTTATAGCCACTGAAGACGCATCTGAAGCTGTAATACCTGTTGATGAAGCAGCAGAGGCTGCTGATGACCCTGCTCAAGAAGCTGTTGCCGAGACTGAAAGCCCGGAGGCTGCAGAAGATGTTATGATTGCAGATGAGCCTACAGAAGCTGTTAAAGGTGCTCTGGCGGACGTTGTCGAAGAGCTTGTCGAAGAAGAAGCTGTTGAAGTTGTTATCAATGAGCCTGAGGTCATACAGGCAGAAGAAGTTGCAAGTGACGCAGACGATACAGAAGTTGTAACAGAAGCTGCAGATGACCAAGAAACCGATGAGGGCCTAAAAGAGGCAACATAACAAACGGTATGCACGTTGACCTGTCCCTGTTCGTCGTTGTGGACTTGACCCGTGACCTCACCCTCCCCTGTGCAAGGGTTGCGGGTCAAGCTCACAGTGACGAACAGGGCGCTTTGCAAGGGCTCTTTTCTTTGTAGGAACTCGCGCAAAAACCATCGGGTGCCCCAGCAGGCAGACAAACCAACAGCAGGAGAAAAGGAATGCGGCACAACTATCAGCTGCTCGATGAGCAAGAGCAACAGCATCTCAATAAGAAGGATAAAGACAAGACTCCCTATAACCTTGACGCCGAACAAGCAGCCTTGGCTGCGATGATTCTGGATCGTGAGGTTGTCGAGGAGGCTACCGCTGCGCTGACGGCTGAGGACTTCTTTAAGCAGGCACACCGCACGATTTTCTCTGCAATTTTAGAACTGGTTGAGCAGCGTACCCCGGTAGACCAGCTGACCTTGGCAGATAAACTCGATGCCATGGGCATGCTTGTAGACGCTGGCGGTAAAGAGTACATTCTTACCTTGGCTGATAAGTCGTATGCCCTTGCCAACTGGGCCAGCCATGTAGACATCATAAAAAATGACTCTCTCTTAAGAGACCTCATCAACGCTTCTGTTCAGATTAGAGCCTTGAGCGAGAGCTCAACGGACGATGCCGATGCCGTTGTAGAAGAAGCCGAGAAACTGCTCTTTGATGCTACAGAAAAGCGAGTTTCCAATACCTTTAGACCCATAGACGAGCTGGTGGTTGAGACCATGCTCATTCTGGAAGAGATGGAAGCCAACAAAGGCAAGGTTACAGGCGTAACCTCAGGCTTTAAAGAGCTTGATAAACTGCTTGGCGGCTTTCGTGGCGGCGACCTCATCATCCTTGCAGCTCGAACCAGTGTAGGCAAGACCGCACTCGCTTTAAACATGGCCTTAAATGCCGCAAAGGCTGGTGCCACCATTGCTTTCTTCTCATTGGAAATGCCGAGTCAGCAGGTTATCCAAAGACTGCTCTCCTCAGAAGCCAGTGTGGACTCTTCCAAGATGCGTAAAGGATTTTTGACCGATGCCGATTGGAGTGCACTTGTTCGTGCGCAAACAGAAATGGGCAACCTTAAGTTTTTCATTGATGACTCGCCCTCTCTAACCATCATGGAGCTCAGAGCAAAAGCTCGACGACTCTTGCGCGGAGTGCAAGACAGCCAAGGCCTCATAGTGGTTGACTATCTTCAGCTGATGCAGCCTGCCAAGACCTTCAGGCAAAGAGAGCGCTATTTAGAAGTGGGCGAGGTTTCTCGCGGCCTCAAAGTGCTTGCCAAAGAGCTAGGGGTTCCCATCATTGCGCTTTCGCAGTTAGCACGCGGCGTAGAACAACGCGAAAGCAAACGAGCCATGCTCTCCGATCTTCGCGAGTCCGGCTCCATCGAACAAGACGCAGACGTAGTGCTCTTCCTGGACAGATCCAGATCTGCCGAAGAAGCAGAAGAAAAAAACCGCCCCGAGCTCGGCACAGCCAACATCATCATAGGTAAAAACCGTAACGGCCCCCTCGGCATAGCTGAAACGGTGTTTTCGGCGGATACTACTACCTTCCGCGATAAATACCGCGCGGGTTAATCTGAGCGGCATCTTGCCATTCAAAGCAAAAGCGTGGACAGCTGGGGACGGGGCAAACTGTCTCATTTTACTGCGTAAAATGCAACAGCTTTCCCCCGTCCCCACTGTTTCCCCCGTCCCCACTGTTTCGCACCCTCTTGCGGTTAGACTGTAGTCCGTCATTGCGGCCTCCGAGCCGCAATCTAACCAAAATGCGTCTCAGATTGCGGGTCAAGCCCGCAATGACGAATTGGGTCTGACCAGTGACCTCTTGCGGGTTAATCTGAGCGGCATCTTGCCATTCAAAGCAATTCTGGGCTACGGTTATTTGTCTGATTGGCTTGAGGGGTCATCGGGGCTGGATTCGAGCAGGGTCATGCTTTCTGTGTTGGGGAGCTCTTGAACTTTGTTGAGCTTGCGATTGATACTGCGTGTCTTGGTGCTCACCTTCTCCATTTCTTTGCTGGCGAGGTCGAGCTTCTTTTGTACGTTGTCGAGCAAAACCTCGTAGCGTCCAAATTCCGTCTTTACGGCACCCAGCAGCTTCCAGACCTCGGAGGAGCGTTTTTCAATCGCGAGCGTTCTGAAGCCCATTTGCAAGCTGGAAAGAAAGGCAACAAGGTTGGCGGGGCCAACAACGGTAACGCGGTAGTCGCGCTGGAGCTCTTCGAAGAGCCCAGGGGTTCTGAGCACCTCGGCATAAAGACCCTCGGTAGGAACAAACATGATGGCAAAGTCCGTTGTGATGGGCGGGTTGATGTACTTGTCTCGAATGTTGCGCGCAGACGTTTTGATAGCTCGTGCCAGGCGAGAGGTAATGGCGCTGATAGGTTCGGAATCATCGCCTTCATAAGCTGCAAGCAAACGCTCGTAGTCTTCTATGGGGAATTTGGAGTCTACAGGAAGCAGCAGATCCGCCTCGTCAGCAGACTTAGAAGGAATCTTGATGGCAAACTCTACTCGTTCCTGGGTGCGCTTGCGAACAGCTGCATTTGAGATGAATTGTTCTGGAGAGAGTACCTGGTCGAGGATGGCGCCAAGCTGATACTCACCCAGATTGCCTCGCGTCTTGACTCCCGAGAGCACCTTGCGCAAGTCGTCAACACCGCCAGCCAGCTTCTGCATCTCACCCAAACCACGGTGCACCTGCTCCAGGCGATCGCTGATAAGCGTAAAGGACTCGGCAAATCGACGTTCTACGGTTTCGGTGAGCTTTTCATCCACCGTAAGACGCATCTGCTCCAACTTTTTTTCGTTGCCTTCTTGCAGTGACACTAGACGTTTTTCTACCAGTTCACGATTTTCTGCCAGCTGGCGATTAACACTCTCTTCAAAGCGCACCAAAGAGTTGGCCTGCTCCTCGCGACTATCGCGCAATGAGCTGGCCTGCTCCTCGCGACTCTCACGCAACAGACGGGCGGTCATCTCTTGCTCGGCGCTGCGAGCCTCCTGCGCCCGCCTTTCTGCCTCCGCAGCCAAATCATCCTTGCCAAGCAATCTTTTGCGAAGGCCAACAAACAGCACAAGGGCAATTATTGAAGCTACAAATAGCACAACCAGTAAGACGACCATGCACACTAATAAAATACTCTGTTCCATTTCTACTCCTGTTGGGCTCAAGCTGCCGAAGGACAATACACAAGGATTAACCAGTAACGTTAGAGCTTGCTTTATTATACTGGTTATACGCACTCCAGGCTCACAAGGAACAAATGTTCGTGGTATGATACTCCTGAGGAGACTGCCCAATGAGAAGCATTATGCATATTGACGCCAATAGCGCCTATCTATCGTGGACGGCTTTAGACATGCTGGTGCAGGGGCATCATATTGACTATCGAAGGGTTCCTGCAGTGGTAGCAGGAGACCCTGCCAGTCGACACGGCATCATTCTCGCTGCGTCCATACCAGCCAAGAAGCGCTACGGCATTCGCACTGCCATGACTTTGTTTGAAGCCAGAAAACGATGCCCAGACCTGGTTGTGCTTAAGCCAGATTATGACCTCTACGTGCGCTACAGCCGCGCCATGCACGACATACTCTACGATTTTAGCCCCGCTATTGAGCGCTACTCTGTGGATGAGTGTTATATGGATTATTCGGCTTCTCGCAGGCTTTTTGGAGATCCGGTGCAGGCGGCACACGTGCTTAAGAATCGCATCCATAAAGAATTGGGCTTTACCGTTAATGTTGGGGTTTCAGTAAACAAGTTGTTGGCAAAAATGGCCTCAGAGCTTGAGAAGCCTAACAAGGTTCATACCCTGTATCCCTCCGAGGTGGAAGAAAAAATGTGGCCACTCGATGTGCAGGAGCTGTTTTATTGCGGGCGCGCAACAGCAAAGAAGCTCAGGCGCATTGGAGTTAACACCATAGGAGAGATTGCACGCTCGGATCTTGCTACGATTCAGGCGGTGCTCATGCCCGCACACGGCAGGCTCATCCATAACTATGCTAACGGAATCGATGACAGCCCTGTATTGATGCAGGACGCAGAAATCCAAAAAGGAGTGGGAAACGCAACCACGCTGCCACGAGATGTCAACAACAAGCGCGAGGTGCACGACGTATTACTGGCTCTATCTGAACGTGTAGGAGCACGACTGCGTAAGCTTGGCCGCTCGGCACGGTTAATTGGCCTCACGGTACGCTCGAGCGATTTGACCTGGTATCAACATCAGAGCATGCTTGACACTCCTATTACTACCACACAGCAAATATATGAAGAGTCCAAAAGGCTCTTTAGCGCCATGTGGAAGGGCGAGCCTGTACGCCAGCTGGGTATTCGTCTCTCGGAGCTTTGCGCAGACATGAATCAGCAACTCAGCATCTTTGAAGACGCAGAAGTAGAAAAACAGCGCAGTATCGACAAAACGGTAGACAGCATTCGTAGCATTTTTGGGAGCGAGGCCATAACACGAGCCACTTTGCTCAACGTAGATCTACCCTCGGCTCTTGGCGACGCAGACGACGATGGTGGCTATCTTATGATGGGACGCTAGGACAGGGGGAGTGGCGAGAGGTCTGCTAGAATAATCACAGAGGAAAAATAAACACAGAGGAACACAAACGTGGCAAGACTTTCAAAGAAAAATGAAGAGTTACTCAAGGCGGTGCACAAGCAGGCCGTGCGACAACAGGGCACCGGTATAACGCAGGCTGCTCAGAGCACAAAAGTCGATCTTGGCACCAAAGAAGGCGAGCCGGCTGCAAAAGACCAGAATGCTCATGCCCCTACAGCGCTCACCCCGCATAACCCCTCGGCAGAGAGAGCTAGCACTAGCGATTCTATCAGCAGCCCTCACACTGACAACTCAACCGTGGGCGTAGGGGTAGACTTGGTGGAAATTGAAAGGATGGAGCGCGCCATCCAACGCACCCCACGAATACTCGAGCGGGTCTTTACCAGTGGCGAACGTGAGTACGCCTGGAATAAGGCACGACCTGCTGTTCAATATGCAACTTTTTTTGCGGCACGCGAGGCGGTAGCCAAGGCACTTGGCTGCGGTTTTTCTGGCATAGGGTTTCAAGACATTGAGATAACGCATGACGACAAAGGCAAGCCCAATGTGCTTTTGCACAATCAAGCTGCCCGCATTGCCCATGAGCAAGGTATTGTTGAGATACAGATATCGCTTTCGCACACGCATCAAATGGCAGTTGCCTCAGCAGTGGCAATAAAAGCGCAGAGCTCACCGCGCAGGAATGAGGCCATCAGTCCTATGGAGGAGCTGGCGCGTCAGTTCAAGGAACTGCGCTCGTTGCTGGACAATCTAGGTGTGAGTACCGACGAAGATGAGGCAAGCGCCACGGAAGGTGAGGAGAGCAGCGCCATCGCTGATGGCGCATACGTCATGGGGGATGAAGATAACGAATCTGACGATCAGGAGCACAAAAGTGAATGAGCAAGCCAACGTCAACTACGCCGAAACGCTTTTGCCCTACGAGCGACGCTGGGCATGGGCTCAGATAAACCGAGAGGCTATTCGCACTAATCTCAAAACCATGCGTAAGCATATAGGGCCGGACACAATGATTCTCACTGCGGTCAAAGCAGATGGCTACGGGCATGGAGCCGCTGAGGTAGCCAAGGTGGCGTTAAGCGCTGGCAGCAAGTATATTGGAGTAGCCTGTGTAACCGAGGGTATAAAACTCAGACAGGCAGGCATTAAGGCTCCCATTATCATTTTGTCCGAGCCACCTGTTTCCAGTGCAGAAGCTATTCTTTACTATGACATGGTGCCAGCAGTGCATACCGTAGAGTTTGCCCTGGCCTTGGGAGAAGCAGCAGCGCGCGCTGGCGTTATTGCTCCTTTTCATCTCAAGGTTGATAGCGGCATGCATCGTGTTGGTGTGCATTACACCGACGCGGGAGACTTTTTGCGCACAGTGAGTTTTCATGAAGGGCTGGAGCTGCAAGGCACCTTTACGCATTTTGCCACGGCAGACATGGTAGACAGCTACGGCTTTAAGACACAGATGGAGCGCTTTGAGCATGCGCTTGAAAACATTCGCTATATGGGCTTGAACCCCGGTATAGTGCATGCGGCCAACTCGGCTGCTGCCATCAGGTTTAAGCGTTCTCACTACGATATGGTGCGTCTGGGTATTGCCGTATACGGTCTGCATCCCTCGAGTCTCACGCGTGAACATGTTCGCCTTGAGCCAGCTATGAGCGTACATGCACGCGTCAACGCCCTCAAGCAGGTTCCTTTGGGAGAAGGGGTAAGCTACGGGTTTACCTATCGCTCGCCTGGCAACGTGGAGATAGCAACGATTCCCATTGGCTACGGTGACGGGCTTGCCCGAGTGCTTTCTAACAAAATGGATGTATTGGTTGCAGGACAGCGTTATCCGCAGGTGGGCACTATTTGCATGGATATGTGCATGTTTGAAATCAGAACCCGCCCAAATATGACCAGCGTGCGAAGCGTGCAACTTGCGGCAGAGCGCAAGCTCGTGGACTATGGCAGCGAAGTTATTATTGTGGGGAAGAGTCAAGGCCAAGAAATAAGCTTAGACGACCTGGCAGCCCAAGTAGGCACCATCAACTATGACATGGCCTGTATGTTTGGGAGAAGACTTGAGCGAGTCTACATAAACTAGACCAAGGGGCTGTAGCATAAGCCGCTTTTGGGACACCAGCCCCGCCCCCTCTCCGCTCCACTCTCAGCCCCGTGTCAACTCCGAAATAGCGATCACATAAAAAAAACAGCCCTCCTGTTTGAGCAAGTCAGACAGGAGGGCTGTTGCGTTATGTGTTAGTCGGGGTGCCGTGTGCTAAAGGTTCATTGAAGCAGCCACTATGCCAAGGACTAAGACTGAAATGCCAATAACCAAGGCAACTATTCCCAAAACCATACCGACGGTTGCCAGGCCCTTTTGAACTGGATTCTTTCTGGCTATGATGCCAAGAATGATGGCGGCAATAGCAGGAAGGCCAAAGGTAAAGGGACAAAGCCCAACAATACCGCAGATGAGAGCGGCAATGGCAAGCCCGTTGGATTGCTTTGCTGCTGGTGGTGCGTAGGAAGGATAAGCTCCGGGCTGTCCTCCCGTAGTGTTGTAATAGCTTGTGTCTGCTACCACTGCGTGAGGTTGTGCTGGTTGCAGAGGTTGCACAGGCTGCTGTACAGGCGCAACTGGCGGCTGTACAGGTGTAACAGGCTGCTGCTCAAATTGCGTGGCAACGGGAGCTGCCTCCTCGATTCCAGCAGCAACGGCCTCAACAGCATCAGCGGCTTGTTCAACGACAGTGGCTGGTTGTGCATCCTGCACAGCAGCGCCAGCCACTTGTGCAGTCTGGTCTGCAGCTTGAACAAAGCCTGGGTTATCAGCAAACTCATTGGTCCACTGCGCTCCGTCCCAATAGCGTAATTTAGCGGCATCTCCAGTTGGATCCGGATACCACCCTGCTTTTTGGTCTGCCATAATTCCTCCTTTTGATGACTAGCGTTTGGAAAACTGTGGACGCTTGCGAGCCTTTTTAAGACCGTATTTCTTGCGCTCCACCATTCTAGGGTCACGGGTTAAAAAGCCCGCCTTTTTTAAATCTTCGCGATAGTCGCCAGCCTCAAGCAGGGCTCGAGAGATGCCGTGACGTAAGGCTCCAGCCTGACCAGAAGTGCCTCCGCCAACAGCAAGGGCGATAACGTCAAAATGATCAACGGTATCGGTAATCCTAAAGGGCGTAAGGGCGTAATCCAAAAGCGCATCGCGACCAAAATACTCTTTGCCGTCGCGACCATTAACCGTGACTTTGCCGGAGCCAGGAACCAGGCGAACTCGCATAATAGCGTTTTTGCGCCTGCCTGTACCAGCATAGATTGCATCATTTGTGGCCATAAGCCTATGCCTCCAGTTCTATCGTTCGCGGCTGTTGAGCAGTATGTGGATGCTCTGAGCCAGCGTAGACCTTGAGCTTCTTGCCCTGGGCGCGACCCAAGGTGTTCTTGGGGAGCATGCCCTTTACAGCGCGCTCGATGACTCGTTGGGGGTGGCGCTCCATGGCCTGCGTAAAGCTCTCGGCCTTGAGACCGCCAGGATACCCGCTATGACGATGATATGTTTTTTGTGCAGCTTTGTTTCCGGTGAGACGGATTTTGTCTGCGTTGATAATGACTACAAAGTCGCCGGTATCAATATGCGGCGTATACTCTGGTTTGTGTTTGCCTTTGAGAATGTGCGCTGCTTGGGTTGCCAGTCTACCAAGAACTTGATCCTTGGCGTCTATGAGCAGCCACTCGCGCTTGACCTCTCCAGGCTTTGCGTAGTACGTTCCCACGATTCCTCCAGTTAATTGTTAAGTGACTAAGCCACTGTGTCTTGACCAATGTGCTTGAGCGCACCAGTTAGCCGTTTCCTAAACAAGCGTTGAAGTGCTTGTTTCTGTCATATCGTATGCCAAGAAAGCAGAAAGTTTCTGTTTTGGATGAGTGTCTGCTGGACGACAGACTCACAACTTCCGGCAAAATATTTGCGTTCATAGCTTCGCGGGGCTAACGGAAGCAAAAAACGAACCCTCAAATTGTATACAAGTGAACCTCTTATTGCAACAATGAGGCGGCATCTTCGTCAAGAAATATAGTGACTTGTGGGTGCAAAAGGAGAGCGGAGGCTGGGCATTGTGGGTCAATCTCGCCTAAGATCATGGATGCAACCGCCTGAGCCTTGTCTTGGCCGGTGGCTATCAAGACGATCTCGCGCGCCTTCATGATGGTGCCAATGCCCATGGTTATGGCCTTTTGGGGCACATCGTCTGCGCTATCAAAGAAGCGTTTGTTAGCCTCAATAGTGCTTTTAGAAAGCTCTACGATGTGTGTGCCATAGGTGAACAAATCGCTGGGCTCATTAAAGGCAATATGGCCGTTGTGACCAATGCCCAGTATTTGCAGGTCTATGCCGCCTGCGTCATCTATGGCAGCATCGTAGGCACGGCAGTCTTCTTCGGGATCATCAGAAGAGGGGTAGGGGAGCTGCGTATTTTGTGGGTCTATGTTTACTTTTGAAAAGAGGTGGGTGTGCATGAAGGAGTGGTAGCTCTGCTCATGCGTGCGGCTGATGCCCACGTACTCATCAAGATTAAAAGTTCGGATGGTCTTAAAATCAATGATGCCTGCCTTGTTGAGCTCAACGAGTGCTTCGTAGGCGGGCAGGGGAGTTGATCCGGTGGCCAGGCCCAGCACGCTAAAGGGATCTTTGATGATTTGAGCCGCAAGGACTTGTGCTGCTGCTACACCGGCTCTTGCAGCGCTGCCATACACTTGAATATTCATTCATGCTCCAAACTGGTAGTTTCTTTTTGCTTAAATGGATTGTACTGCTTTTGTTGCAGTTCAGTCTATACATCGTCACTGTGGGCTTGACCCGGAATCAATAATTTATGTTGGTATGATTGCGGCTCGGAGGCCGCAATGACGGACAGAGTGTGAGCAGTGACACTGCTTTTTGCCTTTTTGCCTGAGCGCACACAGAGAAAAAAGGCTTGACACAATACTATACAGCGTATAATATAGCAGCAGGCACAATATTAGATTTCGTATTATAGGAGGTGAGCATGTTTCAACTGGGATCCGCACTGCTGGACGCCTGCGTCTTGGCAGTCATTAGCAAAGAAGATACGTATGGGTACCAGCTTACTCAAGAAATCAGAAGCATCATAGCGGTTTCTGAGTCTACGCTGTATCCCGTGCTCCGACGCTTGCAGGCAGAGGAGATGCTGGTAACCTACGACAGCGCCTATAGCGGGCGCAACCGTCGTTATTATCAAATAACCCCTCGCGGGCGGGAGCATTTGGTGTATCTGCAAAACAACTGGCAGCACTTCAAGGCAGCGGTAGATTATTTGCTTGTTGCCACTGAGACTGCTGCTTGCACGCAGGAGAGTCAAAGCGCCAAAGAAGAGGAAGACAAGAAAAAAAAGGGCAGTGAAGGCTCAGGTTACGAAGGAGAACAATCATGACAGCCGCAGAGTATTTATATGAATTGCGCAAGCGCTTAAAGAAGCTGCCTCCGCAAGAAATAGATTTGGCGATGGGTTATTACGAAGAGTATTTTGCTGAGGCCGGATCTGTTGGAGAAGAAGATCTCATCAACAGGCTGGGCACGCCTGCCCAGGTAGCCTCTGCCATCATCAGCGAGTTTGCAATGAAGGATATGAGCAGCGAGGGTGAAGCACAAAGCGGCAGCAGCATTAAAACCATGTGGATTGTGATAATTGCCGTGCTGGCTAGCCCCATTGCCATTCCCCTTGCTATTGCCCTGCTCTGCGTGGTGTTTTCCTTATTGATAGCACTCCTGGCAATCTTTCTCGCGCTGTTCGTTGTGGCACTTATCTTGGTGACGGAGGGAGTAGTAACCATAGGCATAAGCATAATTGGGTTCTTTACGGCTCCCGTTGAAGCCATTGCCATAATGGGAAGCGCACTCATCTTCCTCTCTTTGGGCGCGGCCCTGGGGATAGGAGTCATCAAGCTTTGTCAACTAACGGTAAAAGGCATCACCTGGATCTTTGCCAAGATACTGGAGAGAAAAGGAGGCCAGAAATGAAAAAGGGAATTAAGATTCTTTGGGTAATTATTGGGTGTGTGTTTGCGCTGGGCGTGATCCTTGCAACGGTTGGCTTTGTCCTGGGTGCCACGGGCATTGCTTACTTCGACGGCCGCGAGTTTCGCTTTGGCGCCGGGGAGCAGAGGACCGTGGAGCTAAAGGATAACGATACCGAGGCTTTCGAAAGCATTGACATCAAGCTTATAGAGGCGGATGTAGAAATCATAGCTGCCAATGCCTATGGTTATGAGTTTGTCTACACAGGATCAAACAAACCCGATATCACCATTAAAAACAACACACTTTTTGTGGTGGAGCAGAGCAATAATTGGAGCATTATCTTTGGGTTTGGGGGCTGGAAAAGCCTCTTCGAAACCACCGCCAAGCTGAGAGTATTTGTGCCAGAGGATGCTGAGTTGACCACGGTGGGCCTCAGCACGGTAAGCGGCACAACAACGCTCAGTGGCTATCAGATCAACATCAAGAAGCTTGACTGCAAAAGCGTCTCGGGAGACGTCAATATTACTAATGTGGATTTGGAGCAGCTGGCGCTGGATGTTGCCTCTGGGGATGTGGACTTGAGGAATGTCTCTGCCAACAGGGCAACCATCAACATATTGAGCGGCTGGCTAAACTACGAGGATGCCAAGCTCAAAAAACTGGATTTGAATATGACTTCTGGTGACGTGCGCCTGAAAGGTCAGATAAGCGAGCTATTGCAACTACGCATGATTTCGGGCAACGCAGACATTGCTCTTACAGGCAACAAAGATGACTACAGCTTTGGCTTTACGCAGCTCAGCGGTAGCATCCTGATTGATGGACAAGACGTTGGAAACAACACCGGCTGGCCCTTCACAAGCTCCAGCGGAGCTAACACAGGCCGCGGCGGCCATATAGAAATAGAAGCCACCAGCGGAACGGTCATGCTGAACTTTACCAACCGCGCTGCGTAAAAGGCTGGCTCCTGCTGAGAAAGCCAAGATGCCGCTCAGACAAACCAAACCCCCTCGGTAAATCTGGGCGAATAGATTGACGTGATAAGTAGGTTTGGGCTGAAGGGAGTTTATACACAATAAATGACCGAGCCCTAATCTGCTTAGAACGTCAAGATATCGTTTATCCGCTTGTGCCCCTCGACTGATCTGAGCGAGCAGATTGGCTTGATAAGCCAAAACGGGCTGAAGGGAGTTTATGCACAATAAATGACCGAAGCCCGTTTTTGCTTAGAAAGCCAAGATGCCGCTCAGATCAGTCGAGGAGGTGCGGAGAGCGGTACAGTTTATACTAACCGCCACCGCCAACGAAGCAATATGACAAGGGGCGCTGTGTATATGTACAGCGAGGGCGGTGGTTGAGCCTCCCAGCCCTCCTGGGCCTATGCCTAAGGCGTTGATGCGAGCGAGAAGCTCTTTTTCCAGGGCAGCCAGCTCTTCATTGGGGTGAGTGCTGCCCAGTGGTCGAAGCAGGGCGTACTTGGCAAGACCGGCTACTTTATCAAAGGTAGAGCCTACTCCCACACCAAGCACCAGGGGAGGGCAGGCGTTGGCGCCCTTGGCGGCAACGGAGCGCACTACAAATTCCAATACGCCTTCTATGCCAGCGCTGGGCGGCAGCATGGCAAGAGCAGAGGCGTTGTCGGAGCCACCACCCTTGAGCATGATGTGGAGAACTGCCGATGGACGGCAGGAGTCAGAGCTGAGCAGGACTTCACAAAAAGCAGGGGTGTTGTTGGCGGTGTTGACACGCTTGACGAGCGCATCATGCAATAAGCTGGTGCGCATGCCAGCTGCCTCTGCGGCGCGCGCGACGGCCGCATCCACCTCACTAAAGATATTGCCAGGCACTAAAACAGAGCCATCTACTTCAAGGCATACCCAAACATAACCCGTGTCTTGGCACAGAGGCAGCCCCTCGGTCTGAGCCAGGCGAGCATTGGCGACAAGCTGCTCGAGCGCAAGGCAGCCGATGCTGCTTTTCTCGCTCTTTAGAGCTGCCTGCAAAGCGCTCAGATAATCTGGCCGCAACGTGCTGGTCATTGCAACAAGCTGTTCTTCCACCACAGAAGCAATCTGTGTGGCATCAAGCGTTATAGGAGGCCGCATATTCATGCGCCTATAGTAGCATAGGGCTGTGTTATCATTTTTGCGTATGAGTAGCAAAGCAAGTAGGCACCATTGTTGCCATGCAGCAAAGGGCACCTGAAAAGAGGAGAGAGATGTCCATGAACAAGCCTGTAGAGATTAATCTTAAGATAGACAAACGAGAGAGAGAAGACGGCAAGACTCAGCTCACGGTTACTGTTCCCGCCGCAATTGTAGGCGACGTAATGAAGGGCTCCGCATACCTTTTGGCCTCACAAAACAAAATTGACATAGGCGAGGTTGCGCCAGAGGAGGTAGAGGCCTTTGTCAAAGAAATAGTTGGCGAGGCTCAGTACAACGCCTTTGTTGACTATTATGTCATGGCTGCAATGGCACCTTACGCCATCACACAAAAGAATATCGAGCCTATTATGGAGCCCGAGCTGAGCCCTGTAGGCAAGCTCAGTGCAGGCGAGGACTTTACTTTTATTGCCGTTGTAAGCCCCAAGCCTTATTTTGAACTGAGCTCTTACGATCCTGTTACCGTCAAGCTGCCTCAGATTACCATTACCGAAGAAGAGATTGATGATCAGATACTCAAGCTTTCGCAACAAAGAGCAGAGCTTGTGGCCGACGAAGGTGCAGAGGTTTCTCAGGGCAGAGAAGTACGCTTTGCCTTCAAAACCGCCTACAAGGATAATGACGAGCCTATTGTGCAGCTTACTGATGAGCGCCGTGCTTATCAGCTGGGACAAGGTTACATGCCCAAAGAATTTGATGAGCAGCTCATGGGCATGAAGTCTGGAGAAAGCAAAAGCTTTGACTTTGAGCTACCTATGCCGCCAGGCCCAGACGGCTTATCAGGAAAAACACGCACGGCCACCACAACAGTAGACCTCATCCAGGTAGAGCGCAGGGTTGTGCCATCAATTACCGATGCCTGGGTTGAGAAAAACCTGCCAGACGCAAAAAACGTTGAGGGGCTTCGCAAGATGCTGCACTCAGAGGGCATGAGGTTCAAACAAAAAGAGCAAGAAGACATGAAGATGTTTGCGGTGGCCTCTACGCTGGCGCAACGCTTTACCGGAAACATTCCTGACGAAATCTACGAGCACATGCAAAGCGAAATGCTGTTTAACCTTAAAGAGCAGCTTAAGAGCAATGGCATGACCATTGAACAACTTGCACAGAACATGGGCATGGACATGCAGCAGTTCAACATGACCTCCATGATGCAAGTGCGCGAGACCTTGCGCCAAGGCTTTTCATTGGACGCTCTGGCGCGTCACCATAAATTCACGGTTACCGAAGAAGATATAGCCGAGGCGCTTAAAAGGATGTCTCCGGGTTATGAACAAAGAGCACGGGCAGAATTCGAAGGCTCAGGTCGCATGTATATGTTGAGAGAAGCAGCAATGAGAACCAAGGCAAACCTTTGGCTGGTAGAGACAGCCACATTTGAGATAGAATAGAAGCAGGTGAAAACAGTGGCTGCACAGCTCGCTACATGCCTGAGGGGACGGCTCTCCAACTACCCTTGAGAGTCGTCCTCGCCAAGATGAGCGGGTTGCGCGGCCACTGTTGTGCAGATTTAAGAAAGCGACGATCAAATCACTGCTTCTGTGGAAGTGCCAAGTGCAGACGTAAGGCGGTACCATGAAAGACATGAAGGCGATTATCCCTGCCGCAGGAAAAGGTACAAGGTTTTTGCCTGCCAGCAAGGCGGTTTGCAAGGAGATGCTGCCCGTGCTGGACAAACCAGCGATTCAGTATGTGGTAGAAGAAGCCTTGGCAGCACAGGCGAGCGAGGTCGTAATCATCTGTAACGATGATAAACCAGAGATTGCCCAGCACTTTAGTCCTCAAGTCGATTTGGAGCGTAGTTTAGAAGACAAGGGCAAGCACGAGCTGGCTCAAAGCGTGCGTCATGCGGGCAGCCTCCCCGTTTCTTTTGCTGAGCAGCCGGTAGCGCTTGGCCTGGGGCACGCCGTGCACTGTGCGGCAGAATTTGTAAACAAAGACGACGCAGGCTTTTATGTATTGCTCGGAGATGTGCTCGTGCCGGGAAACGAGCTTCTCAAGCGGATGCGTGCGGTATCCGAGGCGTATAACAATGCCAGCGTTATAGCAGTGATAAGTGTGCCTATGGAAGAAGTCTCGCGCTTTGGTGTCATTGACGCAGAGTTGATGAGCGGCAGCCAGCAAGACGGTACAGCGGTGTGGCGCATTAGGGGCATGGTCGAAAAACCCGCACAAGAAGATGCTCCAAGCAATCTTGCCATCTTTGGTCGTTATTTGCTCGCTCCTGCGGTCATGCGGCTTCTTGGCACAACAGCTCCTGGGGCAGGCGGAGAGATACAGCTCACCGATGCCTTGATTGAACTGCTTAAGGAAGAGGAGATGTACGCTATCCAGGTGGGCGCAGACGAAGGGTTTGACTGTGGCACTATTGCTGATTGGCTCACTACCAATATGATACTGGCAGCCCGTGATGAAGAGTTGTCAGAAGCACTACAAGCGGCATGTGATAAAATCTCTGGGTAGGCCATAGGCTCTGTGCCCTAACAACACAGGTACGAACTACACCCCTCTGTGTTGCACAGGCATGACCAGCAATCTCATCTTGTTTGAGAAGACAGTTTACAGAATGCAGATTAGGCTGAGCGAGCCAAGCGGTCTTTCCAGTAACCAATAGAACTTGAGAGGCATATATGAACGACGAAAACACCGACCAAGCAACAGGCCAAGGGGCTCAACAAGGCTCAGACCTGCAAACAACTAGCACTTCAGATAGCCCTTCGATTGTCGAACAGTTTTTTGGCATTGATATTCCAACAGAGGCAATCGTAATAGCAGTTGTCGTTATTGTCGTTGCCGTTGTAGGCTTTATAGCTTGGGGATTTTTCAAAGAGCTCAAAAAACAATAAAGCATGAGAACAAAGGATAAAAAAGATGAGGCTGCCACAAAAGGCAGTCTGCTTTCGCGGCTACTGCTTATTTTTGGCACGCTGCTACTGGTGTTGGCCTTAGCCATAGCAGGCTATATAGCCTGGCAGTATGTAGACGCACAAAACCGCTACAAAGAGATTAAATCGGTGGCCGGGCTTGAGATTACTTCTCGTACAGTTGTGGATATTGACCTCACGCTTGAAGAGTTGCGCTTCGATTGGGAGGCACTCAGAATCCTCAACCCCGATGTGGTAGGCTGGATAATTGTTCCGGGTACTAATATCAACTACCCCATAGTACAAGGCAAGGATAACGAGTTTTACCTGTATCACCTCTTTGACTCATCAAACTCGGGCACGGGAGCCATTTTTGTTGACTACCTGGGCAGCCCAACGCTCGATGGACAAAACAACATCATCTATGGTCACAACATGCTCGATGGCTCAATGTTTTCTGACATCTTTCTCTACTCCAACCAAAGCTATTTTGATGAGCACCGGGTGCTCTATCTCTGCACACCCGAGCTCAATTATGAGCTGAGTGCCATTGCCAGCATTAATTTGTCTGCCAATGCTCCCCTCAGGCAATTTACCTTTGAGGAAGAGGACTCTTTCTTGACATTTGTGCGCGAGATTCTCGCTACGCCGCTTGCAGCCGCGCCAGATCTTTATCAATTAATCAACGAAGCGGAGCAGCTCTATTCGTTTGTTACGTGCGAAACCTTTGACTTTGACAGGCGTGTTATTCTTTCCTGTATACCTATAAGGAGTGTGGTTCCCAGTGAGCTGTAGAGCTGATAAGCCAGAAGAAGCCTGTGGCATCATGGGGATATATGCCCCCAACGACGACGTAAGCAGGCTCACTTACTTTGGTCTCCATGCCTTACAGCACCGGGGGCAAGAGAGCGCCGGCATTGCTGTTGGCGACGGCAGCTCGGTAGTGGCAGTTAAAGACATGGGCTTGGTAACCCAGGTATTTGACGAGAGCGCACTGAGCGCTCTTACCGGGTTTGTTTCCATTGGTCACACACGCTACGACACCTCAGGTGGCCACAATTCCTGGGAAGCAGCACAACCGCACCTCTCTACTATTACTGATGAGATGATTGCCTTGGCTCACAACGGCACCTTGATCAACAGCCTTTTTTTGCGAAGGAGCTTAATTGAGCTGGGGGTAACTTTTAGATCCAGTGCAGACTCTGAGGTAGCAGCCAAGCTCATTGGCTACTTTACCCAAGAGAGCCATCATATGCGCGAGGGTATACGGCGTACGATGGAGCTCATTGAGGGTGCCTACGCTATGGTGCTTATTACGCAAGATGCGCTCTACGCATTTCGCGACCCGCACGGTGTGCGTCCTTTGGTCATTGGGCGTATGCCCGATAACCGCGGCTGGGCAGTGGCTTCGGAGACCTGCGGACTAGACATCATAGGCGCAGAATACTACCGCGATGTAGAACCGGGCGAAGTTATCCGCATTAAGGGAACGGGAGACAAAGACCTCATCATTGAGCAGGCGGTTCCCGCCCAAAAGCACGCACTCTGTATTTTTGAGTACGTATACTTTGCCCGTCCAGACAGCGTGATAGATGGTCTCAATGTGTACCAGGCGCGCGACGCCATGGGCAGACGCCTGGCCAAGGAAGCCCCAGTAGAAGCGGATACAGTCATTGGTGTACCAGACAGTGGCGTACCATCGGCCATAGGCTATGCGGGCGCAAGTGGCATTCCCTATATGGAGGGCATTGTCAAGAACCGCTACGTGGGGCGCACCTTTATTCAGCCAACGCAAACACTCAGAGAGCGAGGAATTCGCCTCAAGCTTAACCCCCTCTCCTCCAGCATTGCCGGCAAGCGCCTTGTTGTGGTGGATGATTCCATAGTGAGGGGTAGTACGTCTCGTCAGCTGATAACCATGCTGCGCGAAGCCGGTGCCAGCGAAATACACATGCGTGTGGTTTCGCCTCCCGTTTCTTGGCCGTGCTTTTATGGCATAGATACCCAGGCGCAAGACGACCTTATTTCTGCCACAATGAGCGTGGAAGAAATTGCAGAACACATCGGAGCCGACTCGCTGGCCTATATCTCGTATGAGGGTCTCCTCAGCTGTATGACGGGCAGGCATTCGAGCCACTGCACCGCCTGCTTCTCGGGCTCATACCCCATTATGGTTTCTGAAAAGCAGCAAGAAGCCAGTTTTTGTGACAGCATGCAGCCTCAGTGGTGGCCCCAGGAGTCGCGAGGCATGAACGCACTGTTTTAAGCCTGGATGGCGGTTGCTGGCCAGACCCCCTTTGTCGCACGCATTGCGCGACGACGGGAGTATGAGCAGTGGCGCAGCAACCAAAATGTGAAGAAATTATGGAGTTTTATGCAGCAGCTTTGTGCAGCAGTAGTATTACTCTGATATATTGGGTAGTGTCAACAAGAGAAAATGGGAAGCCGCTTAAGCGATGCTCTTGTTAGCAAAGGCACTGAGGACAGGTTGAGATGGCACGGGCAGCAACATATAAGAAAAAAAGTAGGGCAATAGACTTGCCTATTCGAGTCCTTGTGATTGCACAAGTATTTTTGCTTTTGGGTTACTTTGCTTATGGCCCTGCTGAGGCTTATGCGAGCGAGCTTTATCTGCCCCAGAGCGTGTCTTCTCAAGACACGAGCGAAGGCGAAGGCGCTGGCAGGGAGGCTCCAGACTCTGAGCCCATAGCAGATTCTGAGGTCTACAGCTTTAGCGCTCAAGATCTCATAGACGCTCAGACCAACCAGTCCAACTACCAGCATGAAATCATTATTCCCTATACCGAGGTGCCGCTTGCCTCTCCGTTTGAAGCTAATCAAACCATGGGATTTGGTGGAAGCCTTATAAACACGTCGCTGGCGGTCATATGTATTATTACCATGGCAGCCATGCTTATTTTGCTATTGACACGCAAAACCAGCGACTACCGTGTTATGACGGTGCGCACTCTGGCAGTAACCTTTGGTCTGGTGATGGTGGTTATATGGGCACTCTTTGACAGGCTGCAGCTGCCTTCAACAACCCTCAATGATTCATCTGCGCTCATCGTTGCCTTCTTTTGTGTATACCTGTCAGTAGCACTGTTTTCATACTTCTACGAAAGGCAAATCAATAAGAAAAGGGCGATAAGACGTTAGCCGGTTTTCTTGTTGGGCTCTCGCCTGGTGTACTAGGGAGCCAGCAGTTTTTCCATAAGCTGGCATCCTGGATCTACCAGAAGCTCTGTTTTTGCTGCTTCAGCTTCGGTTAGGCGTAGCCCGGCGTTTGGAGTAATGCCTGGGCCAGCCAAGACAAAGGGTACTGGGTCGCTGGTGTGGCGTTTTGTAAGAGCTGGCGTGGGGTGATCAGGCATGATGAGAACACGGAGCGGGTGCTCTGCTCCATACTGACGCAAACGAGAGATAATTTCGCGATCTATGGCCTCTATGGCTGTCACTTTGCCTGGGGCGTTGCCATCGTGACCCTCGGCATCGGGCGCTTCGACGTGGCAAAAAACAACATCCTCCGTCTCAAGCATGGCAAGTGCACCTTTGCCCTGAGCTGCGTAGTCGTTATCGGGGCCGTCGGTAACTCCCTTAAAGTGATAGACCTTAATGTCTGCCAAGGAGGCAATGCCCACGAGCAAGTCCACGCCACAGGTTATTCCTGCCTGTTTATTATAAAGAGAGAAAAAAGACTTCATGTTTTCGGGACGCTGTCCAGGCCAAAACAAAAAAACATCTGTTGCCTCCAGCTTGCCCTCGGTTTTTCGGCGAGCATTAATTGGGCTGGCAGCCAGTACTGCGCGGGCACGACGCTCGTAGTCTACGATAAGGCTTGCTTCGGGGCCAGCAGGCGGATAGTCTGCTACCTGCTCGTCAGAAATGTTATGAGCCGCGGGCAGCCAGGTGTCCATAAGGCCGGGATGCCCCTTAATCACAAGAATGCCTCTAAAGCCCATGCCAGCGTGCAGAGTAAAAACCTCGTCGTTGAGCGCTTTTGCGAGCTCGTTGATCAGGGCGCGTCCGTCTGCAACAGAGATGTTGTCGGTTGAATAGCTCACCATGATGCCCTCATGAGAAACATGGGTGAGGTTGAGGCGCAGTGCCACCTCATCGTCTGCCAGCTTGATACCAAGAGCAGCGCCCTCCAGCGCACCACGTCCTATGGGATAAAGACGCGGATCATAGCCACAAATTGAGGTGCAGGCCACATTGGAGGCGGGCTCCAGGCCCTCGGGCACAGTTTGAGCGAGACCCACGAGCCCCTCTGCTGCCAAGGCGTCAATATGGGGGGTATAAGCCTGCTCTAAGCTGGTCTTATTGCCAAACGCCGGTATAGGCTCTCCGGACGCTCCATCAGTTATTACGATGCAGTATTTCATAGTTATCCTTACAGCCAGACTACGGGTTACTGGTCAGCCCAACTCATCCTACACCCTCATGTCGCCCTGTCGCGTTCGCTCGAAGAGCGGTTCCTGCAACATTCGAGCTGCGCTCGAACGCGCAGGACAAGGTTGCAGGGCCTGCTAGCATTATAGACAGACCTGTAGTAGGTCCTGCAACATTTTGCTGCGCAAAACGCGACAGGACGACAGATGTGTGGCCTGTAACGACTACGGGCAATTAGAATTATACGACACTCAGGGCAGCTGTCTATGGATAGCAAAGTGTGATAACTTTATCTTTGCACTAACAACTACTCTATTACGGTGGAAAAGAGAGCTCCTCCGGTAAGAAAAGCCTGGTTCAAAGGAGGCACGATGAAAAAACTGAACAAGCTTAAGACCCAAACC
The DNA here is from genome assembly GCA_009784945.1 of Coriobacteriia bacterium. Classification (GTDB taxonomy): domain Bacteria; phylum Actinomycetota; class Coriobacteriia; order Coriobacteriales; family UBA8131; genus WQXH01. The sequence continues at coordinate 23,397 of WQXH01000009.1, read as the reverse complement.
AGGATCACGGTGTATATGGGTGAAAATGCAGACGATGCTACCTTTGGCAAAGGAGTTGCCACGCTGATGCGCGGCGTAGAAGAAACAGGGTCGCTTTATGCGTCTGCCAAGCGCATCAAGATGGCGTATTCCAAGGCGTGGCGTATTGTCAAAGAAACCGAAGCTGGCTTTGGCTTTTTGCTTATCAACAGAGACGGAGCTCGCGGCTCATCGCTTACCAAAGAGGGCAGCAAGCTGCTGGTTGCTTATGAAGATGCCGAGGCCAAGGGAGCCGACTACATAGCCAAACAGTTTGCCGCAAGCCTGGACAACGATTAGCACCCGGTAACACCCAAAAGTATACTAATATGCACCGATTATCTTTTGCAGGGCAAGGCGGACGATTGAGCGCTACTGGGCGTAACGCGAATGAGGACAACGCAGCCATGCGGAAGATGAGCAAGCAGATTGGTATACTTTTGGGTGTTACCGGGTACTAATGCACCTTGGTATCAGGAAAACCGTGTACTAGTACACTGCGTCAGCTAAAATATAGCTTTCTGGCTGGTCTTTTCTCCGTTATGCTGCGTAAGGGTTATGTGGCATTACCGCAAGTAGTGCCACATAACCCCGCCTTGCCTAACGGAGAAAATCCTCACCCATAAAGCTGCATTTTAACTGACGCAGTGTACTAGACTATACTGAACGCATCAACCGCTACAGCAAGGAAGATGAACATGGAGCTAACAAGCAAGTACGTAAACACATACATTGATACGCGAGGCGTTGTTGAGGAGAGGCTGAGCTTTACTCAGGCTGTCGTAAAAGGACTTGCGCCAGGCGGCGGGCTCTTTGTGCCCAAGGTCATTCCGCGATTTTCGCTCGATGATCTCATTTCGTTGAGCTCCTTGTCATATGCAGGCAAGGCGGCAACTATTTTCAAGGCATTTGGCGTAGACCTTCCAGCACAAACAATTGATGGCTGTATGGAGGATGCCTATGGTCTGGCTTCGGCCAATTTCAGCGTACCAGAGGTTACCCCTGTTAAGCGTCTCGATACAAACACCTATATCCTCGAGCTTTTTTGTGGGCCAACGCTGGCGTTTAAAGACCTGGCCTTGCAGTGTATGCCACGCTTCTTTTCGGCGTCTATTGACGCGTTGCGAGCCCAAGGAGCTCCGGAGGCAAAAGAGGACTTTCTCATCTTGGTTGCAACTTCGGGAGACACAGGCAAGGCGGCACTTGAAGGTTTTGCCAATAGGGAGCATACGAGCATCATCGTGTATTATCCCCACGGCGGAGTGAGCGATTTACAACAGGCACAGATGCTTGCCTCCGAGGGTAATAACGTGCAGGTCTATGGGCTGCATGGCAACTTTGATGACTGCCAAACCGCAGTCAAACAGGTCTTTAGCGATGAAGCCTTTGCCCAAGAGCTTGCCGCTGCGCACAAGCTCCGCTTTTCGAGCGCTAACTCCATCAACTGGGGCAGACTGCTGCCTCAGGTCGTTTACTACGTCAATGCGTATCTTCAGATGGTTGCATCCGGTGCCGTACAAGCCGGCGAGCCCATAGACGTGTGCGTGCCCACAGGCAACTTTGGTAACATCCTTGCTGCTTACTATGCTGCCGAGATGGGCACTCCCATTGAAAGGCTGCTGTGTGCTTCCAACGTCAACAGGGTGCTCACCGACTTTATCAACACGGGAGTCTACGACATTACCGACCGCAGCTTTGTAACGACGCCTTCTCCCTCAATGGATATTTTGGTATCGAGCAATCTGGAGCGCCAGCTCTTTGAGCTCAATGGTCGCAACCCAGAACTCGTTTGTCAGTGGATGCGTGCACTTGGCGAAGAAAAGCGCTTTACGGTAGACAAGCAGACCTTCAAAGCCTTGCGCGGGCGCTTTAGTGCCGACTGGGTGAGCATAGATGAATCGCTTGAGACAATCCGCGAGGTCTATGATGCTTGCAATTACCTTCTCGACCCCCACACCGCCGTAGGCTACAAAGTTGCCCAGCGACTCAGCGGCTCCAACCCAGTGCTCATTGCCGCCACAGCGCACTGGTGCAAGTTTGGCGGTGATGTGTACCGCGGCCTTGCAGGAATCAAGGCTCATGAGGCGCTGCCAAAGGAACTGGCGCAGCTCAGCGGGTTTGCGCTTAACCGCTACATTGCGGAAAACTACCAATACGCAGGCGAGGTACCCTGGCGTATGGCAGAGCTTGAGAGCAGAGAGCAACGCTTTGGCGAGGTGTGCAACACAGATGCCTCTGCGGTCAAGGAGAGCATTGTAAGCTTTCTGCAGGCGTAATTTGCTACCGCTAACCCTATTTAAAAGCGCTTTAATTGACTAAAGTGTGAGAAAGGCTTGACAGGCTAAAGCTCACCAGTCATTATGTTTGTGCAAGAACTAGGACAAACGAGGGTAAATTGGGTAGCACTAACTGAACCGAGTTTACAAGGGAGCGCGGCACCATGAGAAGTGGGCGGGAGGCAAACCTACCAAACAGAAGCAGCTTAAAGAGCGTTATTGCTACGCTCAAGTGGTCTATGCCTCTGATTTTGGTCTAAGCGCAAGATGAAGGAGAGGTTATCAAATGTTTGACAATGACATCAAAAAGTATATGGCAGAGTTTATGGGTACGGCGGGTCTCATTTTTTTGGGATGCGGCTGTGCAGTGTTAGTGGGAGGCGAAAACCTTGGAGCGGGCAACCCTGGAGGAAACGTTGTGGTAGCACTTGCGTTTGGGCTCAGTGTTGTTGCCATGGCGTACACCTTAGGCAAGGTGTCTGGCTGTCATCTTAATCCAGCAATCTCGCTGGCGCTTTTGATTGACAAACGTCTGCCAGTTAGAAGATTCTTTGGTTACGTTGGAGCGCAAGTTCTTGGTGCCACAACGGGCGCAGGCGTGCTCTTCTTGGTGGTAACGCTGGCAGGAATCGACCCAGGCAACCTCGCCTCAAATTCTGCAGCTGGCGCCGGAGGCCCCGTTGGTGCGATAATCGTAGAGGTTATTCTCACCTCTATTTTTGTCTTTGTAATTCTTGGAGTGATTACCGATCCAGACAAGGGCAACATCGCGGGTCTTATTGCAGGACTCTCACTGACCCTGGTAATCATCGTTGGTATCTCCTTTACCGGAGCATCTTTCAACCCAGCAAGGAGCATAGGGCCTGCAATTTTTGGTGGCGCAGAGGCGCTTTCTGAGCTCTGGATATTCATACTGGCACCGCTGGCAGGTGGAGCCTTGGCAATACTGGCCTTTAAGGTATTCAAAGAAAAGGTAAAAGCACCGCCAAAGCAAAAATAAAGCAACGGTAGAGCGTTCTTTTCCATAGAGTGATGAGTGGGTGGTAACACGGGCAGTATGCTCCAGACGAGTGTCTGACGTATGCTTGGTTACTGCTCACACTCAATGTCCGTCATTGCGGCCTCCGAGCCGCAATCTTACCAACATGAATTATTGATTCCGGGTCAAGCCCGCAATGACGATGTATAGACTGACCAGTAACCTATGCTTGGTTACTGATCAGACCCAATTCGTCATTGCGGGCTTGACCCGCAATCTGAGACGCATTTTGGTTAGATTGCGGCTCGGAGGCCGCAATGACGGACTACAGTCTGACCAGTAACCTATGCTTGAGAGCACGTCCTTGCTCTTACTATTTTGCACTAAAATGCGCTAAAATACCGGTATGCTTTTAACAGCATGGGGAGCTGCAGGGTGGTGTTGATAATGGAGCAAGGGCTCAAAGTTGAGCCAAAGCCATACCTTGTGCGCTGCAAGCTTGGTACTCAATAAGCTAGCGGGATTGGAGGCCACGGGATGCTAAAATGTGCGAGCATTTGTACGTATGAGATAGATGACCCAGGGTTGGCTCTCAAAGAGCTGCAACAGCAGCTGTATGACAAACTGGATCTTTTAGAGCACACAGTAGGTATTATCATGTGCCATGCCGATTATCTCGAATCTGGCGTTGTAAAGCACATCTCTCTACACTTGCCCTTTGACATAGCAGGGGTAACCACCTCCTCGCAGGCAACCAATGGCTATGCCGGAGAACTCTTTCTCACTATTTTTGTCATGACCTCAGATGATGTATGGTTTAAAACGGGCGTTACCAATGAGTGCAAAGATGACATCAGCTCTCCGGTAAGGGCTGCTTATGATCTGATTGATGCACAAACAAGCGAATCACCCAAGCTGGCGCTTATCTTTTTGCCACTTTTAGCCAGTCATGCGGGCGATGCCTACATCGATGCCTGGGAGCAAGTTCTTCCTAAGGTGCCTCTCTTTGGCACGGTAGCCACCGACGACACCCTGACCTTTGACGACAATGCTACAATTTACAACGGTGAGCATTATAGTGCCGCCATGCCTTTTGTGCTGTGCTACGGTAATATCAACCCTCGCTTTATCATGGGCGTGTTACCTCAAGATAACATGCTTCCCTATAAGGGAGAGGTCACCAAGTCAGACGGTCCTTATGTGTCCGAGATTAACAATAGCAACGCATACGAATACTTTGAGAGTATTGGGTTTGCCAAAGAGGGCGCGCTTGCCGAAAACCCCCTGTTTGTACCCTTCATGGTAGATCAAAAGCAGCGCAACGATTACGATGGCATTCCGGTTATGCGCAGGCATGTAGCCTTTACCAAAGAGGGCACTGGGGTATTTAGGGGCAACATTGATGAAGGGTCATTTCTTACCATGCTCATGAGCGACTCAGAAGACGTCCTTTCTGTTACCAAAGAAAAGATTGCAGAGGTCAATGAGATGAAAGAGGTCAATGGCGCACTTCTATTTCCATGCACGGCACGCCGCTTGATGACTATGCGTATCAGCCCCTTGGTGGAGCTGGAAACAGTAAGAGATTCCATAGACCCCAGTATTCCCTTTATGATAGGTTATTCTGGCGGTGAGATCTGTCCAACCTCGGTAATCGACAGTACCCCTGTCAACCGCTTTCATAATTATTCACTCGCCATCCTGGTGGTTTAGCCGCAAGAGAGAGATTTGGAGGAACGCGTTATGTTGAAATGTGCCAGCATCTATACGTGCGAAGTCGACAACCCAGATGTTGCATTAGTAGAGATACAAGCGCAGTTAGACGAAAAGATCAGCTTGCTTCGACACTCTGTAGGAGTAATCATGTGCCACACCGAATTCATTACTACCGGTGTGCTTGAGCATATATGCGCTCACCTGCCTTTTGATGTGGTGGGTGTTACGACTGCGTCGCAGGCGGTCAATGACGAAGTGAGCGAGTTGGTGTTGACCATTTTTGTCATGACCTCAAGCGATGTTGAGTTTATAACCGGGGCAACGGGGTCTCTCGAAGAGCAGGCAGGTCAGGAGATTAAAGCTGCTTACGACAAGTGCTCTGCGGGCGTAGAGCAAGAGCCGCAGCTTGTGTTGGTGTTTCCGCCCTTTGGGATTCATCCAGTGGATATGTATGTCAACGAGTGGACGAGTATGCTTTCTCGTACGCCTGTTTTTGGCACACCTGCCATTGACGACACGGCAACCTTTAGCGAATGTGAGACCATCTACAACGGCAAGCACAGCAAAACCTCCATGCCTTTCATCCTCTGTTACGGCAATATCAACCCCAGGTTTTTAATCGCAACTTTTTCTGAGAGCAATGCGGTAACTTCCAAAGCCGTAGTAACCAAATCGGTAGGCAACTGCGTATTTGAGATCAACAATGCTGCCGCCTACAAGTATTACGAGGACAAGGGAATCGTTGACAGTGTTCCCCTGACTCCCTTTATGATTGAGTCTGTCAAGCGTCAGGACTATGACGGAGTTCCGGTAATCTACGCTCATACTACCTTTACCGACGAAGGCGCAGAGATCTTTTATGGCGGCGTTGAAGAGGGCTCGACGATTACTCTTTTGAAATACGAGCCTGATGACATAGTTTCGGCAGCAAAACAAAAGATGGAGCTGGTTAATGAGATGTCAGACATCAACGGAGTGCTTCTCTTTTCGTGCGCCATCCGCCGCTTTGTTCTTTTGGGTGTTAACAAGCCCATGCAAGAGCTACAAAGCGTGAGAGACACTTTGCGCCCTGGTATTCCCTTTATGATGGGCTACGCAGGCGGAGAAATCTGCCCCACCTCAATAAGAGATGGCGTGCCGGTTAATCGGTTCCATAATTATTCACTGATTATCCTCGTGATCTGATTGATCAATTCCTTTGGAGGCGATGAGGATGGACGCTGGCAATGAACATATCTCAATGAGCGTTGAGGAATATAACGAGCTCAAGGCTGCTAAGGTAGAGAAGAACAAGCTTGCCCGAGAGCTCAGGCTTCTTAAAAGGCACAATGAGATCAACCGCCTCAATATCGAAACCCAGTCGGGCATGGCAAAGATTATCTCATCAGAAAAGCAACGCCAGGATATGTACATGCGCCTCCTCTTGGAATCAAGCCCCGATATCATGTTTATCCTTGACGAGAACCTCAAGTTTCTTTTGGGAACCAACTCTATTGCCAAGATAATGGATATTACCGATGTGTCAGTTTTGCAAGGGCGCGCGCTGGATAATATCATCGACAGGTATCACCTGGTGCTCTTTACCGATGAGCTGGTTGGCGCAATCCTGAGCGCTACACAGGGCAGCGAGGGCATCAGCGGACAAAAGATTGAAGTGTATGCAGGAGACAGCATTTATGATGTGAGCGTGCTGCCCTTCAATAGGGCTACGGGTGAGTTTGCCGGTGTACTGGTAGTAATGAACGACATCACTGCTATTTCGGCAGCAAAAAGGGCGGCAGAAAAGGCAAGCAGGGCAAAAGGAGACTTTCTCTCTCGTATGAGTCATGAGATGCGCACGCCTATGAGCGCAATCATTGGCATGACCAATATCGCCCAAAACTCAAGCGATCCAGAAAAGAAGGAGTACTGTCTCGATAAAATCGAGGCTGCCTCCAGGCATCTGCTTGGCGTAATCAACGATATCTTGGATATGTCCAAGATTGAGGCAAATAAATATGAACTCTCGCATGATAGCTTTGAGTTTGAAAACATGCTCTCAAACATAATGAGCGTCGTGCAGTTTCGTGCCGAAGAAAAGCATCATGTGCTGACTATAGATTTGGATCCGGGTGTTCCTCAATTCATTATTGGAGATGAGCTGCGTATAACGCAAATCATAACGAATCTTTTGGCAAATGCCATTAAGTTTACACCCGAACACGGAGCTATTGCCTTGAAAGTCAAGAACCTGCCTGTTGATGATGAAAGACCCATGTTGCAGATAGAGGTGTGGGACACCGGCATAGGCATTGCTGCCGAACAACAAGCACGACTGTTTTCTTCCTTTGAGCAAGCAGACGGAGGTACAGCGCGTAAATATGGAGGCACCGGCCTGGGTCTTGCCATATCCAAAAAGATAGTTGAACTCATGGGAGGAAGCATATGGGTCGAATCGAGCCTGGACAAGGGCTCAAAGTTTATCTTTACCATGCATTACGAAATCAGCTCCGACCCCTGGTATCACGAGCGCAGTGGCAAAGACCCGTTGACTCGGGATGCTCCAACTGCTCAAGATGAGCATGACTTTGAAGGGCACACGGTTTTGATTGCCGAGGATGTAGAAATCAATAGAGAGATTATAGAGGCTGTTCTTGTAGAAAAGGGGTTTTCTATAGACTTTGCCGGTAACGGCAAAGAAGCAGTTACGCTCTTTTGCGAGCAGCCTAAGCGATACAGCCTGATACTCATGGATATCCAGATGCCAGAGATGGACGGCTTTGAGGCTACGCGCACGATTCGCTCATCTGGCTGCCTGGGAGCACAGACTATTCCCATAGTTGCCATGACCGCTAACGTGTTTAAAGAAGATATTGAGAAGTGCTTTGAAGCTGGCATGAATGATCACTTAGGCAAGCCCTTGGTGATCAATGACCTCTTTAACGTGCTCGAGATGCATTTGAGCACTAACGAAGAAACTGCCAAAAAGCGCTTCAGAACAAAATAACGGGACGACAAGGGGCATACACCTACCGTTCGCGGAGCCGTTCACCGGGTGTTTTTTGGAGGCGGTTTGCCGCTCACCCTCTGCTCACTTCCTTTGGGGCATCGTTAAAGCGGTAATCAGTGGGTATTGGTAACAGGTAATTTACGAGAGCTTTTTTCTCAGCTAGAATTTCTTTCCTTGATGCTTTGCCCATATGAGCATCAAGGAAAGGAACGAGGCGTGTCGAGCGCCACCTCGTTTTCAAGACTGCTGGGTATGATTGTGTTAGACAAGATTGGAGTGGTTACATTGAAAGCATTTGTAATGAAGAAGATTGGTGAAGTTGGGTGGGCAGAAAAGCCCGTCCCCGAATGTGGTCCGCTAGACGCACTCGTCAAGCCCATTGCCTTGGCTCCCTGCACCTCTGACGTGCACACCGTGTGGGAAGGTGCCGTAGGCGAGAGAAGCGACCTGACCCTTGGACACGAAGCCGTTGGAGAGATTGTCGAAGTAGGCTCTTTCGTCAAGGACTTCAAGGTGGGAGACGTAGTTATCGTGCCTGCCATCACCCCAGACTGGAGCTCCCTTGAGGCTCAGGCTGGCTACCCCATGCACTCTGGCGGAATGCTGGGAGGCTGGAAGTTCTCTAACATCAAGGACGGAGTCTTTTCTGAGGTGTTTCATGTAAATGATGCCGACGGCAACCTGGCACTGCTACCCAGTGGTGTTGACCCTGCTGATGCCTGCATGCTCTGCGACATGGTTCCCACGGGATTCCAGGCTTCTGAAGTAGCTGGCGTTGAGTATGGCGACAGCATCTGCGTTATTGGCATTGGGCCAGTAGGCCTCATGGCCGTTGCTGGCGCTGTGCTTAAGGGCGCTGGCCGCGTCTTTGCAGTGGGCACCCGTCCCAACTGCGTGGCAGTTGCCAAGGAATATGGCGCCACTGATATCATCAGCTACAAGGATGGCACCATTGACAGCCAGGTTCTTAAGATGACAGATGGCAAGGGTGTCGACAAGGTGCTCATTGCTGGCGGCAACGTTGACACCTTTGCAGAAGCTGTGCGCATGGTTAAACCCTATGGCTCCGTGAGCAATGTCAACTACCTGGGTTCGGGTGACTTTATTAAGATCCCTCGCGCCGAGTGGGGCGTTGGCATGAGCCACATAGACATCCAGGGTGGTCTTATGCTTGGCGGCAGACTGCGCATGGAAAAGCTTGCTTCACTTCTGGTTTCGGGCAGACTCGATACCTCCAAGCTCATCACGCATCGCCTTTCGGGCTTTGATGCAATTGAAGAGTCGCTCCTTCTTATGAAGGACAAGCCGAGCGATATGATTAAGCCTGTGGTCATCCTTTAGCAACTACGGTAGCTATAGGCTGATTTGCGGGGTAGCAAGCAAGGCTATAGAAGCGTACACTTGATGTGCGCTGATGATAAAAAAGAAGCGTCGACGGCGTGAGGCCTCGGCGCTTCTTTGTGTACGGAGGAGTATTTGAAAGAGCGGGTCTGATAAAATGGTGTGCAGTTTTGGTGGACAATGGGTATGAAGGAGTGGGCTTTGAAAGCTTATCGAGATATGTCAGAAAGCGAGCTGGCCTGCGAGCTTGCAATACAAAAGGAGCGTTATGCCGCCTTTGCTGCGCAGGAGCTTAAACTCAATATGGCCAGAGGCAAGCCTTCTCCCGAGCAACTCGATCTTTCGCTGCCCTTGCTTGATATGGTGCGCGGAGCCGATGCTCCGGAGCTCTTATTGGCGGGTAGCGCAGAAGACTACCGCAACTACGGTGGCCTGGTTGGCCTACCTAAGATGCGCAGCCTCATGGGCTCCATTCTGGGAGTGCCTGCTGCCAATGTCATCGTGGGAGGCAATTCTTCGCTCTCGTTGATGTACTACCTGGTGTCGCTTGCCATGATGCGAGGAGTCCTGGGGTCTGAACCTTGGGCACGCCTGGAGGGCACGCCCAAATTCCTTTGTCCTGCGCCCGGCTACGACAGGCATTTTGCCATTTGTGAGTTCTTTGGTATCGAGATGATTGTTGTGCCACTTTCTGAGACAGGTCCAGATATGGATCTGGTGGAGCAGCATGTACAAGGCGATGAACTCGTAAAGGGCATCTGGTGTGTGCCGCGCTTTTCTAATCCCACTGGTTGCGTGTATTCTAACGAGACGGTAGAGCGCTTTGCGGCGCTTAGGCCGGCAGCAAAGGACTTTCGTATTTACTGGGACAATGCGTATGCGGTGCATGAGCTTTTGCCTGTGGCGAGCTCATCAGCGGACTTACCTGCGAGCTCTCCTGACAGTTTGCCTGCGAGCACAGGGATTCTTAACCTTATGGATGCTTGCAACGCCACGGCTAACGACAATATCTGGTATCAGTTTTGTTCTACCTCAAAAATTACCTTTGCTGGAGGGGGCGTGGCAGCGTTTGCCAGCTCAGCAGAAAACATCAAGAGCATCATGGATGCCCTCATCATTAGAACCATAGGTCCCGATAAGATCAACCAGGAACGCCACCTGCGCTTGTTACCCAACCTCGCGGCAGTACAAGAGCATATGGATAAGCACGCTGCCATTCTCAGCCCCAAGTTTGCAGCCGTAGACCGAGTGCTAACAGACCAGCTTTCTGAGGCTGGCATAGGAAGGTGGACCAACCCAGAGGGAGGCTACTTTATTTCCTTTGATGGACTGCCTCGTACTGCCATCAGGACAGTTGAGCTTGCCGAAGGGGCAGGTGTGGTGCTGACACCCGCCGGTGCCACTTATCCCTACGGAAAAGATCCGCTTGATGCCAACATTCGTATTGCTCCGAGTTATCCCAGCCTCAATGAGCTGGAGCTAGCTGCAGAAGTATTGGCATGCTGCATCCTCATAGCCTCACTCGAGCAGCTGCTTAAGTAAGAGGTGTCCGAAAACACCCCTTATGTCTACTTAAGCAACTGCCGTTGAAGAAAAATAATAACAAAATCTAGTTTTGACCTTTGTTGACACCACAAAATATAGTATCGTAGTCATATGCGCTCCTACAGCAAAAAACACAGCAAAAACGCCAGCACACCGTTGGTGTAGTGAGTTGCGCTCCCCTGCTGAGTCTGGCGGGGGATTTGTATGCAATGGAGAAGGGAATGCTCAAAAGGGAGCAAAGAGAGAATCCGGAGGAAGTAATGAAGAAAGTAATTGTGTTTGTACTATCGGCGGCTCTGGCGTGCACAATGTTGCTTGGCTGTGGAACGCCCGCATCGCAAAGCGGCTCAGGAGGCGACAGGCCAGGCGCTGAGGGCACACCAGCAGCCAATCTAACACTCGACAACATCACCATTGGCTTTGTGCATATCACCGATCCAAGCGACATGGGCTACACCTATAACCATGACTTGGGCACTCAGGAGATGCAGCGGACGCTGGGCTTGAGCGATGATCAGATCATCAACAAGTTCAACATCAACGAAGGGGGAGAGTGCCTCACGGCCATACGTGAGCTTATTGAGGCGGGTTGCAATATCATCTTTGCTACCAGCTTTGGCTTTGAGGACTATATGCTCGAGCTGGCCGCGGAGCATCCAGACATCGTCTTTTGCCATGCCACTGGCTATCAGGCAGCAGACTCTGGCCTTGCCAACTTCCACAACTACTTTGCCTCTATCTATGAGGGGCGCTACCTGGCCGGTATAGCGGCAGGTCTCAAAACCGAGTCTAACCAGCTGGGTTATGTGGCTGCTTTTCCCTTTGCTGAGGTTATCAGCGGCTACACCGCCTTTTACCTGGGTGCCAAGAGCGTCAACCCCGACGTGACCATGGACATCATGTATACCAATTCCTGGCATGATCCTACCGTTGAGGCACAGGTCACCCAGGCCCTCATCGACCGCGGCTGCGACGTTATTTCTCAGCACTCGGACTCAACCGCTCCTGCAACTACTGCAGAGGATAACGGCGTGTGGCAGGTTGGCTATAACAACGACATGATTCCAGCAGCGCCCGATGCCTCGCTCATCTCTACCCGCATCGACTGGGGCGTGTATCTTACCTTTGCTGTGAGCGCCCTTATTGCTGGCGAGGAGATTCCAGTTGACTGGTGCGAGGGTCTGTCTGAGGGTGTTGTATTGCTCACTCCACTCAACACTGCTATTGCTGCTGATGGTACGCAAGGAGCCATTGATGCAGCATTTGCAGGCATCAAGGCGGGAACACTTCAGGTCTTTGCTGGCCCGCTCACTGGCGAGGGTGTTAATTATGACGGCAGCCCTGCGGTTATTGATATTCCCGAAGGAGAGTTTTTCCAAGAGTCATACCCTGGCTCTGCCCCATCGTGGATATACATCATCCCAGGCTGTAACGTAATTGAATAGGCACAAGATGCCAGTAATGGTATAAAGTACGAAGCAGCCGGGTCATTTGGTCCGGCTGCTCTGTTTTCACTACATACATGACTGAGGGGCGATTTTGTTTAGAAGGTCTAGATGTCGCTCACAGGAAGCCTACAAATCCTTAAGGCAAGGGTTTCTGTGAGCGAGCAGATTGACCTAATAAACATAATCGACCCGACAGGAGTGTATACTAAATACATGACTGAGGGGCGATTTTGTTTAGAAGGTCTAGATGTCGCTCACAGGAAGCCTACAAATCCTTAAGGCAAGGGTTTCTGTGAGCGAGCAGATTGACCTAATAAACATAATCGGCCCGACAGGAGTGTATACTACATACATGACTGAGGGGCGATTTTGTTTAGAAGGTCTAGATGTCGCTCACAGGAAGCCTACAAATAGAGGACGACTTGATGAGCGATACCCTTGCAGTACACATGGAAAATATCACCAAGACCTTTGGTAAGGTGTACGCCAATAAGGACGTGAGCCTTGAGCTCAGGCAAGGAGAAATCTTGGCGCTCCTGGGCGAGAACGGTAGCGGCAAGACCTCGCTGGTCAACATGCTTTCGGGCATTTATTTTCCTGACTCTGGTGAGATTTTTGTGCAGGGCAAGAAGGTCACTATTCGCTCTCCAAGAGACGCCTACGGGCTGGGTATTGGCATGATTCATCAGCACTTTAAACTGGTAGACGTATTTACTGCGGCAGAAAATATCGTGTTGGGTCAGCCCGGAGCGCTTGCGATGAGCAAACGCCACATCGAATCGAGAGTGGCTGAGTTGGCCGGACGCTACGGGTTTGAGATAGATCCGGCTAAACCCGTATACGAGATGTCAGTTTCGGAAAAGCAAACTACCGAGATTATCAAGATTCTGTATCGCGGAGCTGATATTTTGATTCTTGATGAGCCCACGGCCGTGCTGACCCCTCACGAAACAGACAAGCTTTTTGCGGTCATGCGCAACATGAAGGCAGACGGCAAGTCAATCATCATCATCACGCATAAACTGGGCGAAGTTCTTGCGGTGTCTGACCGCACCCACGTGTTGAGAAAGGGCGAGTGTGTTGCCACGGTTAATACAGCAGAAACCGGCAAGGCTCAGCTTACCGAGATGATGGTGGGGCGCCCAGTGAGCCTGCATATAGAGCGCCCTCATACGGCAAAGAACGATGAGCGCCTGAGGGTTGTTGACCTCACTTGTTGCAATAAAGATGGGCTCAAGACGCTCGACAAGGTGAGCTTTACGGCATATGGCGGCGAGATACTGGGCATTGCCGGTATTGCAGGCAGCGGACAAAAGGAGCTCTGCGAGGCTATAGCTGGCCTCTACCCAGCCATTGGTGGTGCGGTGCTTATGCGCGGACAATGGGAGGGTGAGGCTGTCATGGAGCCTGTCTTGGGGCTTGGTCCAGATGTCATTTCCAAAAAGGGTATCTCCATGGCCTTTGTGCCCGAAGACCGGTTGGGCATGGGGCTGGTGGCCGCCATGAATATAACCGACAACGTCATGCTGCGAAGCTATAAAAACAGCAAAAGCCCTCTGGTAGATCGCAAAACTCCCCGCGTCTTGGCTGAGCATCTGATAGAGCAGCTTGCCATCGTTGCCCCAGGCCCCGGCGCCATAGTGGGGCGACTCTCGGGGGGCAATGTACAAAAGGTTTTGATTGGTCGCGAGATAGCACAAGAGCCTACCGTGCTCATCGTGGCTTATCCCGTGCGAGGGCTTGACATTAACTCCTCGTATAAGATCTATGACCTTTTAAACGAGCAGAAGAAAAAGGGTGTTGCCGTTGTCTTTATTGGCGAGGACTTAGATGTACTCCTGGAGCTTTCGGACAGATTGCTGGTGCTCTCGAGCGGCAGGGTTTCGGGTATAGTTGATCCTCGCACGGTGACCAAAGAAGAGGTGGGGATGATGATGGTGCTTGACGTTGTTGACCCCTCAAACGTATCGAGTGAGCCGCCGCCAGAGCAGTTGCAAATGGATCTGTCTTTGCAGGATGTTGAGATGGGTGCATCAGCTGGGGGAGGCAGCGCTTCTGCTGACCTGTTTTTGCGAGATGCTGAGGCAGGAGGAAAAGCGCAGTGAGCTCAAAGAGCGCCAAACATAAAGAGCCCTTCGTCCGTATGGTTAAGCGAGACGACCTCTCGCCGCGCCGCGCCTGGTGTTATAGAGGAATTGCCTTTCTTCTGGCACTCTTGGCGGGCGGCTTGCTGATTCTTGCCTTGGGGCATAATCCTTTGAGCGTCTACAAAGACATGGTGCTGGGAGCTTGGGGCACTCCCACGGTTATACGCGAAACAGTTAAACTTACAGTTCCTTTGCTGGTGTCTGCGCTTGCCCTTGGCCTTGCCTTTAGAATGAAGTTTTGGAATATCGGCGGCGAAGGACAAATCATGATGGGCGCAGTTGCGGCGGGCGCCTTTGGTTTCTTTACTGCTCATATCTTCTCTGCTCCCGTTTTGACGGCGCTTATGCTCTTGGCTGGAATGCTTGCTGGTGGTATTTACGGCTTCATTCCGTCTTACTTCAAAGCGCGTTGGAACACCAACGAGATTCTCTTTACGCTCATGCTCAACTATGTTGCCCTCGCCTTTATAAAGTTTTTGATGAACGGGCCTTGGAAGGCACAAGGCAGCAGCTTTCCTCGTATGCCCATGCTGGTTACGGGAGCAAGGCTTGAGCAAGTGGGAGGAGTGCACTGGGGATGGATTTTAGCCTTGGTGCTGGTGGTGATTGCCTGGATCTATTTTAATAAGACCAAGCATGGCTATGAGGTGTCGGTAGTGGGCATGAGCTCAGATACCGCTCGCTATGCCGGCATTAACGTGAGGCGCGTTATTATGCGCACCATGTTTATCTCGGGGGCGTTGTGCGGTTTGGTAGGCGTGATGCAATTTGCTGGCGTTGACTATACCATTACCGAGGGCATAACCGGCTACGTAGGCTTTACCGCCATCATCGTTGCCTGGCTTGCCAAGATGAACCCTTACGGCATGCTGGTTGTTTCGGTGTTTATTGCCATGCTTAAGCGCGGCTCTAATACCATCCACACTATCTACAAGATACCCGCCTCGGCCTCTGACGTGCTCATTGGCATCATCTTCTTTTTCATGATTGGCTGCGAGTTCTTTATTCGCTATAAGGTTGTGCTGCGAGGCAGCAATAAGAAATCTCATGACGAGAATTGCGGCGAGGAGGCTCAGAATGCTTGACCTTGGCACAACACTCGTCATGGCCGCAGTCTTAGCCGGAACCCCCCTCTTGCTTGGTGCCCTCGGAGAAATACTCACCGAACGCAGCGGCAACCTCAACCTGGGCGTAGAGGGCATGATGTTCATGGGCGCCATCATGGGGCTCATGGGTTCTTTTATGTACGAGCAGGCCATGACTGCTGCTGGCGCCCAGACCATTGGCTTTTTCTCGGCATTGGCTGCCCTGGTCATGTCTTTTGCCGCCGGTGCCTTTGGTGCTCTCATCTACAGTTTCTTGACCATAACTCTGCGCTCTAACCAAAACGTTACCGGCCTAGTGCTGACGATTTTTGGCACCGGTTTTGCTAACTTTCTGGGAGAGTTTGCCGGGCAGCAGGCTGGAGGCTACTTGGCAGTAGGTGCGGCTACCAAAGCCGCCTTTGCGCCGCTTGCTATTCCCTTTTTGTCGGACATTCCTCTGTTGGGCCCTCTCTTCTTTCAATATAACTGGATGGTGTACTTTGCCCTGGCGGTAGCTGTAGTCATGGCAGTTTTCCTATTTAGGACGCGCTTTGGTCTCAACCTCAGAGCCGTGGGAGAAGATCCCGCTGCAGCCGACGCTGCCGGCATCAGTGTTTCCAGGTATCGTTATATGGCAACTGTCATTGGTGGTGGTATCTGCGGCACGGGTGGTATGTACATGAGCATGGTAACCACTTCGGGCGTCTGGGTGCATGGCTGTGTAACCGGCTATGGCTGGCTGGCAGTGGCCTTGGTGATTTTTGCCACCTGGAGCCCCCTTCGCGGCATACTGGTGGCTGCGGTCTTTGGCGGCCTCATGGTGGTGCGTATGTACGTTTCTATCCCCGGGCTTCCTATTCAGATTTACGAAATGTTGCCCTATGTTGCTACCATTCTAGTTTTGATTATCACCAGCGTGCGCCAGAGCAAAAAGCATGCAATGCCTGCCGGCACCGGCCTCAACTATTTTAGAGAAGACCGAGAGTAGACATAACGGGCGCTAACCGTTAGAATTACTCTTCGCTGTTTGAAGCTTTTGCTAAGCGGCTCTTGCGTAGTCATTGAGCAGACGTTGAACAGCAAAGCCGTCACCCAATGCGGGGTGTTAGCTCAGTTTGGTCAGAGCGCTGGCCTGTCAAGCCAGAGGTCGCGGGTTCGAGCCCCGTACATCCCGCCACTACTTATGCCGATAGACCCCACCAGGGGTCTTTTTTTGTGGAGACACAAGGCAACAAGGGGACGGGGCGTTCAAGGTGACAAGGGGACGGGGCGTTTGTCACCTTCCTGGCAAGGTGACAAACGCCCCGTCCCCTTGTCACCTTGAACGCCCCGTCCCCTTGTTGCCTTCGGCGAAGCAATCCAGCTGTGCCGGGCGATGGATTGCTGTGTTTAGTCTGTGCTTGCCCCTACGGTATTATGGAGCTGATTGAGTCGAGGAAGGCGCTGGCATCTTCAATCCTGGCAATGCCAAAACACTTCTTGCCTGCATCTTTGAGGGAAGCTCCTATGAGGTAGACCGTTTTGCCATCAAGTGCCATGAAGCGATCATGAAAGTCTTTGCTTTCAACGAGCCTAACTACTCCGTACTGGCTTTCAAACCTGCCCAGACGTTGCGTTGTGAACCCCTTTGGTCGAGAGGTGATAACTGTGACAGAGACACCCTTCCGCATACTAGCAAGCATATCCAACACCGAATCATCAATATAGTTATCGATGAGCACTATGCTCTCTTCTGCTTCCTTGATAAGCTCAACAATAAGCTGGTAGGCGTCATAGAACTGCCCCTTGAAGAAGATGCTCTGCTTGATTGCTTCGGGTTGCTGTAAGAGGTCAAACACTTCATCAAATTTACTATCGTATTCTGATATCTTGCCCTCTAGCTTATTGTCAATACTTACCAGCTTAGCAAACACATCTTTGTTAGCGCTGAGGAGCATCCGCATTTCAACAAAGGCATTAGTGATGCCAATGCTTACCTGCACCGCCGTCTCACTGCGCAACAGCCCAGCCAGCATTATGACACCGTGCTCTGTGTAGACATAAGGGCAATACCTACGCCCACCTCGCTGCTCAAGTTTTGAGGTTGCAATTTGCGACCTCAAAACAGCCTCATGTTTTGAGGTGCCAGATTGGAACCTCAAAACTTCTTCTGAAGGCTGAAAGATGCGGTCGCCTCGCTGCTCAAGTCTTGAAGTCACAATCTGTGACTTCAAGTGGTGGCACTCACTAGCCACATTTTTTGAGGTCACAGATTGTGACCTCAAAATTGCATCGACCTCATCAGCAGTTAATTGAAAACGAAATTCAGGCGGGAAGCGCTCACTATTCCTGCTGGCGGCTCTGTTAATATACTTCGTCTCATACCCATAGAGCATCGCAACATCGCTATCAAGCAATACTTGTACACCCCTAACCGTGAGGATCATATCCTTGATAGCAACAGACGGATGTTTAATAATCTCTTCCACCATACTAGTATATCACTAATAAGATAAAATACTAGCAGTAAGCTAACAAGACATTGCGCTCCACAAGACTACGCAAGAGCGCCCCATGCGGTCGCAAATTGTGACCGCAGCACCAACAGCCTCAGCCCCGCCCTGTAGGGGCGAACCCAACGTCATTAGCCTGTCATTGCGAGCCTCTAGCGAAGCAATCCAGCTGCGTCAGGCGATGGATTGCTTCGCTTTGCTCGCAAAGACAAAAAAGCTAATGGCATTGGGGGCAACCCCGCGGGGTCGCCCTCTCACTCACCCATTGCAGCTCCCTAAAGCCGCTCCTCAATCCACTCGGCAATATCCTGATAAACCTGCGCCTTATTGACCTCATTCAAGACCTCGTGGCGCATGCCTTCGTAGAGGATGAGGGTCACGTCGGTGTGGCCAGTGTCTCTAAAGAGCTTGACAGCCTGCTTGACACCCACGCCTTTGCCACCTACGGGATCCTCTTCGCCCGAGATAAAAAGCAGGGGGAGTGCAGCCGGTACAGCAGCAATGGTCTTGCGCTTGACCATAGAGCCGGTGAGGCTCGTTATGGCATAGTTGGCGCTGGAGCCAAACCTAAAGCCGCAGCCGGGGTCAGCGGCATAATCTGCCACAACAGCCTCATCGGTGGAAAGCCAGTCGAGCGGGGTGTGCGCGTTTTCAATCTGCTTGGAGGCAGTGCCTACCGAGAGCTCATAGAGCAGCGGGCTGCGGTAGTCTTTACCCTTAGTGGCGCTCAGCAGGCGAGCAATAAATGCACCACTTGCCGAGAGTAAAGGAGACTGCTGACCCGTACCACTGATAATAGCCGCCGTAACACCCTCGCCGTACAGGGTGAGATAAAGCCGCTCAACAAAGCTGCCCATCGAGTGCCCAAGCATAAGATAGGGAACACAAGGTGACAAGGGGACGGGGCGTTTGTCACCTTCCTGGCAAGGTGACAAACGCCCCGTCCCCTTGTCACCCCCCGTCCCCTCCGCAAAGCGCTCCTGCATCATCAAGCGCAGCTTGTGAGCATCCTCAATGAGAATGTCCTTGCCATTCATTGGCAGCAAGCCCCACTGCTCCTCACTCTTAACACTCTTGCCATGCCCAATGTGGTCATGCCCAAAAACAATGTAGCCCCGCCCCGTACAAAACTCAGCAAAGTGTCTATAACGCTCAATATGCTCTGCCATGCCGTGCAAGATCTGGAGCATACAACGGGCATCTGCAACGCTGCCGCCCTCAGCCAGCCCCTCAGGCACCCAAAGCAAAGCACGCACCTCAGAAATACCGTCAGCAGAAGTAAAAAACATCTCAGTCTCTCGCATGGCTACTCCAATCTCTCACTGTGGATGGCAGTTGCGAATAGTATAGCAGTCACGCTGGCTATAGATGCGGGGCTCAAATTATATGTGCACAGATTATATAAGGCACGATAATATAAAACTCTGATACGCCAAGTGTAGCTAAAAAGATAAGTGGAACTAACAGCACAACAGAGCACAATCTGATGTTTTCTTGATACGCATTAGGTCAGCTCTGCCAAATCGACCAGCACGGAAGCACCTTCCAGGCCGAACGACTCTTCGGCAGGTGTCCTAATAGTGGGACATACTAACCGCTGAGTGTGTGTTATGCTCCTGCCCTGTTGCAAGCATGGATGTCTGCCCGGCTTGACACCAGACGCAAGACTCAAAGGCACACTATAACGTAACCCTTGCATGGGGCAATGGTTACCACTAGAATAGCGGGCAGGAGGTAATTATGACAGCAGTGGCACCAGTACAGGCTTTCAAGATATCTGATGCGGCAACTGCCCTTCAAGTATCCATTGACACAATTCGGAGATGGGAGAAGATGGGCCTGATAAAGGCATCGCGAGATGAGCATAACCATCGCATCTTTGATATAGACGAGCTCAAGCGCGTACAGCAAAAGACCAGTGGAAACCATCTGGTCAACAACTACAGGATTCTCGAATCAAAAACCAGATATCCAGTTACATGCATCGACCTTTTTGCCGGAGCCGGCGGTACTGCCCTTGGCTTTCATAATGCTGGCATCAGTCACTCACTGTTATCTGAGATTGACAAAAACGCATCAGCAACACTGATTAACAACTCAGAAGCACTGAATCTTGGTTGGAGTGTCATTGCGGGAGATGTCGCAGAGATCGATTTTACGAGGATGCAAGCTGACATTATACAGGCAGGGTTTCCTTGCCAAGCATTCAGCTATGCTGGGAAGAGCATGGGCTTCGAGGATACTCGAGGCACCCTTTTCTTTGAGTTTGCACGAGCTATCAATGAAGTACGACCAAAGATTGCCATTGGAGAAAATGTCAGAGGTTTGTTGACCCACGAGAACGGTCAAACATTGCATACCATGATTGATGTTCTTGGGGAGCTTGGATATTCAACTGCCTACAAGTTGCTTAAGGCGCAGTACTTAGATGTTCCGCAAAAAAGGGAGAGGCTGATCTTATTTGCTGTTCGCAATGACCTCAATATACCAGCCGTCTTTCCTAGGGAGAGAAACTACTTCATATCTCTCCGCGAAGCTCTAGAGGGCTGCCCCAAATCAGCTGGTCAAAAGTACACAGAGCGCAAGCATCGAATTATGGAGTTAATCCCAGAAGGAGGCTATTGGCGCAACTTGCCGGACGACCTCCAGCGTGAGTATATGGGCGCTAGCTATCACTTGGGCGGCGGAAAGACCGGTATGGCTCGCAGGTTGTCGTGGGATCAGCCCAGCCTGACCCTTACTTGTAATCCGGCTCAAAAGCAGACAGAGCGCTGCCACCCTGGAGAAACCAGGCCTCTAAGTGTCAGGGAGTATGCAAGGATACAAACATTCCCAGATGAATGGGTATTTTCTGGCTCAACTGGTAGCCAATATAAGCAAATAGGAAATGCTGTCCCAGTAAACTTGGCTTACCATATCGGAAGGTGTGCGCTTGCTGCCTTGGGGCACATCAGCACAGACGAGACCATGGATGTAATCCAAATGCTAGTGAGGAAATGATATGTGGGATATGGATTTTATTACCGAAGATGACTTCAGAACTCATGTTGCGAACACAATCAATGCCTATGCCGATAGCCTTACCTCTTATGACATTAAAACGTTCAACAAGAATACTATTGACTCGATAAAGCTCATCTTTGACAAGTCTGTTTACGGCTTCAGTTGGGTTGAGGTCATTAAAAACGAGATTTTCCGTCAACGAGACAAATCAAATAACAACAGCATCGGATACTTCCATCAGAAGATATTTGGCTATATTGCAGATTGTGATGTGCCCCAACAAGGCTGGGACATTATTTATCAACCCAAGGGAGGAGTTGATGTTTTTGACAATCTGCACGTCTCTAAAGCTTATGTTGAAATGAAAAACAAACACAACACTATGAACTCTGCTTCGGCTGGTAAAACCTATATAAAAATGCAAAACCAACTACTTAAAGATGATGATTGCGCCTGCCTCTTGGTCGAGGCAATAGCGAAGCAGTCCCAGAACAGCCAGTGGGATGTTTCAATTGATGGGCAAAAGCAGGGACATAAACTGATACGCCGAGTTAGTCTCGATAGGTTCTATTATCTGGTGACCGGCGACCCAAATGCCTTTTATAAGACCTGCGTTGCCTTGCCAGAAACAATCGACTATGTCTTACAGAATGTGCCTGATGTACAGGCGCCAAATGACACAGTGATGGATGAGCTATTGGCTATGGCAGATGGAGAAGAGCCCTTAATTCCCATTGCGCTGTATTATCTTGGGTTCAATGAGTACCTGGGGTTTGACAGCAAGTAAAGCTGGTCGCCGTGCCAAGGTAGAGTGCATTATTACTCGTACTCTCTGCCCCAATCACCAAAGCTATTTTGACAGCACATGGATTTGGGCGGCTGTGAGAAAGCGGCAGCCCCATTTACAAAAGTTTTGCTGTCTTGCTGCTGAAGTGTTTCTGTCGTCGAAGTTTGCCCTCGCTATGCTGGGCGGCATTCCTGTTGAGCGTAGTGGCAACACCATCCCTGCTATGAAGCGCGCGCTTGCTTGTTTGCAGGAGGGTTCATTCATGCTCATTCACCCAGAGGGTACGCGCTCTCGCGACGGAAAAATGCACGAGTTCAAGGGCGGCGCAGCAAAGCTTGCCATCGAGGCGGGCGTGCCTATTATTCCTGTGAGGATAGACGGAGCCTGGGACATCTTTCCTCCCCACAAAAAGCTGCCTAAGATTTTCCGCTTTGGCAGGCGCTACCCCATCAAGATCAGCTTTGGCGCTCCCCTCTACCCAGAAGGCAAAAGCGTCAACGAGCTGACCGCTCTCACGCAAAAAGCTATTGAGCAGCTGGGAGGAGCAAGCTAGTGCAGCACCTGTTCTTCATCAACGAAAACTCCCTGCGCGGGCGGATTGGCAAGTGTGTTCAGGAGATCAGCGCTGTTTGCGATGAGCACGGGCTGACGCATCAGATTATCATCACCAAAAGCATTGCTGAGCTGAGGGAGCAAGTGTCTAGGTGGGGCAAAGGGGACAGGGCTGGTGTGGGACAGAGAGGGGACGGGGCTGGTGCAGGGCTGGTGTGGGACAGAGAGGGGACGGGGCTGGTGCAGGGCTGGTGTGGGACAGAGAGGGGACGGGGCTGGTGTCCCATTTTCCAGCGTAGCAGAAAATGGGACACCAGCCCCGTCCCCTCTCTGTCCCACACCAGCCCCTTTGTCCCACACTGTTTATTATGCGTTGGTGGCGATGGCACGCTTCAAGCGCTGATCAACGCTGTTGACCTCACCAGTGCAGTAATTCAGTACCTGCCCTATGGCTCGGGCAATAACGCCTATCGAACTTTCTATAACCAGCCTTTTGATCTGAGGAGAGACATTCTCTCCAACAACACCTTTACAGCCGATCTTGGCTGTGCCAACGGCGAATACTTTGCCACCATGCTGGGCTTGGCGCTGGACTCCAGTATTGGAAACAATCTTGCCAAGTTCAAATGGCTACCCCTGCCTGGCAAGACCAAGTACCTAGCGAGCGCCCTCTTCTCCTTGCTCTTTTGCAATGAGCCCGTGAGGCTTAAGATGACCGTTAATGGTCGTACCGAGCAGCTGACTACTTCGTTCGTCAGTATTACCAATGGGCCGACGATAGGTGGGCAGACGCCTATGCAGCCATATGCGAGCGCCTTTGATGGACGGCTGAATGCCCTCGTTGCTCAGAGGCTCACGCCAACTGCGGCGCTGCGCCTGTTTTCTCAAGTTAAGAAGGGAGAGCACTTGCATGACCCCTTGGTCTCGCATTTTGAGTTTGAGGAGCTGCTGTTTGAAAGCGCTGAAAACCTCATGTATGAGGTCGATGGAGAGATTCGTTCTGCAAGCCGCATTAGGGT
>WQXH01000008.1 GCA_009784945.1 Coriobacteriia bacterium | reverse complement strand
GTCGAGCGGATCTACCGCTACATTGATGAGGTGAACGCTGTGCCGGTGGTCTATCACTGGAAGTACAAGATGGACGAAGTTGCGGTTTGATAAGATGGGTTATTTACAGAACGGACTACTAGTACTTTGGCGTTGAGGCAACTGACAGTGTTTTTACCTGTGCGTTCTTCTAGGGATGTACGGGCATCTCGCGCCACCTCAGCTCCTTCCTTTGCAACTGCGGCACTTTCATCGTAGCCGCTGGGCTGGCGCTCAAGGGATATTTCAGTTGCAGAGACTTCAGCGAGCATGTTAAGCACAAGTTCGGCGTTTGTCATGTTGTCACGAAGATTCTCCTTCTTAAGCCTTCTTAAGATCCTTGTGCTCTCTGTACTCACTCGTTGTCATGCCGCTCCAGGTCTTGCTCATCAGGTCAGTGAGCGAGGCATATTCTTGCCCCTGCCTGACTCCGCACTTTTGCCATTCATCCGTCAAACCCTTGCGCACCTCGATTGATTTGATGCGTTGATTTATCCAGGCCTCGCTATAGCCAAGTTGTCGAAAGTTTTGTATGGAGCGGTCAATAGAAAGCTCAGGGTCAACAGTTTCGTCAATGCGCTCGCTTGCAACCTTAGCTAACCAGAGCTTGAAAGGCTCAGCCTTTTTGCTGGGAATGGACTGAATGAGGTGGAGAATTTGTTCGGTGTCCATCACATCCGTGTTGTAGAACTTACCGTCAGCAGACCTCAATTTAAGTTGACTACATTTTGTAGTCTACTCACTACCTTCTTTCTTAAGGCGTGTTTTCATAACACTCCAGTACTTACGAGCTCCGTAATGAGTTGCTTGCTCGCTAACCACCCCAATAATATCAACAACAGAAAACCACCACTTTACAGCGTCTTTGTCCCACATTGTCCGTATGTGCTTATCTCCAAAGAACTGTCTCTGGTTATCATTAGAGCTCAAGTCGTCACGTATTGTTGCCTCCTATAAATATAGCAAACATATGTACGTATTGTGCCATACTTCTACGTGATTACCGCCCTGGCTATAAGGCTTCCAAACTCACCCACATAGCCGGGCGAACACCGGGCATAGAAAAGAAGCCCGCCACTAATGATTCCTTCCTTATTTCACCATTGCCCTCAACCCATGCCAAGTGTTCGTATCCATATGAATTTGGTGTGCACGGGGTTCGCAGCCACCACCAATACTCCTCATTTTGCTTGACACCAGTGAAGCCATTTCCTGGAGGCTCGTTAGCAAAAAGGTTTAAAGTGTAGTCAGAAAAGTTTATTGTTGCCTGTCGTTCATTCTCTGTTGAAAAGTAGAGCTCAGCCTCGTCTATAGAAAGTAAGAAAACGTAGTCTCTCGTTGCAAATTCCTCTATATCGTCTATGACTACAGGGTTCTGGTTTTCTACCTCGAGTACCACTGAGCGTACACCCGCTGGCAATCCACTGTAGAAACTACTGTTTAGCCATCTTCGTAGGTCTGACTTCTCCCACCTGATCCAAGTACTGCTGCTAAAGTCGTCATGGTACCATCGCTCGTCGATAATCTGCTCAGTGATAATTAATGCCCGTTGGTTTTCGATGGCTAACACTCTCCACCCTATATCGTCAGAAAAAGCTCCTCCTCTGTAGTCGATAAAGTTGACTTCTCCCAAGTGGATGACATCTCCAACAGATACGTCCATGAGCGCCGAGGAGTCGCTGTTGGGCAATAGACCCACAAACTCGTTTGGCGCATTCTCTTGTCCGGATGATTGAGTACTGGTTGCTTGGCCCCCACTTTGGTTTACCGGGGCAGTGCTACCACCCCCTCCTCTCTCAGGCCACGCACTAACCAGTATCACTGTGAGCAGCAGCACCCCCACACCGCCAACAATAACCAGGGGTAGTGCTTTTTTTGAAGCGGTTAGCTTTGCTGAAGCTTGCTTAGCTCTGGAAGAGGGCGAAAACGTTGTTGGGTCGGTCAGAGGGGACAAAGATGAACAGGCACCAGGCTTACGCTGTGTGGGCACTGGAACCCCGTGTAGCATGGCCTTAAATGATGCAGCGTCTTGTGGGCGCTCCAGGGGATCCTTATTGAGAGCTGCAAGAACGGCAGGTCTAATGTCAGAAGAGAGACCTGCGCTTGCAGCTGCAGGCAACTCAAATATGGGTTCATGCACTATCTTGTAAAGCAAAGAAGCAGCATTGGAATCGCCGCTTGCGCCAAAGGGGTTTGAGCCAGTGAGCATCTCATAGGCAATAGTGCCTATGGCAAAGAGATCTGTTCTATTGTCGGAAGGTTCGCCCTTAGCTTGCTCTGGAGCCATATAGCCAGGAGTACCTAGCACAGTGCCCATCTGGGTGGCTCTTGTGAGAGAAGTATCATCAAGGCGGGCTATACCAAAGTCACTGAGCTTGACTCTGCCGTTCTCAGAAATAAAGACGTTATCTGGCTTGATGTCTCGATGCACCACTCCTTGAGAGTGAGCAAACCCAACAGCATCAAGAAGCTGGTCGAGCACGTCAAGAGCTACTTGCGCAGAAAGCGCCCCAGTCTGAAGTATCTCTCGAAGCGTCATGCCCTCAACGAGCTCCATAACTATAACTGGCCTGCCATCATAAGTATCAGCAGCAAAGATAGTAACAATGCCGGGGTGATTCAGTCGAGCAGCAGCTACACCTTCGCGAACAAAGCGCGCGCCCATCTCGGTAATGACTTCTTCTCCGAGTCTCGCATCAAAGAGCGGCTCCTTGATGGCAACCTCGCGCTCAAGCTTGGGATCCCAGGCTCTCCAGACCTTGGCCATGGCTCCTCGACCCAGCTCGCCACGCAGCTCGTAGGGGCCTATGAAATTACCTTGCTCCAATGCTCCACTATCCTCTCGGAGAATACTTAATATACTTTACCCAGTACTCCTCAAAAGACAGAATGCCGTTTTCGCGCATGGTTTGAGAGGCCTCCACGCCTATGTAGCGCACATGCCACGACTCCGGCTTGTACTGAGTGATATGGGTGTTTTCGCCGGTGTAGCGAACAATGTATCCAAATTTCCAGCAGTTATTTGCTATCCATATGGCCTCTGGAGTATTGTTGAAGTTGTCATTGAGCAAGACCATGTCGGCGGCAAGGCCTAGATGGTGTTCGCTAAAACCTGGCCTTGCGCTGTAGGTGTCAGCCATCGCCTGGCCGTCTCGACTTATATAACTCTGATACAGGTACTCTTGGCGAGGAAAACCGCGGTGCGCTTCGTCAACCCAAATGTTTATGCCTTCGCTTGCTGCGGCACCAATCATCTCCTGCATCATAGTAGCTGCTTCTTGTCTCATTGAGCAATTGCTTACCCGCACAATGCTTTGAGGTTGAAAGTCCTGCGGCAGGTAGTAATGCTTGTTGACCAGTGCCAGTATGCTATGAGGGTCTGAAACAGGCTGCACGTTTTCATAGGGAGGAGAGTCCAGATCGCACCCAACCATCCAGTAGACATCATCCAGGGGAATCTCGGGGTGCGCCGCTGCAAAGGCTTCATAGCGACCAGCCAGCTGCTCCTCGTAGTAGTAGGGATACTGAGCTTCATCGACCAAAGGCGTTTTAGGCTCTTCATCCGTTGATTCATCTCTGCTGTCCTCTTCTTCAACTGCGTCCGCGATATCCGAAGCAGCAAGAGCGTTTTGTGGTGGAACAGTGTCTTGTATTGGAACCACCTGTTCTTCGCCTCCAGGCGAAAGCCCCAGCCAGATCAGCAGGGCAACGATGGTAAGCAAAAGGGCAAATGCTCCTATGGGTATAATGCTTGGCCTCTGGGGAGCCTTGCTTGGCCTCTCGGGAGCCTTGCTTGGCGTTTTGGGGGTCTCACGTGTTTGTGTCGAAGCATAGCCGCTCGTTCTTTTTGGCTTATAGCCTCTCTGTTCTTGTGTGCTCATTAGGATAAACTCACCGTTGACCAATCTGGGGTGCCATCCCTGTTGCGATTCAATAACTGGACAACATCTGCACGCACATAGCCCTCCATGGGCAAGCCAGAAAAGTGTTGCCACTGACTGGAACTGTTGCGGAAGTCTGGCGGAATCTTTACTACAAACCACTGATGGCCATCGCTGCCTGTTACCGTTTGTCCTGTTGCTACAAGAATTACCCTACGGTCTCCGTTGCCAAGGTAGGCTATTTTATTGTGACCATAGTTTTGTCTAGGCGGACCTTGCACATCGGGCGAGCTGCGCACAAAAACCACATCATCAGGAAAGCCCGCCATCCTTACGATGTAGTCGCCATTGCTTGGCGGCCACGTATTCATATTTTGCAGTGACTCAACGTAAGCCAGCTCGTCCGCTGGACTTATTTCGACAACCTCTTGCCTGGCGTTGACTAAAACCTGCCTGCCGGTGTTATCTTCAAAGAGAGCTTGGGTGATTTGTGAGCCAGTTATACTTTGCTCGATGTCAAAATTCACTAATTCTGCATTAAAGATAAACTCTACTCCCAAACCCTTAGCGCTACTAATCATCTTTGTCAGCTCGCTGTTACTGGTGTTTTCTGATCCAGACGATATCGCTATTACTTTGCTATTGCCGTTGTTTTGAGCAGCCAACAAGGCCATAGAAGCCCATGCCTCGCCCGTGCCCAGTATCAAGTATTCGCAGTCAAGGGTCTCTTTGACATCTTGTTGGTCTGTAAGACTCTCTGCGCCGGCATCTGCGGCCTCATCTGTGGCTCTTTCGATTGGAGCAGACGAAGACGGAGCTATGTATCCACCACTACCTCCACCCGAACTATTATTAGCAAAGAAGAAGATTGCGATAATAGCTAAAGCACCAATACCGCCCACCAGGGCAAAAGGCTGCCACTTTGACTTTGAGCTTGATGCTGCAACGGCAACAGGAGCTGGCAGGGCGGCGCCTCCAAGCATTTCTTTGAAGACCTGAGCAGTTTGCGGGCGCTGAGCTGGATCCTTGGCCAGGGCAGCCATAACTGCCGGGCGTATATCCAGAGGTAAACCCTGAACGTTATAGTCAGGAATGAGCGGCGCTTCCTCATGAACAATGCGATAAAGCAAGACGGTTGTATTGCCTTCTTCACCTGCGCCAAAGGGGTTCTTTCCGGTAAACATCTCGTGTGCGATAGTACCTATGGCAAAGAGATCGGTTCTATTGTCGACCGTTGAACCGGTAGCTTGCTCGGGTGCCATATACCCTGGAGTACCCAGCACGGTGCCTATTTGGGTGGCCTTGGTTTGATTACTATCCTCAATGTGGGCTATACCAAAGTCGCCGAGCTTGACGCGACCTTGATTACTCAAAAAGATGTTGTCTGGCTTGATGTCTCTATGCACAATGCCTTGTGCGTGAGCGTAACCCACCGCTTCTAAGAGCTGGTCTAAAATGGCCAGCGCTGTATGAGGCTCTAGAGCACCGCTGTCTAACACATCGGAGAGTGTCTTGCCCTCAACCAACTCCATGACTATGGCTGGTCTGCCGTCATAGACGTCTGCCGCAAATATCGTGATGATGCCAGGGTGGTTAAGGCGTGCTGCCGCCTTACCTTCCTTAACAAAACGCATACTCATTTCTTCTACAATGTCTGGGGAAAGACGTGAGTCAAACAGGGGCTCCTTGATAGCTACCTCTCGCTCGAGCTTGGGATCAAAGGCTCGCCAGACTATAGCCATGGCACCGCGACCAAGCTCACCACGCAGTTCGTAGGGGCCTAAGAAGCCCGTGCCCGAATGCATTGGCTGAAGTTGACTTGCTTCAACTGGAGCTTCCTCTTGTGAAGCTCCCTCTGCCGGAGAGTCATCAGCTGGAGCCTCCTCATCTGGAACTTCCTCATCTGGAACTTCCTCGCTTGAAGTCTCCTCCTCTGGGGCTTCTTCTACTGGAGCTTCCTCTTCTGATGCGCCCTCATCTTGGGCATCCTCAGCCGGAGCATCCTCAGCGAGAGTTTCCGGAGCCTGAGTTTCTTCGGTGCCAACTGACTCCTCGCCTGGAGTTACCTCAGCCCCTTGGTTCTCAAGATTATCAGGACTCTCTTGTTTCTTTTTTCGTGTCTTTTTTGACTTTGCCATAGCATTTACTCTCTTTTTCTTGCTTTATCACATGCCTCAATAGTTACCTATTGTTGGCTTTTCTTGTTAAAAATTTCTTCTGGGGTCACCTGCTTGTTTCTATTGCGGCTCAAGTACACAGCACCTGCCACTCCCATAATTGCCACGGCAACCAAAAGCCCCATGAGCATGCCGCCGTTGTCTGTTCCCATGCCGCCGCCGCCACCTACAGCTGCCCTGATGGGGCTTTGCTGAAAAGCGCTAATCAAATAGTATGGCTCTCTTGGCATAGAGACTTCCTTACCGTGCACAAAGAGCGTCCACTCCCCTTGCCTGGCATTTTCAACGGTAGCCAGTATGGGTATGGAGCTATCATCTATGGTGTAGCCGGGATATCCCTCTTTGACTACCGTGCCACTGGGGTCGTGAAGCTCCAAAACCAGCTCGCTACCCGGCCAATACAAGAAGGTTTGCAAGCTGCCATTTTCTGTTACCGCAAGCGTTGCCGCCTGCACCGTCTCATCTTGAGCAACATCGCCCATTTCGTCTGCCAAGATATCATGGTCAACGGCCAGTTGGTTATAAATCATATCGCCAAACAAGCCTACTGATGCATGTATTAAGTTGGTTGAGTCCTGATAGGAATATGAGCCACCAGTGAGGGTGGCAATCTCTTGGAGCAAGTCTGTGTCGAGGTCTCCTGGTAGGCCAAAACCAACGGTGTAAATTTTAATGCCCCTGTCCTTGGCATCTTGAGCTGCCTGCATTATCTCGCCATAACTTGACATATTGTCGTAGCCATCGGAAAGCAGGAGCATCACCTTGTCTCCATCGGAGCCCTCCAGTTGTTGGATTCCCAGATTCATGCCCGCAGCAATGTTGGTGAGCCCCCAGGTGCTCAACGAATTAATGGAATGCTCCAAGGATGAGTAGTCGGAGCTGAGGCTGTGCTCCACGCGAGCGTCGGATGCAAAGGAGACTATTCCTACATCGGCAGAATGCCCACTGTAGTTTGCAAGAGACCTCATGCCGTGAACAAAGCCTCTTGCTTGGTCTCTCGCAGCTTGGAGCTTGCTCATGCCACTGGCACCCGCAAATTCATCCATTGAGCCAGAGACGTCAAAGACCAGTGAGGTTGCTTGGATGCCTGAAGAGGGTGTTTTCGCCCCTAGTAATATATCAATTTGCTTCTGGACAGCCTCAGCGTAGGCTTCTTGACCAAATCTATTGGGGTGCATGGAGTACTGGCTTACCCCTGAAGTAAGATCTTGGTCTTTTGCAAAGTAGTAAATCGGATTGATAAATGGGTCAGCGGTATACGCTTCTTTGCCGTCAAAATAGTCCATGACACACACAAAG
Source organism: Coriobacteriia bacterium (assembly GCA_009784945.1). Classification (GTDB taxonomy): domain Bacteria; phylum Actinomycetota; class Coriobacteriia; order Coriobacteriales; family UBA8131; genus WQXH01. The sequence continues at coordinate 47,631 of WQXH01000008.1, read as the reverse complement.
TAAATATTGAGCTTCTGTTTGTCGTTAACTCGTAGTTTCGTAATCAAAGTGTCAATCCTGGCATTAATTGTGGCAATCCCTGAGTTAATTTTCCAGGCTTCATATTTCGAGAATACTCCACCAGAGCCGTTAACATTTATTAGCGCTGGATATCCAGCAACTACAATCGCAGCTTGAACTCCTGCTGATTGCTGCACCTCTCTATAGGTGGTCTCCAGCCTGCCTGCTACTTCAGAGTTATAGAGCTCCAGTGCTTTATCTACTCTTTTATACAGACTTCCGCCCCTTACGCCTCGTAAGTCTTTAACTGCTGTTTCAATAACATCTCCAAAGCCGAGGTCATTTCCACCTATTGTCATTGTCACAATGTTTACTTTGTCATGCAGATTGTTTTGAGAGATAACCTTTAACTGATGTGGCAAGTCTACCGCCGGAGGATTAAAAACTAGCTTCCTAGCATACCTCTTTTCCTGCGTAGACTTGTAGACATGCTTTGTTTCTGCACCGGATACAGCAGCAAAAAACCAATTATTGTCTCTGTATTCACTTAACTGTATGCTGACGCATTGCCCTGTTGGAGCATTTTGCGAAAGACTTGGAACTGTGAGTAAGCCGGGCCAAGCCTTTTCAGATCGATGAGCCAGAAAGTCGTGATTCACTGCCTTTTCTTTTTCAGACCCGTCTTGACCATAGAAGGGCTCGCAGCCCTCACCAGATGAGTAAGAGTCTCCTAGCGAAACTACGATAGTATCGCTGCCAGAGTTGTCGTTACCGTTGTTTGCATAAGCCTTTTCGCTAGACACCAAGTGAGAGAAGGGTGTGAGCGTTATTACTAAAGCTGCTGCAAGAAGGCAGCATAGGGGCGACTTTAACTTCATTGCGCTCCCCAAACTTTTTCTAGCTCATCCAAGGTGTATCCGTCCAAGGTAGCCTTGTCTATACGGTCGACCTTTACCACAATCATTTGGTCAGCAGGAGGATTAGAAGTCACAAAAGTATTGTCATCACCGTTATAACCAACAATATAATCGGATTCTGAGAGGACAATCGGTGTAGCGGTGTCAATCTCTACCAAGGGTCGTGCAAGATAGTAGCCATTATTAACGTAGATTACCCAAGTAATGTCGCTACTGGACAAGTAATCGATTGTATAAGAAGGGTACTTGTCATTCGAGTCGCTATTCAATTCAACTGGAAGGGAGTAAGTGCCATCAATGGCAAAGTCTACTGTTAATGGCAAGTCTTCAAGACCGCGATTTTCCAGACCTTTCCTCACTTCTGTGACCGTTGGCACATCTAGAGATGTTTCTGCATCAATTGGGTCGCCAAAAGCACCAGGGGCAAACTCCTCAGGAAGGGGTTCATCGCCGTAGTTGACCCAGTCGATTGGAGTGCCATCGGAAGATGTATTGTTGTTTTCAGTCGAAGTCATGTTAGCTCCTTCTCCAGGAGTTCCAGCGCCGCCAGATACACCACCACCGCCTCCGCCGCCGGTGTTGGCGGTTACGAAGAGGAGGAGTGCTCCTACGCAGAGCACTCCGGCGATTACCCAAATAATGGTGTTGTTGTTCTTTTTTTCCATCTCTTTTCCTCTTGTCCTTCCACGCGCTGTTGTTAGAGGATTTCTATGCTTGATGAGCCAAGGCCAAGGCGGTCTCCTGGCTGTAGCATGCGCTCCCCTGTCAGGGGCTGCTCGTTAATACGTGTGCCGTTGAAGCTGCCGAGGTCTCGTGCCACTAGCCTGCCTTTGCAATGCTCAATAATGAGGTGGTCGCGACTGACGACTGGGTCATCGAGGGTTAAGCTGCCAATCTGGCGATTGCGCCCAATGATGATAGGGGTGCTCAGTGTGCAGTGGTGCGCACCGCTTTCTATAGAGTTGACACTGACGTTGATAGTGTGTGCATCGCCAGAAGCCTCAGGCAGAGAGGCTCCTGGTGACGCATAACTATTCGAGAGCGGGCTGCCCTCTAGTGGCGTGTGGTTTGCGCTGGACGGTGGCGCGCCCCTTGAGTTTACCGCCTGTCCTACAAGCGGGTCTTGACCTCCTTTATCTGTCTTGGTGCTGTTGTACATCCAATAGCCTAAGATGCCCACGAGGGCAACAATGGCAATCAGGCTCACCGGCACACTATTGGCCAGCAAACCAAAAATCATTACTAAAAACAAAGCGCCTGTGCCCATAAGCAGCAGCCTGCCTTTGTCGTCCTTGGGCTTAGGCACCTTAACGGGTATTGCATCAAAGTGTGCAGGCGCAGCTCCTTCCAACACGAAGGGCTTGCCCTTGGTCTGAGCCAAAAATCGATACTGCTCGCGCTCGAAGGCCGAGCCCAGGGCTTTGCGGTACTTCTCTCCATCTTGATAGCGATCCTTTGGATCTTTGCTCATGCCCTTGAGGATGACCGCGCTGATTAAAGGAATCTCCTTAAACGGCTTGAGGTCTCCTGCAGCGCTGGTACGCAGAAGTATTTCCTCGCGCGACGAGCCAGAGGTTGCCCCTAAGGGGTTTTGAAGCAGTAGCATCTCATAGGCAAGAACCGAAAAGCTAAACAGATCGGTACGAACATCGGTGGGCTTGCCCTCGGCCTGCTCGGGAGCCATGTAGCCGGGACTGCCAGTGATGTAGAGATTGTCACTACTATTTTGTACCTGAGAGAGGCTGGCTATGCCAAAGTCAGTGAGCTTTACCAGGCCTTGATTGGTAACGTATATATTGTCGGGCTTGATATCACGATGAATAACACCAAATGAGTGAGCATAGATAATGGCATCAAGAAGTTGGCTGAGGATGTCCCAGATGCGCTTTGCGGAGAGCTTGTGATGGTCAATCAATTGAGAAAGAACAGTGCCCTCGAGCTTTTCCATAACGATGATGGATCTACCATCTATCTCATCAGCCTCATGTATGGTAATGATGTTGGGGTGTACCAAGCGAGCCGCCAGCCTGCCCTCTTGAACAAAGCGGCTACTCATTTCTTCTGCCAGCCATTCTTTGGCATCGGGTTGGTGTAGGAGCTCTTTGATGGCTACGCTGCGCAGCAATACGGTGTCCCAGGCGTCCCAGACAACTGCCATGGCACCTCTGCCTAGCTCGCCACGAATCTCATATCTTCCGATGCTGATCATGAGGTCACTTCGCAATGTACTCTGTGTCAATGACCAGAAACTCAACTTTAAGCGTGTCAAGAGACCCGAGGTTTGCTGGAAATTGTAGAAGCGCCTTAAGTTGATTGTGGAGATCGCTATCGGATCGGAGATAATCTTTGGCTAATACGTGGTAGTGGTCGCCATCCAGTTCAATAGTTTCTAGGGATATAAACAACTGCTGATCAACGCCATTAAACCTCCCGCCAATAGTATTTCCAGTTCGAGGGAACTGCTTGAGCTCACCCTCCGTATTGACGAATTGTAGATAGGGGTTATCGTCTATCATTGGAGATTTTTTGGTTCTCATGATGCTGGTATTGTCCTGTAATGAGGCTAGATTGGGTTGCTCAGCAATGATTGGTTCCTGGTTGCCAGCGCCGACCTCCGTGGAATCCGCGGTGGAGTTTTCCTCACCGCCCTCTGGTGCAGGCTGTGTTTCCGCAACAGTGGTTACAGGCATCACGCCTCCACCACCGCCACCGCCGCCGCCTCCTCCGCTGGAAGCAAAAGTCATGATTAATAGGGCTATCACTGCAGCACATAAGCACACGGCAAAGGCAGCAATGACTTTACTGCGAGAGCTTGAGAAGAGCTTTCCAAGCTTAACGCCTCCTGCGAGCTTGCCTGATGTACTCGGCTTTGGTGCGCGAGCCTTCATTGATGTCCAGCTGCGTGTAGCCATGACCACGGTGGCGTTGTCATCGGTATTTTTCTTCTCTGCCAGGCTGAGCAAGTCGTCTACTGCATCGTCAATAGATTCAGACACCAAAACACATTGTGCCATTTCGTCTGCACATACAATCGAGGAGAGTCCGTCGCTACAAAGCAGCAAGGCCTCGCCTCGACCAAAGTAGAGTTCATTGATCTCTGGGCCATCATCGGTAAAGCCCAGGGCACGCTCTATGGCGTTTCGGTTGGGGTGGTGCTGCGCTTGCTCTTCGGTAAGCAAGCCGTCGGCCAACATCTTGCCTATCATTGAGTGATCCCTGGTGAGCTGCGTCATCTTGCCGCGACTGATCTTATAGGCGCGACTGTCTCCCACATGGCCAATCCAGGTCTTGTTAGTACCGATAAATGCACCTACAAAAGTGGCTCCCATGTTGGGCATGTTGTGTTCTGCAGAGTACTCGGCAATTGCCTCATTGGCAGTAGCAACTATTTCGTTGAGGGCAAAGGGTACATTAAGTTCAATGAAGTCGCCTTCCAGCGCCAGCAGAGAGTTCATGTAGCTTTCAGCCGCATTGCAGGCTATTGCTGAGGCAACGTCGCCGCCTTCATGACCTCCCATGCCATCGCTTACCATTAAAAAGGCGGTAATGCCATTGGTAAAGGTCTTTTGTGTGGGCGACTTTGAAAAGTCAAAGTAGTAGTAATTATCCTCATTGAGAGGTCTGGGTCCTGCAATGGATTTTCCTGCAATTTGCACTTGTGTTACAACCCTTCAAACTGAGCCTAAACTTTGCTTTGCAGGTCTTGAGCAGCAAGAGCAGCTTGCTTCTTCTTCTTGCCCTGAGCCAAGCCATTGGCAGTTACGATAATAACCAGCAGCAGTAGCAAGGCACCGGCACCAGCCAGGAAGAGCAAGGAGTTGTCCACGGCCTGAACACCGCCGCTGACCCTCTCAGCAACACCCATCTGACCCACAGCAAAAACATGAACCCTGCCGGCAACCTCTTTCATCTCAATTGCGTAGCTTCCAGCAGCGGGCGAATCAAGATTGATGCTTAAGAATCCATAGGTGCTATCATTGTTTGAGTCAGCAATTACCTCAACTTCTTCTCCATCTAAAAGAAGCTTCCAGGGTGGCAGCTCTCCCTCAGAAAGCACTCCAATCTCAAAAGACCTCATGTTTTCTTCCAGGGTGCCCAGTTCAGTGAGTACGGTTGCTCCTGGCTCTACTTCTGCCTCCAGCGTCTGAAGACCTAAGGAGGTATAGCGTGAAGACAAAAAGCTGACCATCAGCCCATAAATATCACGATTCTGGTAGAGCACGCCGCCGGTGGCTGAGGCAACTTGTTGAAGAAAATCAACATCTAACTGTTCCATATTGCCTAAGGCAACCACGTCAATTACAACGCCCCTGCGTGCTGCTTCTGCAACTGGGCCGCTGAGTATCTCGCTATTGTTCATACCCACGGTACTGATGCCGTCTGAGAGCAATAGTATTTGCTGCTCAGCATTGAGCGGCTTGTTAGCCATTGCTGCAAGTGCCGTCTGTAGACCGAGGCCGATGTCAGTGTTTGCGTAAAAAGGAACATCAATGCCTTCAACAGCCTTTAAGGCTGCATCGTCATAGCTCGTAGTAACGGTGGCCACTTCATGATTGAAGGTGACAACGGTTACGTCTTCCGGCACGGCAAAGGGATGCGTGCTGCGAAAATCTACCGCCTGCAGGTACAGTAATGATGCGCTGATGGCTGCGTCTTTCTTGGTTCCACCATCCTCTAAGACTTCATGCATAGAGCCCGAGGTGTCCAGCACAAGCACAGAGCTGACATGCGTTACCGGCGTGCTCTGCGGAAATCTAGCTTCATAGAATTGACGCACTTCTTTCATTACCTCTGGTGAGGTGAAGTAAGACACATAGTTGGGCAAACGCAAAACTGCGTTGGCATCAAGAGCTCTGGCACCGTAGGTGTTTTCGTGTGTAGCTGGGCCCCAGTGTTGCGCAAGTCCAATGCCACGAGATATGGTTGCCGAAACCTTAGCCGTTGAAAGCTGTTGAGCGCTGACTTCCGGCCAGCTCATATCAGATATAACCGTTGCCGCATCGGTTGTACCAAAGCCAAAGTTAGAGGCTTGACCCTGAATTTGTAACAGTTGCACCACGCCTGGCATGGGTGTGTCATTGAGCTTGGTTAAGAAATCGCTTTGTGGAGCCAGGTCTTGAGCCTCAAAACCGGCAGAGGCTGCGAGCGTCTCCCAGATCTCCAGCGTGGAGTAGTCTGCTGCTACGCTGTAGCCCGAGTGAGGTGTTCCGAGAAACACCAAGCCAACCAGGTCTGCACGGTCGGACTGACGAATGCTTCCCAAGTCCTGGGCATAGATCCTTGCTTGCAGGCCAGTTGCGCCCGCAGCAACTATAACCGTCTTGCTTTGCTGCTCTCTTTTGATGGCAAGCTCAGCAATACTGTCTAAGGCCCAGGCAATAGACTCACTCGTCAAGGGCTTTCCAGCTTCGCTACCGAGCAGGTAGGTTGGTGGCGCATTGTCATTTCCTGTGCGCTCGGCACTCTGAGTAGTGTCCGGGGTTTCGCCAGAGTCCTCGACAGCGGTGCTTGAAACCTCTGGGGCATCACCCCCAGACCACCAAAGCGGGCTTGCTGCCGTCATCAAGACCAGTTCGTCGTCTTGAGCAACTATCTCAAATGTGTTTCCCAGCCAATAGTCTCTAAAGTCGTCCAAATCGCCTAGCGAGGCGTCTACGAGTAATACTGATGGCCGCGCATCAGGAGAAGAAGCACTGCTTGAGGGGACGCTTCCTGCTGCTGCAGGTGCTTGCTCCTCGTTTGCATCATCATCTGCGCCAAAGGCAGTTACAGGCACACTCATGCTCATGAGCAGCATTCCAGCTAATACGAGAGCTATGAAGGCATGCAAGCCGCCCTTGATGCTTTTTCTTATTGCGCCCCTTGATTTAACACCAGGCATACTACTAGCCTTGATTGTTAAACTGAAGCTCAGTATCGCCAATCCCGATGATGTCACCGCTGGCAAGGGGCTGTTGTCCGCTTACAGGCGAGCTGTTGTAGTAAGTGCCGTTAGCGCTTCCTTGATCAACGAGCATCCAGCTGCCTCCGTTGTAGAGCAGCTTAGCGTGCTGCCTAGAAGACTTGCCATCGGTAAGGGGGACAAAGCATTTTGGGTCACGCCCAATGACTACGTCCATTTGTGGAAGATTAAAGGAGCGTCCATTTTCTGCACCTTTAATGACATTGAGAGTAGCACCGCTTTTGGGACGGTCTATGATGGTTGCAGCAGCTGGTCGTCTGTCTATGACGGTTGCAGCTATGTTGGGGCTCGCAGATCCACCGCCGCCTACGCCCATGGTTGAAGCAGACGAAGGAGTATTATTAACAGCGGACTTGACCGAGCTCATTTGACGTTCCAAGTCGGTGAACTTGTTGTTGAGGGCGCCCATAAACTCTGTTGAGGGGCGAGCACGCTGCACTTTGCTGGCATAGAGCACCATTGCAGCAATAGCAACCAATACACCCAATAGCGCAAGAAGGGCAATAGCCGAGCCATAACCCGAGACCAGCCAATTAACGTTAAAAGGTATTTGAGGGCTCACGTTGATTGCAATGTCAGAATAATAAGGAGCGCCTTGCTCTGCATTGAGCCTAACCAGCCTGGTTATGCCATCAGAGGTTCCCGTAAAGCGAAAAATAAAGGCGGGGATGATGAGGAAGAAGCCCACCATTGACATGATGCGCGGTGCCATTGCCTCTGCGCCTTTGTTCTTATTGGCTGAGTCAAAGAATATCCAGAATGCTATTCCCAAGGCGCCGATGAGGAAGACATACATGCCCCACTCAAATAACCACCCATACGTTGCCAATTGTTCTATGGCTGCTCTCACCCAAGCATAGTCATAGTTGATCTCAATAAAAGTTTGTCCAGATTCCATTAATATCTCCTCCCTGAAGAAATGTAGCGCTCTCTATAAGCTACAGCTGACCAATGTGCCCTTTCAAAGCTGAAAGTTTCAAAGTGAAAAGTCTAGCACATTATGGGGTTTCCATCTTCATTATGTGTGTATTATTCTCTCGTGCTACAGTTGGCTCGGTAATACAACACGCGTCAAGGCAAGGTGCTGAGGTAAAGCTTGCTATAGGTTACTGCTCGCACTCTGTCCGTCATTGCGGCCTCCGAGCCGCAATCTTCCCAACATGAATTATTGATTCCGGGTCAAGCCCAGAGTGACGATGTATAGACTGAACTACTTCAGTGATAGAAAGACTATTCCTTGACACCTCTGTTTGACCTTTCATTTTTTTATGTCTAGAATGAGCGCCGTGGTCATTTTGTGGCTTTTAACCTCATTTTGTGTTTCTTATTGTCTGTTCATGGGCGGTAAAAGAAGAAAGGCTCTCTGATAATGTCTAATACTAAGAATTGTAAGCAAGCAGCAAGTCAACCCCGTCAGCATGTTGACCGAAGAAGCTTTGTTGTCCTTTCTTGTGCAGGAGCAGTTGCTTTTGCAGGGCTGGTGCTCTCTGGCTGTGGCAACGCATCTCATGGTTCAGGCAGTCTTCAGGGAGCACAGGGGATGCTATCTCCTGCCGAAGAAGAAAGACTCAATGCCACTGCGCAAGATCAGATTGAGCTGCGCATTCAAGAAATCATGAATGGTATGAGTCTCGAGCACAAAGTAGCCCAGCTCTTTATTGCCCGTCCAGAAAGCCTTGTTGGTGTAGACGTTGCCATTCAGGCAGGGGCTCAGACGAAGGATGCGCTGCTTAATATGCCCATTGGGGGACTCATCTACTTTGGCCCCAACCTCATTGACACAAACCAAACAACCGAGATGCTTTCTAATACCATGCAGTATGCACTGGATGCCAACGGAATTCCTCTTTTTTTATGCGTTGATGAGGAGGGCGGCACCGTATCAAGAATTGGTGGCTCTCCTGGTTTTGGGGTCAGCAATGTGGGAAACATGTCTGATGTTGGCGCAACGAATGATCCTGGGTTTGCCCAAAGTGTTGCAACGGTAATTGCAGAGTACCTCAATCCGCTGGGCTTTAATGTTAACTTTGCTCCAGTATGCGATATAGCCAACAACCCCAATAGCGATGTTATGTTTTATCGCTCCTTTGGCAGTAGCGCAGACCAGGTAGCGAGCATGGCTGAGGCACAAGTGAGGAGCTTTATTGAGGCTAACATGATGTGCTCCGCCAAGCATTTTCCTGGCATAGGTGCCGCAGAAGGCGATAGTCACGATGTGTCGATTACTTCACTCAAATCCATTGATGAAATGAGCGAAGTAGAGCTGGTTCCCTTTAAAGCTGCCATAGATGCCGATATACCCTTCATCATGGTAGGCCATCTGTCTATGCCCACTATCACAGGTAGTAACACTCCGGCGCCACTGTGCCCCGAGATAGTACAAGGCCTGCTCAGAGAGAGCATGGGATACGAGGGGCTCATAATCACCGACTCTTTGGGAATGGCCTCTGTTTCTGAGTATTACAGCAGCTCTCAAAGCGCTGTTTTGGCTCTGGCTGCAGGGTGTGACATTGCGTTGATGTCGCCAGACCTTGGTGCTGCTTACCAAGGCGTTTTAGAGGCAATAAGCAATCAAACGCTCAGCGAGGAGAGAATTGATCAATCGGTCCGCAGGGTATTGCGCACTAAGCTCAAGTTTTTGGGAGAGCTATTTGTGCGCTAGGTAAAAGCGGATTGACAGGGGGTTTCTTTGCTAGCTCGTAGGCCCTGCAAAATTTTGCTGCGCAAAACGCGACAATCAGGGCGACAATTGAGATTGCTTCGTTAAGCGCGACTATTGTACAGGAAGTTCTTTTTCCATGATGAGGGCTACGGTGCTTGACGAATAGGTAGCGCTTAAGTCGTTGGGGGTGTCATACCAGGCCCACATATCACGAGCGTAAAACAAGGCGGCACGGTTTTCTATTCCTCCGTCGTTATTCGGCTCACCAGCTGCCCAGGCAGTAAAGGTCATCGGCCTGCCGTCGACCCAGTAAAAACTGCCTCCGTCAAGATATGCTCCAATCCAATACACCTTGTATCCAGCATCCTGGGCTACCCGAAGTACTTTGTTGTAGTCATCTTGATTATGTATGCAGGCGAGTCTTCCACCCTGGCCTTCGCAGTAAGCTCTTGCTTCATCCCATGTTCTCAGTCCAGGAACAACGACAAAGCTTCTCTCATACACCACTTGATTGGAGTCAAACTCCGCTTGATATAACTCGATGACTGCCTCTGCTGTTTTAAGGTCTGGCACTACCTCTCCCTCGCTCAGGAGACTAGCCGTTTCTGGCTTGAGCCCGCTCACTTCTATACTGGTAATGTACTCAAGGTTACGCGTGCCTTTTTCGTCCTCTCTATAAAGAGCTACCCTGCCACCAGCAACGGTAAGAATGAAGCTTTCCTTTTCTTCGGCTATTGCATCGCTTGCGGTGTTGTCTGTTTGATTGTTAGCCTGCTCTTCTGGCTGCTCATCTGTTGACAGTGATACGGGTGCAGGTGTCGAGTCAGTTGTAACAAGACCTACACCTGATCCACCCGAAGGATTGGAAAACATAAGTACCAGGGCAATAACCACCGCTCCAACGCCGCCAACAAGTGCATAAGGCAGCCACTTTTTTGACTGAGCTGGCTTTTGCAGCAAGGTGGGAGAAGGCGCAGGCAGGGTGCTGGCTACAGGAGCAGGCGCGCCATGCAACATGGCCTTGAAGGAGGCAGCGTCTTGAGGACGCTCCAGCGGGTTTTTGTTGAGGGAAGCAAGGATGGCGGGGCGAATATCGGCGGGCAGCCCCTCGCTGGCAACGTCAGGCAGGTTTGGAGCAGGCTCGTGAACGATTCGATACAGCATGACCGTGGAGTCGATTCCGTCTCCTGCCCCAAAGGGGTTTTTACCCGTGAGCATTTCGTATGCAATGGTACCAATGGCAAAGAGGTCGGTTCTATTATCCACGGGAGAGCCAGTAGCCTGCTCAGGAGCCATGTAGCCGGGGGTTCCGAGAATGGTGCCGATCTGTGTTGCCTTGGTTTGGGAGCTGTCCTCGATACGTGCTATGCCAAAGTCGCTTAATTTGACGCGTCCATCTTTGGTAACAAATATGTTGTCTGGCTTGATATCTCTGTGCACTACGCCCTGAGAGTGAGCATAACCCACAGCATCGAGGAGCTGCCCAAGCGCGTCAAGAGTCACTTGGGGCAAAAGAGCCCCCGCCTGGAGCATCTCGCCCAGCGTAATTCCATCGATAATTTCCATGACGATAACTGGTCTGTTGTCATAGACATCTGCCGCATATATGGTAACAATGCCTGGGTGATTGAGGCGCGCTGCTGCTTTGCCTTCCTTAATGAACCGTGCGCTCAGTTCGGTTATGACATCTTCGGCGAGCCTTTCATCAAAGAGTGGTTCTTTTATGGCAACTTCGCGCTCGAGCTTGGGATCCCATGCTCTCCAAACCTTTGCCATTGCCCCGCGACCAAGTTCGCCGCGCAGCTCGTAAGGCCCCAAATTCATTTCTCCAGCCATAGCTTGTGCGTCTCCTCTGTGTATGCCTAAAAAGAAAGCTTAACACAGTTTGGGGCTTATCTCTTCATTTTGTGGTTGTTACTCTTACTTCTTTACAAAGCGCGGCGCACCTTGTGGTGTGGTAATGCCCTTATAAACATCTCCTGGTTTTTTGCCACCCACCTTAGGCACGAGCAGAATCTGTATGCCTTCGAGCCTGTAAGCGTGTCCAGCAGTACCAGCCTGCTCTCCGTTTCTTGCCCATCCCATCCATCCAACGCTTTGCGCGTGCACGCGGTAGTAGATGTCGTAGTGCTTTTTGAGGTCTCCGGTAAGCTCTATGGTAATTGCTTCAAGCCTGAGCGCTCTTCCAGAAGTGCCACTCATGGGCCCTTCTGCTGCCGAATTCCTTGTGCCGGGGCTTGTCAGGCTCACGGGCTTTTGCCAACCTATCGACTGCACGTGTGTGGCATATTTGATGCCACCGGATACGCCTGTAGTGTTTTGCACGTTAATCTTGATACCTTCTAAACGTAGCGCTCTCCCAGACGTGCCGCTCATCTCTCCTTCTTTGACAAAGGGCTGCCAGCCAACCGACTGTACATGTGTGGAGTAACTGAGAGAGATACTTGGCCTCACAATCTTGAGGGTAAAGGTCTTAGCGTGATGGCCAATACTGTTGGTGGCCCTCACCGTAAAGGTGTAGGTGCCAATCTTGGTAGGCTTGCCACTGATAACACCAGCGCTCGTAAGGCTTAAGCCCGGAGGAAGGCTTCCTGAGGTGAGCTTCCAGCTTATGTTCTTGGTGCCTGATGCCACCAGAGTCTTCTTGAAATGTAAGCCTATGGCGCCATTATCCAGAGCCGCAGTAGTAGTAATCTTTGGTTTTTGAGTTACTACAATCTTGAGGGTCTTGGTGGTGCTTCCAATTGCATTGGCAGCTCTTGCCGTAAAGGTGTAGGTGCCCGCCTTGGTTGGAGTGCCAGAGATGACACCTCCGCTGGATAGCTTCAGCCCTGGGGGCAGACTTCCAGAGCTGCGCGTCCAGGTAATGGGCTTGTCGCCAGTTGCAGCGATAGTTCGCTTATATGAAGCACCTACCTGACCACCGGCAAGCGTAGTGGAAGTAATGGTTGGCTTTTGAGGCGGCGGCGGAGCAACCCTTATGGTTAAGGTTTTCGTATGGCTGCCTTCGGTATTGCTGACCTTTACGACGAAGCTATAGGCCCCTGCCTTGGTGGGCGTGCCAGAAATCGTACCATTGCTGGCAAGCTTGAGCCCGGGAGGCAGACTGCCCGAATTGACAACCCAGCTAAGGGGAGCTGTGCCTGTGGCTGCAAGCTTAAAGCTGAAAGACTTGCTTTGAATTGCATTGAAGTTAGCCGTGCTGCCAGCGCCGGCACTCAGGGGAATTGCCGTGGTGGCAACCTTTGGTGGCACCGCGCCGGTGGTGGCGTTTATGGAGTAAAAGACCGGGCTTGTGAGCGCTTTGCCGGCTGAGGAGTACCATACCACCCTCCCATTGATGATACAGGGCTCGCAGTCCGATAAGTCTGCCGTAGTGCGCATGACAGAAGACAGCTTCTTGCCGGTTCCGTCAATAAAGACATAGTTCACATTGGCTATGCTGCCTGCCGTGACGCTCTGGACGTTTTCTCCCCACATGATCAAGAATCTGTCTTCGTTGATCTTAACAAGTTGCGGAGTGGTCACCGTTACCGAGCCCGTATCCGAGTGCTTGGTAATGGGAATCGTGGTCGTAGTGCCAAGATTTGCAGTGGAAACGGTGAGCCAAACGTTATGACTGAGTTGCCACGGGTTGGCAGTGGTGGTTACCAGGCTTTGTTTAGCAGAGCTTCCCACGGCCAAAACGGTTTGTCGTGCACTGGAGGTTTCCAGGCCACCAAGGGTTGCAAAGGTTGCGTTGGCGCCTATCTGTCCACTAAATTTCAGCAGCTCAACGTATGGCCCCCTTGGCACCATTTTGAGAGCTGCAGATCGAGGATAGGCATCACCATGATCTAAAGAGTAAAGTGTATTACCCAGGTAAGTGATAAATTGATTGAAAGAGTGACTAACGTATCCCCAGTCGGACTGGGCAATATTCAAAACCCCATACTCCGCGTCCACCAACTGCATGCTGGATTGATTGACCACCACCATCATGTTGGACTGGTGCTTATAACTGTCTGTATGGGTATACATTTCATGAGCTGTTCGAATATAGAGATTGCCGCCAAGTTCTGTCATTCGCAAAGAGCCCCCCTTAAAGGGTGTTGTTGTATTGGCACCCTTGAGCTCATAGTTTGAAAGGTACCTCCAGTCTTTTGTGTACTTGGTGACCCTCAGTACGGTGCGCGAGTTACTCTCTGCATCGTTTGCCTGGCCGGTAACTACAAAGTTAAAAGAGGCTCCAGAGTAAAACCCGCCCCATAAAATGCTTTGCCCTGCTATATGATCACTAGGCCTATAGGTGCTGGTGGCAATTTCCTTGCCAGAAAGAAATTTGTAGGCCGAGGAATACTCTTCTACGATGAGACGATATGCGTTTGCAGTACGAACCCACTCAACACGCTCAAGTTTGCCCGAAGGCAAGGCTGTGAGGAAGCTCCACATAGGATCGCTGTGGTAATACCTTGTATAGTCGTTCCACCACGCATTGGGAGTGAGCGTTGGCGAGGTAATAGACAGGGGTGTCACTTTAGAAGAACCGTTTGACAGAGCCTCCAGTTGCCCTGCAAAGAGCTCTGCTTCCCTGGTTTTTCTGTTGGATGCGTCTCCAGCATTCAGCTCTCCTGCCAAGTGCTGCTCTTGTGCCTCAGGCTGCTCTTCTAAGGGCTCAGCTGCCGGGTGAGCAAGCGCTGTATCATCACCCTGGTTGACTGAGCCTTCATCCTCCACATTTGCCGCTGGGGGCCCTTCTGGCTCTCCAAATACTGGCAGTTCGGGCTCAGGCAGTCCCGTTGGGTCATCACCTTCTATAGTACCTGGCTCAACGCTTCCATCAGGGTCGTTTTCTGAAAGGAGAAGCTGCTCCCCTTGGGTTGAATCAAGTCCTTGCTGCCCAGTATCGTCTGCAAGTGCCGCAAGTGGCACAGCGGGTAAAAAGCTCAATGTTAGAAAGAGCGCCAGCGCTATGCTGAGGGCTCTTTTCATCGACAATGCATTTCTTTGTATGTTTTGATTGATACCTGTTGTTTTTGATCTCATTTCCACCCTCCAATAATCGCTGTACGTACATTGCACTAGACTATGCTAGCGCATTAATAATAGTAACACGTCTGGTAATAACAACCTCATTGCTGCTCAAGCACTTTTTGCGGTGGCGCATTCTTGGTTTTGCAAACGGTGTCTCTCGTGAGCACATTAAAACTCATAGCTCTTTTGACACCGGGCGCAGGAATACTGGCTTTTCGTGGTATGCTCCAGCTTTTTGCCGCAGGTGCAGACCCAACCAATCTGCTTGGCTGGTACGCCCACCACCAAAGCATGGCTTGGCACATCCTGGGCTACTACCGCACCAGCTGCTACCATGGCATACTCCCCCACCGTGTTGCCGCAGACTATGGTGGCGTTGGCACCTATTGAAGCCCCTCGTTTTACAAGCGTAGGCACTATGGTCCAGCCCTGCTCGCCGTGCGCTCGGGGGTAAAAGTCATTGGTAAAGACACACGATGGGCCACAAAACACTTCGTCTTCAAGGCGTACACCGTCATAGAGAGACACATTGTTTTGGATCTTGCAGTTGTCTCCAATTATCACATCATTGGCAACGTAGACGTTTTGTCCAAGATTGCAGCCCTTGCCTATGCAAGCTCCGGCAGACACATGCGAAAAGTGCCAGATTTTGGTCTCGGCACCCACAGTGGCGCCCTCGTCTACCAGGGAAGTCTCATGAACAAAGGCAAGCGTACTTACGTTGCTTTGGGTCATCAGCTCCCACCTCCTGTGCCAATGATAAGCTCTTCTATGTGCTGGCATACTTCGAGGGCTCGCTTGCCCATGATGCCGCATGGCCCAATGGGAGTATCGTGCTGTATTGCCTGGGCAAAGTGCTCAAACTCGGCTCGCAGAGGCTCTTCAATAGGCACAAACACCCTCTCGATGATGTTTTCTTGGGTATACTGCACCGGGTAACCCACGTCCAAATCAAACTGTGTTTTGCGATACACCTCTACGGTACGCGCCAGATAGTCAACGTCTATAAAGGCATTCCTGGCGCTGATGTTTGCCTTCCTGATTTTTGACTCAGTAACCCTGCTCGCAGTGAGCGAGGCCAGACGGCCGCTTTCAAAGGTGATGAGCGCCTGAGCATAATCGATTTTGTCGGTAGAAATGCAAGCACCATGCGCATGGATATGCTTGATAGGCTCATCAAAGATCATATTAAGGATGTCGATGTCGTGAATCATCAAATCCATGACAACACTGGTGTCCGTGATTCGCGAATAAAAAGGGCTCATACGCCTAAAGTCCGCAGCAATGAGCTCCTCAGTCTTTACGATGCACATGAGGGAGGTGATGGCTGGGTTAAAGCGCTCCACATGACCCACACAGAGCTTGACCCCTGCTCTTTGGCAAGCATCAATGACATTTTGCGCCTCTGCCACAGTGAGAGCCAGTGGCTTTTCTATCAAAACATGGCAGCCTTTGAGAGCAGCAGCAACGGCAAGGTCATGATGGAGCGAAGACGGAGCAGCAATATGCACCACTTCTACTTCGTCAAGGAGTTGATCGACACTCTCATAAGCGGTTATGGCGTATTGGCTGGCGTACCCTGCGCTTACGAGGGCATTGGCATCATAGCAGCCCATCAGCTCATACTGGGGCATTGCCGAAAGCAGGCGCAGATGGTTGCGCCCCATGCTTCCCGTGCCAACTACACCAACTTTGAGGGGGATATCTACTGGACTCACGTGAGCACCTTCCTTACTTCTGTGGTGATGTGGGCAATGTCTTCTGTATTGAGGTAGGGGTGCATAGGCAACGAGACCATCTTGGTGGCAAGGTCCTCACACACAGGCAGGCTACCTGCTTGGTAGCCAAGCTGCTTGTACGCCGTTTGGAGATGGATAGGCACACGATAATACACCGCCGTGGGAATGCCCTTATTCTTAAGCGCTTCAATAATAGCCTCTCGCTGCTCTTGATTTTTGGCAAGAAGAGAGTACTGTGCCCACGCGGAGCTGTAATTCTCTGGCACTGTTGGAGTTTGGATGACGTCGGCTAAACGCTCGGTATAGGCAGCTGCCACCTGATTGCGCAGCTCCAGCTCATCGTCAAATATCTTCAGCTTTTCGAGCAAGACGGCTGCCTGTATGGTGTCGAGTCTTCCGGTAAGCCCTATGCGTACGTTGTCGTACCTGTCTACACCCTTGCCGTGCTCTCTGATTGACTCGCAAGCGGCAAGCAAGGTTTTGTCTTGAGTAAAGATTGCTCCGCCATCGCCGTAGGCTCCGAGAGGTTTGGCAGGAAAGAAGCTGGTGGCAGCAGCATTACCAAAGCTTCCAGCCCTCTTGCCAAGGTATTGCGCGCCAAAGCTCTGCGCAGCGTCTTCTACGACAAAGAGATCGTGTTGCTCGGCAAATGCGCAAATCTGCTCGTAGTTGGCAGGAAGCCCAAAAAGGTCAACGGCAATGATTCCACGAGGATTGAGCCTACCTTCCCGAACTACCTTCGCATAAGCCAAGCTCAGGGTCTCAGAGGTGATATTGAAGGTTGTAGGGTCAGAGTCTACAAAAACCGGAGTTGCCCCAGCCAGGGAGACACTCTCGGCCGTTGCAAAAAAGGTAAACGAGGGCACAAAGATCGCATCGTGAGGTTCAAGCTCGTAAGCCATGAGCAGAATGACCAGGGCATCGGTGCCACTTGAACAGCTGAGTACCGTGGTATTGCCAACGTAGCATGCAAGCTGTTGCTCAAGTTCTTGCACCTGGGGGCCCATAATGTATTGCTGACTTGCTATCACCTCTGATACTGCTTTTTGTACACCATCTTCGATTCTGAGGTACTGACTCTTTAGGTCGATAAACTGCATGTATTTGCTCCTTGCAAGATGCTCGTTGTAATAAACAAGACTATAAAGAAACGAGGGCATCCTCTATTGCTTGACATACTTTCTCAAGCGGCAAACCTCTGTAGCAGGGCAAGGTGATGGTGTTTTGCTCGAGCCAGTAGGCATTGGGCTGAATTTCATCGTATTGATCCCGTTGATAGGGGGTGGCACTGAGGCAATACGTACCTAAGGTTGACTCTATCTGCCTCTCTTTGAGCGCTGCTATCAATGCGTTGCGACTTACTCCTTGAGGCACGCTTAATACCACACTTTGTCTATTAGCGTAGGCTCCACCCTCTTCTATTTGGGGCTTGAATCCCAGCGGCACAAGATGCTCGCAATACATCTCGTATTGCAGACGTCGCTCTTTGACCACCTCGTCTATGTGGTCTATCTGGAAACAGCCCATGGCACAGGCAATCTCGGGCATGCGATAGTTAAAGCCATAATCTACAAAGCTGCCCTCATCGTTTGCGCCATGATTGAGTTTTATCTTGAGCGCCTCGGCGTACTCGTCATTGTTCGTAGTTATGGCACCGCCCTCTCCCGTAGTGAGCAGCTTTCTGGGATGCATACTAAAGCAGGTAAGGTCGGCAATGCTACCCACCTTTTGTCCATTTATGCTGCTGCCAAAAGAGCAGGCAGCGTCTTCTATCAAGGGGATGTTGTGCTCGCGGCAGATGGCTGCTATCTCGTGTAAACCAGAGGGGTTGCCCAAGGCATCCACAAAGATGACAGCCTTTGTATTGCGGGTGATAGTTGACTGCAAATTATCTGGCAGCATATTGTAAGTGTCCAAACTGACGTCGGTTAATATCGAGATTGCACCCAGGTCCTCAGCCACATTAGCAGATGCTGGAAATGAAAAGTCTGAGATGAAGACCTCTTGACCCTTGGCAACTCCCACAAGCCTGAGGCACATCGAAAGAGCCGTAGTGGCAGAAGTCGTAAGAAAGGCGTGCTTGGCACCGGTGTACTCACTGATCTTTTGAGGCAAGAGCTTTGAATAGACACCCTTGGTATGTATGCCAGAAGCAAAAATCTCTCTTATGTTATCTTCTACATCTTCAAAGCTGATATAGGGCTTTACTAGTCTAATCATACAGCCTGCCTTTGCGTTTCTTTTGTCTTATTACCAAAACCAGCGCTCCTTGCAACATGCGCTATCATTAGCATTTGATTATATCGCAAGTGCAAGTAAGACTTGATTCAAGGAGGACAAATGAGCTCCCAACACGAAATTGATGAACTGCTCAGGGTGTTGCGCCAACAAATGAGAGAGCGCTACCATCGAATGGTACCCACGGGCGAGCTTCTCTTTGATCGCTTCTCTAAGGCCGCTGAGCTTGGGGCGGGTACGGCAAGCTCAGTGTACGACAGCTCACTGGTCTTGGGAGAGGTGGAAATTGGCGAGAATGTCTGGGTTGGACCAAACACCATACTCGATGGCTATCATGCCAAGCTGAGCATTGGTAACTGGGTAACCATTGCCGCCGGTGTATGCATTTACACCCATGACTCCTCAAAGCGCTACCTTTCTGGGGGGCGTGATACGGGCACTACCGGAGCTGTAACTATTGGGGACTGCAGCGTCATTGGCACCCTGGCCGTAATCAACCCGGGAGTAACCATTGGCAAGCACTGTCTCATTGGCTCTCATGCCCTCGTAAACAAAGATATTCCCGACAACTCGATTGCCCTCGGCGTGCCCGCCAAGGTAGTCGGCAGAGTTAATGTATCCACAAACGGCAGCGTGAAGTACGATTGGGATTGATTACAGGGCGCCGTCTCCTGGCTTGACGATGACGCAGTCGGTAACGAAGGTCTTTTTGCCTCGTGCAGCATCAAGCGTACGTACAAGGTATTCTGCTATTACACCCAAAGAGAGATTGGTAACTCCAAAGCCTATCAAAAGAATGCTTAAAAGCGTAGGCCAACCCGCCTCAAACTCAAGAAGGTTAAACAGTCGCGCAATGATGATTGCTAAAGCCCAGACGACTCCTATGGCCGAAAGAACCACGCCCATTCCAGATATAGCCCTTATGGGAACAAAGGAAAACATCACAAAGCTGTCGATGAACAGCTTAATTTTCTTAGCAAAAGTCCACTTTGACACACCTATCACACGATCGTTGTATGAAACTGGAACGCCCAAGCGCTCAAATCCCAGTTGAAACAATTGAAAGAAAAAGGAGGAGTTGGACTCGATATCGCTGTTGAGCTCATGCTTTATCTTGGCGCCAAAGGCAACGCAAATGAGCCCCTCGGTAGGATAATTCTTGTCTATGCACCGGTTAATCAGTTTTGAGAAAATTCTGCTTCCCAGATCTCCTTTGTAGTCTTTTCGAACCGAGTATACCAGCTCAACCCCACTTTGAAGACCCTCGTAAAAGAGTGTAGCATCGCTCAAAGGCTCGGGCATGTCCGATGAGTACACCATGACCCTGTCTGCATCCGCATGAAATATGCCTGCGCGAATAGCTGCATGTGAGCCAAAATTTTTAGAGAGCTTCACGATTTTAAGGCGTGCTCCTTTGAGGCTCCAGGTGCTGAGGACGCCAAAGGTATCATCAATTGACCCATCATCTACCAAAACAAATTGGAGGGACATAGGAGCTTGCTCTATATACTCGTCTATTGCTGCGCGTAAAGACGGCAGGCTTTCAATTTCATTGTAGGCAGGTACTACGATGGAAAAATCGGGCTTCATTGCTCTCCTTAAACGGTACGCATAGCATTATAGGGTAATTGAGCTCATGACTACTCCGGCTATGATGAGCAGCATACCGAGAAGCTTTTTTCTGGTGATTTTCTCTCGCAGAATGGCAAAGCCAATGATGGCAATGAATACATAGCCCAAGGCCTCTATGATGGGCCCGATAGACAAGGGGATGACGCGATAGGCATACACCATGATCAAAGTGGTAAGAAAGAAAATGGTGTACCCAGAAAGCACCAGCGGATTAAGGTACTCTGCTACTCTGCTCGGATAGGTCTTGTTGGCACTGATCTTAAGCATCATTTGCGAGATGGAGCTGAGTATTACCGAGCCTACGGCTATGAGAATATAGAGTGCAAGCTCACTCATCGGCACTCACCACCAAGATGATGCCAACAAGCACCAAGGCTGCGCCAATAATCATCCAAATGCTGATGTGCTCGGCAAAGATCAACGCTCCCCAGAGCATGCCCCAAATTACGGTGACACCCTTGTTGGCAAATGCCGTAGTGAGCGTAAGCCGTTTTAGCACCTGCTGCCAAACGATGGCATAGAGAAAGAGGATAAGCAATACGCCGGCATACCAGGCAAAAAAGGGCAGGGAGCCAAATGCATACCCTGCTGCCATCTTTGAACAGATGGCAGCAAGCGTGTACATAACAATGATGCCATGTAACATCACATACACATACCAACTTGGCCTCTTTGCTGGAGTCGCGTCCAACTGGATTGGACTGAGCTCTGGTGTATCCTTAGAGTTCACTATAGATTCTCTTTATACCAGGCGATGGTCTGGGGTAAACCTTCATCAATGCTGCGAATGTTGAGCTCTATTAAGCTCTTGCAAAACGCATTAGTGGCATTGTGACAGTCTACGTCTGCTTTACGCCGATCTACGCGCACAGTCTCACCTTCATAGCCCATTTCTTTGGCAATCCTGGCAATGAGATCCTCCATGGTAATGGTGCCTTCAGCAGAGACGTTAACCTCTCGACCCGGCTGCATGACTTCAAAGAGCTTGATGGTAGCATCAACGGTATCGCTTACATAAATGAGATCACGACTCTGCTTGCCGCTGCCGTGCAGCTCGGGTGCCTCGCCTTTCATGATGCGACTAACCGTCAAGGGAATTACACCAGCCAGCGGCGGCTCCCAGTTTTGGCGTGGTCCATAGTTGTTAAAAGGTCTAATGATAAAGGCGTCAAGGTCAAACATGTTGACCCAGGTTTTGAGCATGATGTCTGCTGCAGCTTTGCCTCCGGCGTACGTGGTGGTGGCATTATAGGGATGCTGCTCATCCATAGGCTCATAATACGCAGTGCCATACACCTCAGACGAGGAGTAGTGGCAAAGAGTATTAAAAGCGCCCCTGCGCTGAAGCTCAAGCAAGTTGCCCATTACTACCACATTGGTCATATAGGCGTCCAAGGGGTCTATAAAGGAATAGATGAGTGCCTTAGTTGCAAGGTTAAAGACAATGTCTATGTTGTGATGCTCGATAATCTTGGTGAGCGCCTCAAGTTCTTCTGCGTCCTGTTCGTAAAGCACGGCTCCTCGCTCAATAGCTTCGCTGAGGTTGCTTCGCTTGCCCAAGAACATATTGTCAACAACCACTACCTCTGCTGCACCTTGGTCAATTAAGGCATCTACCAAATGACTCCCAATAAAGCCAGCTCCACCAGTAACCAATACACTGGCACCTTGTATTAATCTTCTTGACTGCATCAACTCTTCTCCTAACTGCTAACCTGCCCGATAGGCATCTTCTGTCAGCAACTCTTTTATCTGCGCCTCTAATGCCAGGTTTTGATTAATCAGACCAATCAGCTCATTGTAAGGCGCATCAGATCTCGACAGCTTGCCGGTAAGCCATTGAGCCAGGCAGTAGATTGCGTAGAGCACCTTGAATTTAGTATTGAGCAGTATGATGATGCTCGTACGGGTTTTGAAAGATGCTTTATTAAAACTACTCTTGCGCTCCTTGATAAATGCACGCGCCAGGCGCTTTGCCTCTGCATATTTTGCTCCCTTGGAGTGCTTAAAGGCAAAGGTGGCATATTGCTTAAATCTGCTCCAAAAATACTCACCGTGGCTATCGAGCAGCGTGTTCTTTTCCAGGAAATCCCAAAGTCTAAAGCCTATCAAAAGGTGATCTGTTGAGGTGTTTTGCATGGTGTAGGCAGTCGACATGATACTGGTGTCATGGCGTAGGTAATTATAGAGAGGAACAGGAAGAAAGTAGACAGTTTGAGCGGCAGTCATATAGGCTTCATAGAAGTACGCATCCTCAAAGAGCAGGCCCTCAGGAAAGTCAATCTCGTATTTGTCTATAAGTTCACGCTTGAAAATCTTGTTACACGCAGAAACATTATTGGAAAATGCGGTTTGGAAAGTGACCACTTGCTTGCCAAAGTATCTAAAGCGGTAGGATTCGTTGATGTTTTCTGGCATCCTCTCGCTCACATCATAGATAACGCGCATGCCGCAAATGACAAGATCGACATCCTCTCTCACAAGGGTATTGAGCATCATTTGGCACATATTGCTGTCAAAACTGTCATCTGCATCGCAGCTCATAACATAGGGAGCCTGTGCACGCCTCAGAGCTGCATTACGTGCGGCAGAAGGCCCGAGATTGTCTTGAGAAATCACGATGATTCTAGGGTCAAGCTCTGCGTACTCGTGCAAAATAGCGAGAGAGTCGTCGGTGGAGCCGTTGTTAACGCAAATAATCTCTATGGCCTCCAAGCTCTGCGCCCTGAGGCTGTCCAAGCAGTTTTTCAGATAGCGCTCTGCGTTGTACACGGGCACTATGATGCTCACCAAAGCTGAGGTTGCAGCAGGCAAGCCCTGAGGCAAAGTCTGCGAGGCACTGTCTGCAACTGCACTGCCCGCTGGGGCACCAGCTTGTTCCTGTTTGGCTGGCGGGTCAAAAGACAGCTCGTTTTGACCACTGAGCATGTTGAGCAGTTTGGTGTTTTCTTTGATGGAAAACTCAACTTGCTCTTTCATGTGCTGCACGTTCTTATGTCTTTGGCTGTGCCCAGAAAGCATAGCGCCCTTTCGTTTCTCAACAATCGTTTACACGAATCCACTCTATCATAACAGTGCCTATTTATTGTGAGAGCACAGCTTGCTGCTCGGAGTAGTGGTACACTAAGCGTTACTGCTCAGGCTCCTGCCCGGAACTGAGCAGTAACCTCTAAGCTCCCATGCCAGCAGCTAAGACAACACAGTGAAGAATGGAGGCCTATGCACGCCACAAACACTAGCATGAGCAAGAGCTCTTCCACGTTAGCTCTTTGGCAGTCTCTTACGCCAAGACGTCAAATGATAATCCTGCTGGCTGCCAACACTGTCTTGGCCTTTATCATGTTGGCCCCCTTGGTGTTGCGTATGCACTTTTCTGTAGATTCCTATTTTCATTTAACAACGAATCTGGAGTCTTTTTTATGGGCTGACTACCTGACTCGTGCCAGCTACACAGCTGGCCTCTTGAGAGGTGCCCAGCTGCTTTTTGGTTTTGATATCGTACTCGGTCAGCAGATCTTCTATATCATCATGATCTTGTCCAGCGCAGGCTCAATCACGATTATTGCCAGGATTTTCATACGTCGTATGCAAAGCGACTCCCTTGGCAATGCCCTGGCCATTAATCTTGGCTGTGCACTTGTCTTCATCAACCCCTTCATCATGGAGTTGATGCTGTTTCCAGAATGTGCTCTTTTCGTAGCGTTTGGTAGCCTCTTAACTGCGCTTTCAGTTAGTTTTTTTGTTAAAGAGCAACGGGCAATGAAACTGCTCTCGGTGCTCATGCTCATACTTGCTTTGGGGGTTTACCAAGCGTATCTCGGAATTTTCTTTGCATTGGCAAGTATCCTGGTATGGTTGAGGGCAGTTGAGCTGCAATCTGCCAAGTTTTTTTTACGCAACTGGTTAATGGTATTTGGAGTGGCTCTGGGCGCTGCCTTGTTTCAAGTTTTATTTATGCAGGTGTATGCTCATTTCCTTGGGCAGGCGTACTCTTATGGAACAACAACTGCTAACCCAATGAGCATTGCAGCCAACATTGTATCGATTCTCATTGCGCAGCCTCATTACTTCAAGTGGGCGCTAGGCTCAAGCGTGTTGATACCTTTTTGCCTTCTGCTCTGCATTATGGCCATCGCTACCTATGTTACTTTGATGCAGCAGCCTCTCAAGCTCAGGCTCAGTTTCTTGTTAGCCCTGGTAGCTTGCTATCTTTGCGTTTTTGCTATTCACACAATTGCTGAGGTGTTGTGGATGCCATTCAGAAGCGTTTTTGGCATTTGGGCAGTGTTAAGCTGCTTTTTATTGCTGCCCTCCTTGCTTTTGCATAAAGGTTGGAGTGGCGAAAAGAAAGGCAATGCAACGCCAAGAGCACGCTTGGCAACAATGACAACAATTGCCGCCACTTCACTTTTGTTTCTTGCGGTTACTGTGGTTGTCTCCGATTTGTCTACCGATAACAAAATCACTCAGACGGCCGATGCCATGGTTGCCCGAGAGATAAACGCACGCATTACTGCCTATGAAGAAGAAACAGGCATTAAGGTGGTTTCGATTGCCAATAGGCTTGACACAAACCCCACCTATAATTACCCGGGTATTAGATACCTTGCCTATGAAAGCAATGCCAAGGCCATCAACACAGGCTGGAGTATTTCTAACCTTATCAACCTATTTGGCGAGAGAGAAATCCACCTGGGCTCAATGGATGATTCTGTTTACGATAGATACTTTGCAGGCAAGGACTGGGACACGCTTCAACTGGATGAACAGCTTGTCTTTGTGGATAACCGCGCCTATCTGTGCAACTACTAGCACTAGTACACTGCATGACGTTTTTGGCGCTCACTAAAGGCCTATCCGCTGGGCAAAGCTTTGCATGTTGACCATAAAGGTTTCTGGCGAAAGCTCTTCTCGCAGGAATTGCTGTGCCGCTTGAGCAAGTTCATGCCTCAGTACATCGTCCCTCATTGTCTGTAAAGCCTCGGCGTACTCAGAGGCATCGAGATAGTCCTTAACCAAAACTCCCGTCTTGGTAGAAATGACTACATCAGAAATGCCACCAACGGCAGGAGCAACCACGGGCAGGCCTATGCCAAAGCTCTCAAGAATGGCATTGGGTGTGCCATCAGAGCTGGAAGTGTAGAGATACACGTCATAAGATTCTTTGTTGAGCGCTGCCAAACCACCCGAAAACTCGCCTTTGTAGCGTGCGTTTCCTGGCAGGTGCTTCATTACCTTTTTGTACTTTTTATCAGCAAAGTATCCATATATATCAATGTCGGCAAAGCTGCTGACCTGCTTGGCAATATCTGGAATTATTTCTGGTATCTTTTGAGCATCGAGTCTCGAGGCCCACAGCACCCTGAGCCTGGAGCCTGCTTTTTTGATGGCGCTCCCTTCATTTTGAGCAAACTCAACGCCTTGGCGAATGCACATCAGTCGATCTTCATTAATACCATAATCCTCTTGCCATATCCTCAAGGTCTCGAAATTATCGCTGGTTGCCAGGGTGGCTTGCTCAAGCACCTGGGGCGCATGCGAAACAGTAAAGCTTGAGGCAAAGCCTTTGTCAATGCGCATGTTAAACGAGGTGATAATGACCGAGATGTCTTGACTGGCTAAATACTGCTTATTGCGCACCAGATAATCGTAGGCAAGCTCGCTATTGATGACCTGCACATAGGAGGGCTTGACTGTTTCTACCAAATGTTCCAATAAAAGGAGTTGAACCCTATAAGAAGAGCTTATGGCAATGTTGCCTATGTCCACAAAGTCAATGTCCTCGTCGAGCCTGTTAATGTAGCCGTTTTGAGCGTAATGAGTTGCCACGAGCAAATAGCGCCTGTCTGGCCTGAGCTTCTTGAGCATATTGAGCATTTCCAAAGAGTACTTGTCTCCGCCTCCCACCATCACCCACGGCAGTATCATTACATAGTCATAGCTGTTATGCCTCAGCTGCGAGAGCATGTTTTTAAACTGCTCCCCTACTTTAATTGCCAGCTGCGTTTCATCTTTTTTGTTTCTCAAGGCGATGGGTCTGGGCATCTTGTCTGGCGGAATTACCGCTGCATCAAGCCAATGCATGTGCATCCATTCGTCCAAAAGCCACTGAGGCGTATCTTTTTTGCCCAGTTTTTTGAGCTCAATGCCGCTGTCCAGCTGATTGACGGCCCACTCGGGCAAGCCGAGCGCTCTTTGCTTTTGCATTAGTTTTTGAGGAACCTTAATATCATGGTAGAGCTTCAGGTAAAGAGAGGGAAAGCTTCCGTAAACGAAGTCTTTGAGCTTGCGTAGCTTGCTCACGCGACTATTTTCCAAGATGCCGTAGTAATCTACCTCTTCCTTGCGCTCACCACGCAGAAGCGCGCCAGAAAAGAGTTTATTGTTTGGCAGAACTTGAGGAGGCCGCCAGCTGCTTGTCCTGGCATTGCTTAAGCTTGTCTCGCGCACAAAGCACACACTCCGTGGCACAACTACCTGCTCTATACCTTGCGCTATGGCAGTAGCATTAAGCCACCACTCAAGGTGCCCCAGGCCTTCTGCCGCCCTGGGGCGAGGATTTGATACCAGTAATTCTCGAGGGGCAACCATGATAGAGCCCCAGTAGTTATCGTAGACTGCCAGCAGCGCGCTTTGTTCTGGCAAGCTGCTCGTATCAAGTACTTCAAGCCACTCCTCACACCCAAAGTGGACAAGATACTCTGGGTGAAAGATACGGGACTTGTGTGCCTGTCCAGGCAAAAACAGGCTCTTGACAACAGTGCTGAGAAAGCTGCTGCCCAGCAAATCGCCTGCCTTGAGCAAGATGGCGTAGCAACCCTCTGCCAGATCAAAGGCCGCCTGGCAATATAGACCCTGGTCTGAGGGCTCGTTGACCACTATCTGCACGTTTTGCAGTAAGCCCTCCTTGTTGCAAGCAAGGTATTCCCTGGTTTTATCATCGGGATTATCTACTAGAAGTATGAGCTCAAAATCTACCTCACTCGCCAGGGATCGCATAGCTTCGTTAACAGAGAGAATAGTCTTGTGAACAAAGATGCCCTCAGCTTGGGCAGATATGATGATAGAGATCTTTTTGCCAGCTTCGTACATGATTATCTTATCTCCTAGGGCTTGCCCAGTATCCCTATAAGGAACCTGTACGGTCTTGTGAGAACTTTCTTTAGTTGAGGGTGTTTTGAGAAGAACTTCTGCCTGGTTGGCAATGCCTGTAGTCTGTAGCTTCGCAGGGCAAACTCATGACCCAGATGCTCACGGGCAAAGTTACTGGCTGCGAGCTTGCTTTGCCACTCGCCTGATCTTCCCTTGCGCAAGGCCTTCTTAAGAAGCTCTGGCGAGCTCAGCGTATCCTTAAGCTCCTTGCCTTTGCTGTCAACAACCGTTACTCCCAATAGGCTCAAAAGCGCCACATCCCAAAAGAACAGGCGGTCGTAGTATTCCAGGAGTATTACCTGGCCAATCTGGTGATGAGCAACATATTCTTCGAGCACGCGGGCACGGCTCTTATAAGAAGCAGCAGTAGTATAAGGTAGTCTCGGCGCCACGCTCAGCAGGTGGAAGTCACTGGGGCAGGCCTCACTAAAAGCGAGCGGTTCCTCAAGCAAGAGAATGCTGGCTCTATGAGTGTCTGCCTCCCTGGACTTTTGGGAGTAAGCTTGCAGCTGCTCAGGGCAGTATTGTGGCATATAGCAAGCAGTTTGATTGTAGCCGTTGCTCCTGGCGCTCCCCCATTGATCGCAGGCAAGCAATTCGCTCGCCCAATAGGGGTCGTTCCAGGCAAACTTACCCACAAATGATATGAGGTCAGAGGCAGACCAGGCATCTTGCACCAAGGCCAAACCGGCGGCTCTGTCCCCAGGTGGCAGCAGGGTAAAAATAGCATCCATGGTCTCGCCCAGCAAATGATTGCTAATGGAGGCAAGAACTCGTTCATAGGATGAAGCCTTATTCTTGCCTTGCATGGCAAGATCAATCTGCTTGGTTATTTCGGCAGTGTTTACGAAGCGCCGGGTAAACTGATCCAGATCTATGGAGTGCCTGTTGCTGCCCCCCAAGCCATAGCAGTACTTATAGAATCTTTTACTAGCCATGCCCCGATAAGACTCGGCAAGACTGGCAATAAAGAAGTAGAAGAGAAGATCCTCGCCTAATAGGACGTTGGTTTTGGGCATCATTTCCAGAGCCTGCTTGCAGAGCTTTGTGCGAATCAGCTTGCCAGGAAGATTCCAGCTGTGTTCATAGTGCATAAAGGCGGATTCTGCAATTTGCCACCCTAGCAGCTGCTGATTGGGGGGAGTAAAGTAGCGCTGCATGTGATCCACCGTAGATTCAGCAATTTTGCCCCGCACTTCAAACTCCATGGGAAAATGCAAAATATCAACTGGCTTGAACCGTATCTCTTTTGAGAGAACCTTGTATGCCTCTAGCGACAATTCGTCATCTGCGTCTACAAAAAGACAGTATTCGCCTCGTGCCTGCTTGATAGCAGTGCTACGTGCTGTTGCCGGACCCTGGTTTTCAGCATGGCTTAAAACGGTGGCGTAGGGGCTATCCTTGGCGAGCTCTTGTGCGAGCTCCAGGGTAGCATCGGTGCTTGCGTCATCAACCAGGATAACCTCCACCTCGCCAGAGCATTGAGCGAGTGCATTGCCAAGACTGGCATCTAGATGTTCTGCTGCGTTGTATGCAGGAATAATGATTGATATCAATAGGGGATGTTCCATGTTTTTACCCTCTACTCGGCTGGATATGACAAATTAACATAAATAACGTCGTTGATAAAGAGTACCGATCCTTGGCTTGGGTAGAGTGGCAACTCCTTGAGTTGAGCGGCAATATCCTTGCTGCTGACTACCGCATCAAAGTGATACGTAATTGGATTAGGAAAGCCCAGGTACTTGGTAAGAAAACTATGAAAGCTAAAGTCTGCAATGAGATTATCACCGCTTAAGGTGCCAGTGGGGCCAAAGCTCTCTATCTCGGGCAAAGACGGCTGATAATTGGCAATGCCGTGATTGTATCGTCCCACCAGCACCACATGGGTATCGCGCGTGTACCCCTCAAGGCTTTTTATCTGAGTGGTCAGGCCGATTGACTGCGCATAGGCCTGTTCATAACCAATGTTGAGCTTAAAGTAACTCTTGTTGGCAACGATGCCATAATTGAAAACAGTTACCACAACGATTCCCACTATGAACCACGATGCAAGTATTTCGAGCGCAGGTAGACGTGCAAGGGCAGTATTGCCATGAGTAATGAGCGAACCTTCATCTTTTGGCTGCTGTGCTAATGACTGCTTGTGTGACACGAGCACGAGCGGCAGCATCAATACGAGCACCGTAGGATACACCATGAGAGTGTGTACATAGTCTGGGCTGAGTACATAGATGATATTGCAGCCCAAAGGAAATAGCGCAAGCAAGAAGATAAGAAGGACAAGCTTGCCGGGTTGTTTTGCAAGGCCACGTTGCTTACACAGTAAAACAAGCAAAAAGCATCCAGTTATCGCAAGCAGACCAAATAACACAGCCATAAACGAATAGTGCAAGCCCCAGGTGTCAAGGAAAAAGTATTTGAGCATACTCCCGTAGGCTTTGTAGATCAAAGAGGGTATGTCAACAAGAGGTATCTGTCCCATATTGTCTAAACCCATGTAGGCTATTAATCCATCGGGTCGCGACATCCTCATTATCAGGAGGTAAACCACAACGCCAGCCAGCAAGACGCCCAGATATTTAAAGCCTCGTATCAGAAGCTTTTTGATTGGCTCATCTTTTAAGAGTGCATCGATGACCAGAGCTAGAAGCAATAGTCCAGCACAAAGCCCCAGCCATGTTTGATAGATGCCAAGCGACAGAGCCAGGGTAAACACCGCAGCAATAGCGCCATACTTAAACCGGTAGGCAAGATAAGCTGCAAGACATGCCAGTAGCAGCCCAAAGAAATTAACATCAGCAGAGTGTAGAAAGCAAAAGATGCTGGTGGTTGACGGAAAGCTGACCATCAGGGCTGCGATTAAGACGCAATAAAGCGGCTCTTGGATTTTCAACAAGGACACAACAAGGCAGGCAGCAAACGAGAGGTACAAAATGCTCAGCAAGCCATTGACCCACGGCAGGCTGAATGGGCTCGATAAGAGAGCAGGAAAAAACGAGAACCAGCGTCCAGAATCAGCTCCATCAATGTTTGAGACTAAATAATGAATTCCGTCATGGTTTGGCAGGTGGTTGGTAAATACAAACAGGTGCACCACCAGACCAAGGATTAAGGAGGAAAAGAAGGTGGCTTTGATAGAAGGTGAAATACGCTTCCAGGTATCAGAAAGAAATTGGGGAGGTGATGTTGTCAGCATTCTTTCGTCCTTCCGGCTCCCTGAGCACAGCTCTTCTTGCGTACACCTGCAAGCTTAAAGCGGCTGGCGAAGGTCTTCAATGGCTACTGGGTACAACGAATCTGCATCCTTCTTTCTTATATACTCCAGAGTCAACAGGTAGATTGCCTCAGAAGAGTCATGAATGGTTTGAGCTCGCTCTATCGAAGAAGTAATCTGAACTCTTAAATCGTCCATCATGATGCGCGTGCTTCTGGCAGGTAAAGGCAAAATGCGCTTAAGAACTCGCTTGATATAGCCAGATCGCTCCTTAAAGACGGTCTCATACTGTCCGGTGGCCAACGAAACATGTCTTTCGGTGCCCAAGAGTTCAAGAATTCTTGAGTTGCTGGGAACAAAGTCTGGCATCTCTTCTTTTATGCCGGTTTTAATACAGGTGCTCAAGACCTGCTCAAAAGTTTCTCTCGCCTCGTGACGCATTCCGGTTGAGCCGGCATAGGAAGTGGGTTTGGCTGGGTTGAGTCCGCGAAAATGTCTGTCCAAACCCTTTTTGAGGCGCAGCATCAATACCGATTTGTCTGGCTCTCTAAACCTGAGACCCTCATAGCCAAGTGTGCTAAAAGACAAGTACCATTCAAGCATCTCATTGGCGTAGGTGAGGAGAATCCCATTTTCTTGCCAGTCCTCAAATACTCTCTCGGCACAAAGCGCATGGCCAAAGGCTTTTTCCAGCAGGTCTTGATCTTTCGTGGCCATTATCGAGTCAGCACGTACAAACCGGTAATAATAAAACTTGTCCGATATGAACACAGTTTTTCTTGAGCGCACATAGGCAAAGAACAAAAATATGTGATCCTCACAAAGCATGAGCTCCTCGTCAAACAGCAAGCCCGTTCGTTTGAGGAAGTCTGAATGGAGGGCGCACCTGATGTAGGGACGGGATTTTTCCTTAAAGATTATATCGATATCAAAGCCATCGTACACAATGTTTCGTGGACTCATGGAGTCAATGAGCCAGGCAGTTGCACTGCTTGGTGGATAGCAGTTTCCCCCAAAGGTAATGATGTCAGCCTGGCTGGCCTTCATGGTCATATAGATTTTTTCGCAGGCTCTTTTATCAATGAAGTCATCCGAGTCGAGAAACATTACACACATGCCTCTTGCAGCTCTAATGCCAACATTGCGCGCTGAAGATACGCCGCCGTTGTCCTTGGTAATGATTCTGATTCTTTCATCTACGCTGGCGCACATTTCCAGTATCGAGAGGGATTGGTCGGTTGAGCCATCGTCAACACAAAGTATTTCTATATCTCTCAAGGTTTGATTGCGTACCGATGCAAGGCATTGTGCAAGGTACTTATCGGTATTGTGAACCGGAATGATGACAGAAACCTTAGGTGAGCCAATTTTCATTCGAGCACTCCTCCTGGGTGGGGTCTAATCAGGTCGTTGAGCTGGAGTTGCTGCCGTGCAATCTCTTTACCAAGCGCGAGACTTTTGAGCTGGAGTTTTCTGGAGGGGCTGAGCGCAGCATACACTCTTTGGGCTGCCGTGGACGATGCATTGTTATGGTCTTCTAGCCCTTGTTCTTCAGCGCTCTTTTCATATGCCAGAGCATTTTGACCCTGAGAGCGCTTGATTCTTGCGGCAAGCACTTCGTTTCTTATGGTGAGTTCTTCGAGCTGCTCAAGCAATACCTGTTGGCGTTTATAGGAACGAAACAGCTTCAGTGCCAGAGCCTTGGCCCTCGAGAACAGCTTGCCTTGGCGCTCATCTTGATTGATAAACCGCTCAGGGCAGCGAAAAAAGCCGACAAGATTACACTCATCTTCAAAGCTGATGACTGAATAATCGTGCAGCTTCGCACTGCGAGCAGCCTCAAACTGCTCGGTCATCATTTGGGCAAAGTCCTCTGCATTCTTGCCAGAAAGCCTTTTAAGAGTCCAAAAGAATATACTGACCTTACGCTCTTGCACAAGATGCGACAGATACTCATCAATGCCTTGCTCTACAGTAAAGCGTTCCATCTCGCAGAGCTCATCAACTACATAAAAAGCCTTGCTGAGGTTATGAAGCGAGGATGATTCATTGTCGAGGCGGTAGTGCAGATATGCCTGCTTGGTCAAATACACTCGCGTTGCAAAAGCCCACACCTTAAAGCCAAAAGAGGTGTCTTGATAAGCGGCGCCGGGCGTTGCAAGGAAGCGTATCTGGTTGTCATGTAAAAAATCTCTTCGGTAGAGCGCAGACCAAATGGCAGGCATCTGGCAAAACAGCTCAAAAACAGTTGCAGGATTAATAACCTTGTTATATTGATCGGGAGGAAGAAGCTCATAAAAAAACCTCTGCTCTGGCTCAGTATAGTAGTGAAAGAAATTACTCTTGACCACTTGCACATCGTGTTTTTCGGCCAAATTGTAGAGATCCTCAAACATCTGTGGCAAGACCCAGTCATCAGACTCAACTATGCCAATATACTTGCCCCTGCAAAGAGCCAGACCTTGATTCATGGAATCTCCATAGCCCGAGTTGGCCTTGTTGAGGATCTCAATACGAGCATCGCGCTCTTTAAATGACTCAATAATAGCCAGAGAGCCGTCAGTTGAGCCATCGTTAATGCAAATGATCTGTAGCTCCCTCAGGGTTTGCCCAATGATACTCTCAAGGCACTCGGCAAGATACTGTTCTACGTTATAGATTGGCACGAGCACTGAGACTTTTATCTTGTTGCAATCACTGTTCATTCAGGCTCACTTGACTCACTTGGGGCTCTTTCTTAGGACGGCCAGAAGACTTCTGAGTGGCTTGGTTATCCTCCAGGACTGAGAAGAGTACAGCGCCGCTAACTCTCTGTCTTTCAGCTTGATATTATCCTCGCGGATCTTCACCTGATATTGTACCATTGCTCGCAAATAGCCAGTAAACCCGTCTTTTTTATACGACTCGGCTATACGATATATGCCTGGTTGTGTAATGTGAGGCGCAAGCGCCAGGTAGTCGTCAATCACTTCGTCAAGATTTGATCTCAACTGCAAGGTATCAGAGTCTTTTACAGGCGAAGAAGCATTATCCACGGCAATGAAATCGCGTGCGTAGAGCTCTATATTCATCGTAACGTAGTAGTTAACAAAATAGTCCCTGTGCCCTGGACCAACTATGTGACTGACAACATCAAACATGCATCTGAGGAACTGCATACGGGTCAGAGGCACTCCCCTGTAGGCATTCAAATAAACACCGCGTGTCTTGCTTGCCTCATTCTTTCGGTAAAAATAGAGCGCTCTGTCAAGGAGCACCATGCCCCTCTCAGCCCTAAGGTAGGGATAGCATATGAAGAGCTCGTCTTCATTTGACTTGAAGTCAATAAGCTCCCAGTCTATGCCTTCTAGCAGTGTCTTCTTGAAGAGCTTGCCACAGGCAGTCATGGTAAAAATGTAGAAAGGCCGCTCGTCTGGAGTAAAGTGATAGCGCAGGGGCTCTTTTACCATGATGGGGGTATGCGGTTTTCTGGCGCTGGCATATTCGAGCTTGACTTCTTCGTCCAACGCAAACTCCATGAGCCTGAATGCAGCAATGTCTACATCGTGAGCCAAAAGTGCTTCTAAAGAAACCTCTATTGCGTCCGGTGCCAGCAGGTCATCGCTGTCTAAAAATGTCACGTATAAGCCAGCTGAGCTATTGAGACCCGCTTGACGTGCGGCGCTTAACCCTTGATTTGCCTGCCTTATCAACAGCCAACCGTACAGAGCAGCGTATTCCTCGGCAATAGATGGGGAGCCATCGGTAGAACCATCGTCAACGAGCACAACCTCCAAGGCTTTGTGGCTTTGAGCAGCCACGCTCTCCAAACACTGCCTGAGGTAAGGCTCAACATTGTAGATGGGAACAATCACGCTCACAAGTGCTTGTTTGGCTTGAGGAGTTGTGCGCATAGGGAGTTACTTGCCTTGTGTCAGCCGCTTGAGTTTTCGCAGAGGCCAGGTGACCACGGCACCTGCGCGAAAAGAGGCAGACTCTTTTGTACTTTTAAGCTCACGAGTAAAGTGCTTGTTTTGAGCCTCCAGCTCAGCTTGCACCTCTTGAAGGGCGCTTCTATTCTGCATAATATTTGCAAGCAGCAAGGTTATCTGGGCGCGCTCGCCTGGTGGCAAAGTAGCCATTCGTGCTTCTACCTCTTCTGCGCCGAGGCTCTCAAGCAGCAAGATGATGGTCTCCCCTACTATGACTTGGTAGGCAAGAACCGCGTCAATAAAGCTGCTGTTTTTTATTTGAAGATCAACAAGAAGCTTATTGATCTCTCGCAGGCACACAAGGTATCCATATGCATGTTTCCAGTTTTTATCTGACATGATTGAGTCCTCGCGCACGCGACGCAGGTAGAGAGGCTCTCCCAGCACCCCTGCCCTCTTGGCAACCATCAGGCCATGTACGGTAAAGAGGTTATCTTCGTGAAGAATGCCCGGATAAAAGCTCATAGCCTCATCAACCAAAAAGGCTCGTCTAAACATCTGGAGGCAGGCGCTTGGCTTAAAGTCATGGTTGTCCATCAAGCTTATCATCAGCTTTTGGCCACAGAGTGGTTGTTCATAACCCCCTTGGTAGCGATAGCACGTGCGATAGGCTGGATGCTGCGTATAGAGCTCTGCTCGATCATAGAAGCTTTCTGCCTCGTAAAACAGGAGGTCAAGGTTTTTTGTCGAGGCCAGCGCATAAAGGTGCTCGAGAGCACACCAGGGCAAAAGGTCATCGCTGTCGAGAAAATTGACATAGGTGCCCTGGGCACTGTTGAGGCCGGTGTTTCTGGCCACCGAGAGTCCTGAGTTTTCTTGTGTGATGACCTTGATGCGCTTGTCCTTTTTTGCATATCGCTCCAATATGGCAGCAGAGCCATCGGTAGAGCCATCATTGACACAGAGAATCTCTATAGCAGACAGACTTTGCCTGATTACCGAGCTGAGGCACTCCTCCAGGTACTCCTCCGTATTGTAAACGGGAACAATGACTGATACTTTTATGGAGTCATCTTGCTCGGCTAGAGCCTTTTCTTCAGAGTTGTCCTTGGTTCCTTCATCTTGTTGCAGTTGTGGTTCATGGGCAGCAAGTTGCTTGGAACTTTTCTTTACCAGGCTCATCATGGCATCATAGTTTTGCTGGCTAGAAAAGTAGTGCCTTGGATGCTTCAATAAGCCCAGGTCCTTGAAAATCTCATCTTTGAGCTTTTCAGCCACAATAAGCCATGCGTCCTTTGTTTTTTGATAGCTCAGGTTGTAAAAGCACATGCCCAGCGCTAGATTGAGATAGCCCTTTTCATAGGCGTTCATCAGCTGGCGCTCAGTGAGCCATTCCCGCAAGTGCAGCAGTGCTTCGTAAAAGCAGAAGGGGCTTTGCGCGTTTGTCTCTTGCAGACTATGGGTGGTTCCACTTCGATAGTTAATGAGTATTCTGTCCACCACTGTTATGCGCTTTGCCACAGCGAGTGCGGCATAGGTAAAGAAGACATCATTGCTGCTGCGCAGATTTTGAAACTCTATGCCCTCTTTCTTAATAAACTCCCTGTTAAACATCTTGTTCCAAGGTGCCGGGTTGGTAAACCGAAGTGCAGCTTCTGGATGATCCATTGCGGCAAAGGGAAGCTCAGAGGGCAGTGCGCTTAAGTCAAGATAATGGTGCGCAGACACAAGCTGGCGCAAAACCATATTGTACACACGACCAGCACACACACAGATGTCCGCCTCGTCTTTCTCGCACTGCAGATACATCTTTTCCAGCGCATCGGGCTCAAAGAAATCATCCGCGTCCCAAAACACCAGGTACTTGCCCTTTGCCTCCATGAGTCCTTTATTTCTGGCAACACCTGCATATTGCGTGCTGTTGTGAGTCAACACCTTGATGCGCTTGTCCAGCTTTGCATATACACTCAGAATTGCCGGCGATTTATCGCTGGAGGCATCATCTACACAAATGATTTCAATGTCTTTAAGGGTTTGCCCAATGACACTATTGAGGCACTCCCTCAAAAACCGCTCTGCGTTATATACTGGCATGACTACAGATACTTTTATCATCACGAACTTCTTTCTTTAATAATGACCCTGCTTGCTGTTATTACTGCCTACCCTTGAGTATGCGCGCTGGCCACGTGAGGCATGAGCCCACACGGTAGGACGCAGATTGCTTGGTATTTCTTATTTCTGCCTTAAACCACCTGTTTTGATCCACCAGCTCCTTGTGTTTTTCATGTAGTGCGTTTTCTCCTTGGAGAATGGATCTGAGCAAGAGCAAGGTCTTGCCCCGTTCATCAGCAGAGAGTGCAGCAATCTGTGCATCCACCTCAGCTGCGTCGAGGTTTTTATAAGCTGTAGCAATTGACGCTCCTATGAGCGTTTGCCACTGCGCAACAGCATCTATGAACTCCTTGCTGCTTATGCCCTGCTCTATCAGGGACTGGCGAGTGAGGCCGAGGCATACAAGATGGCCGTAGATATAGCTCCAGTCTCTTGCAGCCATAGCGGAGTCTTGACGCACGCGCCGCAAATAGAGTGGCTCCCTTTGCACCAGAGCCTTTTGGGCGGACATAAGGGAGCGCAGAGTAAAGTGATTGTCTTCATGAAGCACTCTGCTAGAAAAGTCTATATGGTTTTCTTCCAGGAAAGCCCTGCGTATAAACTGCATGCAGGCGCTGGGCTTAAACTCCTTGTTACTCATCAATTCAACAAAGAGCTCTTTGCCGTTTTGCACTGATGCGTAGTTATTTTTGTATCGATAGCAAAGCTGATAGGCAGACATTTTTCTATAGAGTTGGGGGGAGTCATAAAAACCAGTGGCTTCAAAGAACAGTACATCAAGACCCTTTTCAACTGCTTGCCTGTAGAGCTGTTCTAAGGCACACCAGGCAAGAAGATCATCGCCGTCTAAAAACGCAACGTAACTGCCCTGCGCGCTCCTCAAGCCTGTGCTTCGTGCTTCTGACAGACCGCAGTTGTCTTGTGTGATGATGTTTACGCGCGCATCTTTTTGTTTGTACTGCTCCAATACAGCTGCAGAATTATCAGTAGAGCCATCGTTGATGCAGATAATCTCTATGTCCGAGAGTGTTTGTTTCAGCACAGAGTTAAGACACTCTTCCAGGTGGGCTTCCATGTTGTAAACCGGTATGATTACCGATACTTTTACGAGTTCGTCGTGTTGAACGGGGGCACTTTCCTGTGCTTCTTGGGGGATACTTATTTCCTTTTTTTGAAGGGCTCCCTCCTCTATATCTTGTATAAAGCCCTCGCTCTTTCTCAAGTTGGATTCTTGGGCAATAATGTCTTCAGTCGAGCTCTTCATCAGCCACTTCATGATCTGATAGTTCTTTTTATTCGAATAAAAGGAGGCGGGGTGTTTATGGAGACCCAAATCCTCAAAAAACTCGTCCTTGAGACGTTGGGCTAAGATGAGCCACTCTTCCTTGTTTCTTTGATTGCTTAGATTGTCGATACAGGTATTCAATGCAAGCTCGGCATAGCTTCTTGCAAAGGTTTTGGTGAGCTTTTCCTTTGCAAGCCACTTCTTTAAATAGAGCAAGGCGTCATAAAAACCATAGCTGCCTTGGCTGCTGGCGTCTTGTTGACCCTGAGCCTCGGCATCTTGCAGATCCTTGTCATCGGCGTCTTGCAAGTTTTGAACATTGGTGGCTTCTGTATCATGGGCAGAATGCTTGCGCAGTACCACCAGAGGTCTGTCAACAACCGTTATGCGCTTGGCTGAAGCCAGGGCAGCATAGGTGAAGGTAACATCACTGCAAGAGCGCATATCCTGATAACTCAAATTCCTGGCCACAAGGAAGTCTCGAAAAAACATCTTGTTTGAGGGCAGCGAATTGGTAAACTGAAAAGCCACCCATGAGTTCTTTTGGGAATTAAAAGGAATGACCGGTGGTATCTTGCTCAAGTCAAGCCAGCTATCAGCAGCAACCAATAAGCGTTTATCTACATCGTAGATACTTCCTCCGCAGATACAGATAACAGCCCTGTCCTTCTCGCACTGAAGGTACATTCTTTCCAGGGCATCCGGTTCAAAGAGGTTGTCGGCGTCCCAAAAAACCACATACTTGCCCTTTGCCTCTTTGAGCCCTCTATTTCTGGCAGCGCCCTCACTCGTCTTTTTTTCTTGAGTAAGCACCTTAATGCGCTTGTCCAGCTTCTCATACACCTTAAGGATTGCCGGGGATTTGTCAGTAGAGGCATCATCAACGCAGATGATCTCTATTTGGCTCAATGACTGTTTGAGAACACTATTGATGCACTCACGCAAAAACCGCTCTGCATTAAACACAGGTATAACCACAGATACTTTAACCACAATGTATAACCTTTCATAGTATTAGTTGTGCGTCCAGTATAACAAAGCGGCAACAAATAACCCCCTGACATCCCTGTGCGCTGTGTCCCTGCGTGCGTCCTGTTACCAGTCAGGCTCTCGCCTGGAGCAAACCCTGTTTCAGGCTCTGGAGCACGTGCGGGGCAATTCGCAAAGCGAATTAAGCCCCGCAGTTGGCGGAGGCCTCCGGGTTCTGAAACAGGGTATGCTCCAGGCGAGAGCCTGACTGGTAACTGCGTCCTCTGTGGTGTGCTGTTTGACTTCAATGCGCTCTTGCCATCAAGAAACGGTATCCTTAAAATTAACCAACATAAGATTTGAGTATCTACCCACAACGAGAGCACAGGCAAAGGTGAGCCTCATGAAGCTAAATGTATTGCTGATTACCTACAACGCATCCGACTATATTGAAGAGTGTCTCAGCAGCATCATGATGCAAAAAGCTGACTTTACCTTCAACGTAATTGTTGCTGATGACTTTTCTACTGATGACACACTCGCAAAGATTGAGCAGATGAGCCAAGGCAGCAAGCTGGAATTCGTGTATCTCTCTGCTCCTGGCAATCTTGGCATTGGAAGAAACTATCAGCGGGCTTTTAAAGCTTGTAGCGCTGAATACATTGCCGTCATGGAAGGCGATGACTATTGGTCTGACCCACTGAGGCTGCAAAAGCATGTTGACTTTCTTGAGAGCCACCACGAATGCGCCATGTCGCAAAACAACAGGATTAATGCCAATTTTGACAGCCTGGACTTTGTTAATCCCTTTACGATTAATCGGATGCCCCAACTCTTTGAAGAGGCCAAGAGAGAAGGGTTTTTGCGTCTTGGGGTGCGAGAAATGCGTGGAAAGTCTTACGGCCTCTTTGGCTCTAACTTTTCTTCTTGCGTATACAGAAGGCAGTTGACCGACAAACTGCCGCTCCCCTATTTTGAGGACCCAGGCTTTCATGAGGTGGGTATCAACACCTTAATATGCATGAAGGGCATGCTCGGCTTTTTGCCCGAGGCCATGACGGTGCATATCGTGCATGAAGACAGCCTGTGGAACCGCAATAGTAATAGCGAAAAGCTGCATGCAAATCTAAGGAACATTGAGGCTGTCCGAGGTTATGCTAAGGGTGGCCTTGCCGAAGATCTGGACACCTTGATTCTCTGGTACCAAAAGCACATTGAGAAAGAACGGGCGGCAAGCCAACAGCAGACTACCGAGGGAGAGCCTTTGACTGAAGTAGAGCCTGGTGCTGATGCAGAAGCTGGTGCAGTTACAAAGTCAGAGGCTGAGCCTGGGGCAGATGCCGGAACTGAACCAGGAGCTGCCACAGATGAGTTACCTGCCGAGCAACCAAGAGCAACGCGCACGTTAAAGCTCGTTTGGAAGTGCCTTCCACCGTTTATCACCTGGATTATCAAAGCCCTCGTCCCAAAGATAATCACAGAGAAGTTTATAGACAGCTAAAGCTGTAAAAGAGCTACTGTAAACTACTGATACGCCTCCTGGCAAGCGTAATGCTTGCAGTTCCAAGCGCTGCTAGAGCGAGTAGCGCTGCTAGAACCAGAAAGCCAGCATCACCGGTGGCAGGTATGGCAGAAGATGAGTTGCCGTCTGCTCCAGTAGCTGTCGTTCCAGACTCAGCTTCAGTTTCCTTGCCAGTCTCATCATCTTTTGGGTCTTCAGCAGGAGCTAAAACCCACACGAAACTATAACCGTCTGTGTACTCCAAATAACCATCCTTGGTGGAAGCTTCTTCATGATCATCAGCAGTAAGATAGATATACTCGTCAGAAGGAGGATTGTTTCCTCTAATGAACTGAGGAGCAACAATAGAACCATTGACGGTTATCTTGCCACCAGTTGGAAACTCAAACCAGTCAGAACGAGGCCAACTAATACCAACTCCATCAGAGTATATGTTACCCGTTACTGTCAACTCTCCTCCAGGCCATGCGATGGCACCAACACCTGGAATTGGCAGCGCTGGAATAGGCGGCGCAGGAACCAATGGTGGCTCAGCATTAGCGGAGCTTAAGGCCGGAAAATCAGGGTGGTACCACCCTATTCCTGTAACTGAAGTCACTGTGGCTCTGGCACCCTCTTCCACAGAAATGCCCGTACCACCCTCGCCATTGACTATGCCGTTGGTACCGAGCTTGAGCGTAGCTTCATTCATCACTTCGATACCTCTGGAGTAGCCTTTCATATCATGCTTGGCGTTAAGGGTGCCACCAGCAACCGTGAGTGTGCTGCCCTCCAAAAGAATAAGAGGGGCTCTCATGTATTCCCCACCACCAGTAGGCGGCGGGCTATTTGGGTCATAAGGCGGGTATGGACCTTCGGCCAAGATAGTTAAGGTATACCCATTGAGGTCAAAGCTCACTTCGAGCCCAGCAGGGATAACCACTCTTCCTGAGAGCTCATGGTTTGTCAGTAAGGTAACGACATCTCCATTTATCGCGGCCTTGAGAGCCTCTTCGAGTGTGCCATAGCCAGTATCCGCAATCTTGCAGATTGGCTCTGCAAGAATAATCACTTCTTCTGGCTCATCGCCAAAAGCCATCATGGGCGCAACGCCCAAGGTTGCCACTGCCATAATTGCAGCCAAAACCAGTGCCATCGATCGTTTTATTATACTCTTCATAGAACCATCCCTCACTATACCCATTTGTGCGACTCCATAATTGTGTGCCAGTCACGTCCCTAAAGCATATCCAGTGTGAATAAGCGCTTCATTAACCCGCCAGCTTCCTACCTACTGCTGATACCAGTATAGCACTCTCTCAGTAGTGAGTTAGGCTAGCCGAGTCTCTGTGGAGGCTCTAGAACGGGCAAACCTGTCTAGTACACTGCGTCAGCTAAAATACAGCTTTCTGGCTGGTCTTTTCTCCGTTATGCTGCGTAAGGGTTATGTGGCATTACCGCAAGTAGTGCCACATAATCCCGCCTTGCCTAACGAAGAAAACTCTCACCCATAAAGCTGCATTTTAGCTGACGCAGTGTACTAGTCCGGAATCGGGGAGAGGTTCACATATATCTTGTCATGTAAAACTATTATTGATCCGTAATCGGGGTATTGCGGTGTGCCCCTTAGTATCTCTACAAGCTCAGCAAAAGCGCTCTCATCATCAGGCATAGAGCCAACGCTGTTTGGAAAACCAAGGTAGTAACGCAAAAATCGATAGTAGCTATAGCTGGAGAGCATATCTTTGCTATTCAGAGCACCACGTATATTGATGAGATCTAGCTTTGGGATAGTGGGGTAATAGTCATCTCTGTCATAAAAACTCCCAACAAGCACAACTTCCTTATCCATGGAGTAGCCCTCCACCTGCTGTATTTTAGTCGCAAGGCTCACAGAGTGTGCATACATTTGCTCGTAAGTAAGATGCATTTTGAAATACGCTTGGTTGGACACAGTCCAGTAACTAAAAATGCAAAGTGCTATGGTTGCTGTGATAAGACAACAAGAGGCCCTCACAAGGAATCTGCTCCGAGAAGCTTTGACATCTTGCTCTGCAGCTGTATTAGTACAAACAGTTTTGGAGCAACTAACCAGCGACATTACGGCGATAGCAAATACGGGTAGTAAAGACATGGGGTAAATCATCAGAAGATTAACACCTTGAGGAGACATCAGATGTATGATGTTGCAGCCTAGCGGTAGAAGCAATAAGAGTATAACCAGGGTAATGATTTTTGCAGGCTCACGATATATTTGCGCTCTTATAACCACTATCGTTATCAAGGCGCAAACACAGGCAATAGATGCTGCAATTAATACAGGAAGAACAGCAAAATGCAGGTTATACATGTCTCTTAAGAAAAAATTAACCACATCTACGTACGCATTGCCAATGAGCGATGGAAACTGACTCAGAGGGATTTGCCCCATCTTATCCATGCCCATATAAGGCACAAGATTAACGTCGCGCGTGGTAAGCCAAACAGAGAAGAAATAAAGGGGCATGCTTACTACGAAAGTGCTGATGAACCCAGCTCCTTTTATGAGGGTTTTCTTGAGTGCAACCTGATTGTTGAGTATCTCTAAGATTGGAACCAGTATCAATAAGCCAAGGGTAACGCCAAAGAAAACTTGGTAAATGGCCAAAGAAAACACCACGGGAACTACTGCAATAAGAAACCCGTACTTGTAACGACTGGCCAACCATCCAGCAAAACTTGCCAGCAGCAGTGATAGAAAAATCGCATCAGCAGTTGCCAGGAAGGTAAATCCAGAGGCAACCACAGGGATTGTCATCAAGAGGGCAGAAATCAAGACACAGCTCAGTGTGTTTCGAACTTTAAGACATGCAACAATAAAGCAAGAGGAAATAGAAATATAGATTATTGCAAGTATACCGTTGATCCAGGGTACTGCAAAATCACCGCTGATAGCACATGCCAAATCGAGCAACCAACGCCCAGTTACTCTTGACTCATACGTTGGCCCAGCCACCAAAGGTACTGCATCAAGATTTGGGAGCACATTTACAATCATAAACATATGGGTGAGCAACCCAGCTGACACTCCAGCTAAAAACGTCACTCTGATATACCTTGGAACCAACAACCAGATTTTCTTGATCCTGCTACCAAGCCAGTTGGAAACCATACTTCTCCTTACGATTGAATTGACCTGAGCGGCAACTCAGCTATACCGTATATTCTATCGTAAGAGACTGGCATGAGGCACCTAGTGCCATGGGGCTCACTTCGAGCCCATTAGCACAGGGTCACTAGTCAGACTGTAGTCCGTCATTGCGGCCTCCGAGCCGCAATCTAACCAAAATGCGTCTCAGATTGCGGGTCAAGCCCGCAATGACGAATTGGGTTGATCAGTAACCATGAGTCTGACCAGTCAACACCTCAATACGAGCACGGTAGACAATGTGCCACATTTGCTATACAATAGACCTATCATAAGCTACGATTCTGGAGGTTACTGTGCCCACTACAACG
The DNA here is from genome assembly GCA_009784945.1 of Coriobacteriia bacterium. Taxonomy (GTDB): domain Bacteria; phylum Actinomycetota; class Coriobacteriia; order Coriobacteriales; family UBA8131; genus WQXH01. Next base: position 3,820 of record WQXH01000008.1, on the reverse strand, counting down.
CTCAATATCCGTATGGACGCTGATTTAAAACAAAGCGTAGATGAGGTCGCAAAGAGCATTGGGCTTACATCAGCGGCAGCGTTTAATGTCTTTGCTCGCCAATTTGTGGCCAATAGGGGGTTCCCGTTTGCCGTTGTAACACCAGCTCCCTCAGAAATTGAGTTTACTGAAGAGATGGATCGGATTTACTCGGATATGCGTCAAGGGCAATACAGCATTCATGCGCTCATTGAGGACTAAGTGGAAAAGTGCTGGAGTAATAAGGCTTGGGACGACTACCTCCATTGGCAGGAGCAAGATAAGAAATCGCTCAAGCGAATTAACAAACTAATAAAGAGTGTTGAGCGAAGTGGCAGAAGTGAAGAAGGGTCAGAGCTCTCAATAGGCAAGCCTGAGAGATTAAAGTATAGCAAGGCCGGTCTACTGAGCGTCCGCATAGATGAATTTAATAGACTAGTCTATAAATTGGAATCTGACACTCTATTCATTGTGTCTTGCCGAGGGCACTATCAGTAGGCGCAAGGAAAACTTGTCATATAAGAGACTGAGCGCCACCCAATTGACTCTCGAGCTAACTGGTAAGATTTCTGGTTCTAGGTGCAATGCCAGACATAATGCTAGGAAAAACTTGTAATTGCGTTGGCATTGTATACCTACACCACGCTCGGCTAATAGCGTTTGAATATTGTACCTTATACGGTATAATTTTATTTCTGAGTGTAAAGTTTAATTTATACCGCATAAGGAGTAGTATGAAGACTACTAGAGAGGCAGCAGAGCTGTTGGGGGTATCACCTCGAAGGGTGGTGGCTCTAATTCAGAGTGGCCAGATAGAGGCCGAGAAGCTGGGTAAGATATGGCTTATCGACGATGTATCGCTCGACCAGTTTGCCGCACTGCCAAAGAGGCTCGCTGGCAGGCCTCGCAAGGGTAGCAAGAGCTATGAGACAGAATACGTGCTCATGAATAGAACCCATTGCGTTGTTGAGTTGGTGTACGACGATACGCTCAAGGAGTTTACCTCTGTTGGAACTATGCTCAACGCAGGCCGAGCACCTCTGGGCTTGATGAACGAGAGAGGGCAGATAAGCACAGCAGCATACAATAGTTGGTGGAAAAACAGGGGGATTCCAGAGGGGCGAGGCGCATTAGCGCCCAGGTTGGCTCTAGAAAGCCAGATGCTGCCTTCTGAGCTAGCTGTTTTGAGCCTTGGCCTTTCACTTTCGGATCAGTATTGGATATACCCTAAGGGGTCAACCCTTTGTTGGGAAGAGCTCAACTTCTTTGATAACAGTTTTGAAAATATCCCAGTGTCGCAAAGCGGCGAGGAGCTATTAAGAAATCCTGATAATACCTCCGAAGGCGCACTTCCCAAGCACTGGATTATCAAGGATGGCAAAAGGAGGCTACTAAAGGGCGGAGGTGCGTTTTTGCAGGAGCCCTTCAATGAAGTGGTGGCAACGGCGTTACACCAGAGGCTCGTTACACCACAGAGTTTTGTGCCTTACCAACTTGATGTTTTCGAGGATATTGCGGTGTCTTCCTGCCCAGTTTTTTTGGACAACAATGAGGAATACATTGCTGCTCACTATGTCATGCGCACTCGCAAGCAAGCTCGTCATCACAGCGATTATCAGCATTACTTGGAGAGTTGCTATGCCTTGGGAGTGGAAGGTGTTGAGCTGCAGCTGGCTGCAATGATTGTCTGTGACGATATCCTCGCCAACACAGACAGGCACTTAAGAAACTTTGGAATCATCAGAAATGTAGACACCCTGCACTGTAGACCGGCACCACTATTTGACTCGGGAACAAGCCTCTGGTGCAAGAAGCCTCTAGCAGAGTTACGCATGAGGAACTATAGCTTTGCCAGCAAACCGTTTAGACCTGAGCCCGCCAAGCAGCTCAGCTTGGTTACCGACCTTTCCTGGATAAACACCTCCAAGCTTGATGGTTTTTGCGCAGAAGCTCTAGCTGTTCTAGCAAAAAATGATCTGCTTGAAGAGAGGTTGCCCTACATCGAGGAAGGCCTTCAAAGACAAATAGATCGCATTACCACCATATGTAAGTATTTGTAGGAACTAGTGGACTGTTACAACTAAATGCAGCTTTCTGGCTGGTCTTTTCTACGTTAAGCTGCGTAAGGGTTATGCGGCATTACCGCAAGTAGTGCCACATAACCCCGCCTTGCCTAACGAAGAAAATCCTCACCCATAAAGATGCATTTTAGCTGACGCAGTGTACTAGCCATATTTTTTCAAAGTAACCCAGATCACGGCACCTGTCCCCATGAATTGTACATGAGTTGTAATTAGCAACTGAGCAATGAGCTGCAAGTTGAGATATCTTTGCCTATGCGATCTTTTACGCTCACCGAAAGACCTACCTTCTCTGCATATTCTGACCAGTTATCAGCCACATCCAGCAAACTGTCGAGTAAGTCCTCTGGTTTGCGAACATGATAGCGCCCAGCTAAGGCGAGCACATCCTTACGAGCTATATCGATAAATACACCCCCAACACCCATAATGTGCTGGATTGTCCATGACTGCGAGCCAGCTCCAATCGAGATTCCTCCATGACGATTCCACAGTCACGAGCCATGAGGTAGTAAGCATATTCGATTCGCCCATACTCCTCTGAACTGCCAAGGTTATCTAATGCTGTCGAAGGCACATCAAACTTGATAATCCAGTGTTCGAATCCCTCCGGAACTTCAAACTGACCAGAGACGAACTCTTCTTTTTTTGGATTGAAACCAACAACTGCTTTTGCTCGAGCACCGCCAGCTGATGTTCCCACCTGAATAAGCTGAGCTAACTCGCTTTCAGCGCCTCCAGCTTCATCGCGCACGAGCCTTGCCTCAACTGCTTGACGTGCCTGCACAACAAGCTCGCTCATCTCAAGAGCGCTAGGTTGAGAGCTCGCAGCCCCCTCAATCGAAGGGACAAATTCTAGCGCTCCCATGCCCCGTGAGCCAATATAGGCGAGCCGGTCAAGCGGGGTGATGGCTCTTTGGACAATGCCTCTGCCGGCCATCCAAGCATTGATAAGGCTATTACCAAAATCGTCGGGCAGGGAGTCTGCAATAAAGGGCGGCAGCCGATAGTAGGTCTTTTCTGAGAGGTTGGTAAAAACGTGCTGACCAGACTCATGTATTGGTAGTGCTAGTGGAAATAGCTCGATGCCTAAATCCTGAAAGCTGGGGTGATACTCAAATGCATAATAGTCGGTTCTTTGATCGAGAGCCAAGGCGCCGACGTACTCTCCCCAACAGTATACTTTGATAGCATTTACTGGCCTATACACCTAGATCTACCTGCCCTCAGCACTGGTACGACTGGCTCGTTGGCGGACTTTGCCCAGCTCGGCTATTTGCAATGGACTTACAGCAATCTGTGGAGCTAAGGCCTCTAGCCAGCTCTCCTTTTGAAGTACGCTGAGAACTGCGGTAAATGACTTTAGTGTTGTGCCCTTTCCAGATTCAAGGTTGGCAAGCGTCGAGAGCGACAGCTGTGCCCTCTCTGCTAATTCTTTTTGTGACATATTCTTTCTGAGACGCAAAGTGCGGACTTGCTCGCCCAGAAACTGCTCCCACTCTTCGGCTGTCCTTGATGTCATGCTGCTCACCTCAAGTTACTATTGCATAGTCTTTTGTCAGTCATTAGCTCCTTGAGTTATTGTAACACGTTAATATCAAGTAGTTATCAAGAATTCTGGAATATAATCAGTGAAAATACCATTATTATGGGTATACAGGGGGACGTATAACTCGTATCATTTCTACGAATTGATACGAGTTATACGTCCCCCTGTATCC
>WQXH01000007.1 GCA_009784945.1 Coriobacteriia bacterium | reverse complement strand
TGACTCAGAAGACGGCCCAGACCTTACCGTAGATCAGGTGAGCTATACCGACATAGTAGACAGCTCCGTAGATCAAGGAGTCTTCAAGGTGAGCTATCAAGTTACCGACTCAGACCACAATACTACTCTTGCAAGTGGCCTTGTGCTCGTGGGTGATTGGGACATTATTGATGGCTATGCCATCAGCGCCTTTGGTTATGCCAAGTCCATTGGAGACGTCGATGGAGACGAGGCCGAAGTCCTCTTTGAGTCTAGGGCCAAGGCTATCGACGTACGTCCCACTTTGCCAGGTAACGTGCCAAATCCCAACTTTGGCCTTGAAGTAGCCGTGGTGGTTGCAGACGATGATGACTACTACGATAAAACTCCCGGGCTGTTCAACATAGTCCTTGCCGTTGATGAAGCGAGGAGCGTAACCAAGACTATTGCTGTTGACATTGCCGCCGGATCTGGCCCTGACATTAACTTTACTCAAAAGCCGCTGTTGATAGCTCAGACCCCTGGCGTTTCGTACACAATGACAGCAGAGGATCTCAAAGCATACCTTGAGGTAACGGACGCAGAAGACTATCCCGTTTGGGTAAGTGACTCAGACGGCAGGACAAAGGCACTGTACACCACCATGCAGGTTACCGTCTTAGATGAGATGGGAGTGCCTACAAGCATCAACACGGCAAGTATTGGTGTATATAAGGTGCGCTATGTTGCAACCGATGACCACAACAATACAACCACGGCCTACCGCGCAGTGGTGGTAACTGATGGGCGCTACCTTATCGAACCTACCGACGGTGACGAAGGTATTATCATTGGAGCACGGGACTTTGTCATCAAACAGTCAGACGTGACCCGTGATGAGTCTGATGTCAAGACGCTTTCCTATGCCGAAGCCTTTGATTGCGAAGGCAATCCACTTACTGTTGCATTAAAAGACGGCATTCCAGCTGGCTACACCACCGCAACCGCTAGCCCTGGTTCCTACGACTTTGTTTGGGTGGTTTTAGACTATGCCACCGAAAAGGAAATCATCGGACTGGTGGTAATTGCTGACGATGTGGATCCAGGAAATAAAGACAGCCAGTATGCCGTCTACGCATCAAACTTCTATGTCAACACCACTGAGGCCGCCGCAATTCAAACTGCAAGCAATTATGCAAGTAAAGCCTACGCACAAGTCGTTAAGCTCGTAGCGTCGGCGCCGGATCCAACCCTTGTTCTCTACGGCACTGGAGGCTTTGAACCAGAGCCCGGGTCTTATGAAATCACCTTTGGCATCCTGGGAATTCCTGCCAGCGTGCAGCAAGCCAAGATTAACGGAGTGGTGTCAGACGGCCTACCTCCCGTTATCGTTGCCAGTACACCCGTTGAGATATGGATTGGCCCTGCTGGCAGCAGACCCACTGGAGCGATTCTTCCAACACAGTGGAACAATATGTATGAGGTCACGGCAACCGACCCTGACGGCGATGGAAAGGCCGGCACACCTGGCTTTGTGTCTAATGTACCAAAGGACATCACCTCAGATGTTATTGCCACGGCTGTTGGCTCTGCAGTCAATACCGCCGAGGTGGGTCAGTATCAGATGCACTACGAGGTAACCGATGCAGATGGTAATACTGCTACAGCCGAGCGTCTTGTTGTGGTTAACGACGGGCGCTATGAGGTAGGGGAGGGACGCATACTGTATGCCAAGCCCTTCGTTATCCGCTCTGCAAGCGTAGCTACCGATGAGGCTGCCAGGCTTGCGCAGGTGCGCTCCAATACTGATGCCAAGCTCTACGCCGGCTCAAACGAATCCTCCTCGGTGAGCATAGGCTCCCTCCTGCCCTCAGCGCAGGTATCCTTTACCAGTCTCGGAGGTTATAGCCAGGCAGTCAATACCTACAATATCACGGTAAACGGCGTAGACTTTCCCACCAGTGGGCCTCCCATAGTACGCATTGTGCAGGCAGAGGTCGTGGATGCTGAGGTCTTGGAACAAGGGCCAAGTGGCGAGACAGAAAACAGCTATTTCATCTTTGGCAATAACCTCAGCTTGAACCCACTTCAGGCTGATGCCATTCAAAATGATGCTCGTGGTGTTGAGCTCGCCCTCCTTGAGGCTTTAGGAGCAGGAGCCCGTTTGGCCAATGCAAGCGGCTCACTCTCCAATCTTACAGTTAAGGTTGATGCCTATGATGGCTTCAATACCCGTCCAACCGGCGAGCAGGCAATAGGAAGTTACCAGGTAGTCATAACCGATGCAGACAGCAACATTTCCGCTACCCTAACAGTGAGCGTAGCCTTGGGTAACCCACCATTAATCAATGCGACACCAAAGCCCCTCGTCATCCCCATCAGCTCTAATCCGGGCTCGGTAACCCTCGCTCAGCTCATGCAAGGTGTTACGGCAACGGATGTAGAAGATGATGCGGCAGGTATTCCGCTTACTGTTTCCATCGTAGGCGGCACGCCTACCATTGCTACCAACCTTGCTTCAGTTACCAAGGTGACCTATACGGTAACCGACAGTGCAGGAAATACTGCTACGGTTTCGCGCGCGGTTATCATCAATGATGGCACCTTTGTGTGGAATGACGACTACATTTTGCGCGCAAGTTCGTTCATCGTAAAGCGGGCAGATGTCTCTGCAAGCGACAGGCCTGCTCAGATCAAGCAGCTTTCCAACGCCTTGGCCTGGACTTCTGAAGGAACAGCTTTGCCCTCCTCGAGTATTACGGTCAATAGTACAGCAGGGTACACTGCTGCGGTAGGAAATTACTATCCGGTCCTAAGCCTTTTAGAGAGCCCCGCAGTGCTTCGCACCATAACCGCAAAAGTGCATGAAGACACCAAAACAGGTACCAACGGAGACAACTATGCCATTGTGGCCGGCGACTTCATCATTAATACCACCGAAGCCAATGCCTTGGCATCGGGCGCCTTTGCAACCATCGAAAGACAGTTCCTGGCTCTCTCTGGCGCAGCTTCGTATTTGCGTTTGGGTACCATGGGCTCCGAAAGCGGCACCAAGGCTTTGTCAACTGCGCTTAAGCAAGGTACAGGTGTTGCGTTTAGTAATCTGGCGGGCACCATGATAGAAGGAGACCGCTTCAATGTTACCTTCTGGGTAGATGAAGACAAGACCGCCTCTGTTACCGTAAGTCTGCTGATTTCCAACGGAACCCCGCCCGTGCTCACGGTGCCGCCTGTAAAGGTGGTAGCCGTAGGAGCTTCCTTCCCAAGGGGTGGCCCAACAGACTCAGCGCCGAGTTATTTGCAGGGTGTTACAGTAAGCGACCTTGAGGATGGGCCTGCGCTTACGCCCGCTCAGGTGGTCATACTTGACCACCTGGTCAATACCAGTATTAATCAATCGAGTTACATCGTTAACTACTCGGTAACCGACTCAGATTACAATACCACCACCGCCAAAGGTCTTGTATTGGTTGGCGACTGGGTCATCAGCAACGGCTATGCCATCAGTGCCTACGGCTTTACGAAGAACCTTAGCGCTGTTCAGGGCACTCAAGCAGAAGTGCTTCAGGAGTCCAAGGCAAAGGCCATAGACATACGCCCAACTCTGTCTAACGGAGCACCAAATCCCAATTATGGAGCGAGTGTGGGTGTAGTTGTTGCCAATGATGGTGGTTATTACAGCAGGACTTCCAGTGCTGGTACACCCAACGGCTTCAGAATCGTGCTAGCTGTTGGTGAGGCAAGGAGTTCGACGGTTGCAATTAACGCACGAGTCAATGATAATCGCGTATCGATTACTTACTATGCCAATGGTGGCACGGGCACGCCACCTGTTACGGTGATTCGCACACCAGGAAGCTCAGTTGCTGCAGCTTCTCCTGGCAGTCTGCAAAGAACCGGCTTTACCTTTGTTGGCTGGTCATTTACTGCAACAGGAGGTGCAGCCTACATTGCTGGACAAAACTTCAGGGTCTATGAGGACACCAGGCTCTATGCGGTGTGGGTAGCTATCCCTCAACCGCAGCCACAGCCTCAGCCACAGCCGCCGGTTATCGTGGTTCCCCCGCAGCCGCCGCAGCCACCCATTGTCATTGTGCCGCCGCAACAGCCTGCACCGCCTGTGCAGATTATGCCACCTGCACCATATGTGCCGCCCACACCGCCACCTGCTGTGATAGTGCAGCCTCCGGCAGCCCCGAGTGTGCCGGTGTATCCGCCATCGAGCCCAACAGGATACACGCCTATTGAAAGCGAAAGGGATGCAAGCGAGGCATCTGCACTAACACCGGTAATAGTGACAGGCAATCAGCCAGCAGAGATTCATGAGCAAGAAGTACCAAGGATCATTGGAGAGGATGAAGGTCATTGGTCGCTGGTAAATCTCATCAGCACACTGCTTATGGCACTCATAGCGCTCATGCTCTTGATTCGCTACATACGTCATCCAAGACTTGATGACCACGATGATGATACGAGAGAAGCTGATGCTCGCAGAGCTGCGAGAGAAGGAGTGAGGCGAGAGCAGAGAAACAACCAGCGTATCAACTACTCAGGTTTAACGACTGCACTCTTCGTAGTAGGCATGGTTGTTACGGCAGCTATTCTCATATTGCTTGTTGTTACTCAAAGCTTTACACATGCCATGATAATGATTGACTCCTACACGGCGGCCTTCATAGTTCTGCTACTGTCTGGAGTGATATGTGCCGTCGCACTCTTTGTCAGTGTGCGTGTGGATGCCAATAACCAGATTGAAGAAGAAGAGTATTATGCCCAAGCAAGACATAGGGAGCTTGTCCTTTAAATAACACCCCCTCCCCAGCCATTGCCCCTGCTACGCTGCCTCGTAGCAGGGGCATAACATTGTCATCTGCTATACTGCTTGCCTGCACCTTGAAAGACTCGAAACTTCCTTAAACCCTGGCAAGGTGTTTGTATAATTGGGGGCGACTGGTTTCGACATATTGGTTTTGATAAAGGAAGCAGGTCGTGGTCTCCTCGCCACGTTAAACAGGGGTACTGTCAAATTAATTGGCAAACCGCAATATGCACTCGCTGCCTAATTAGAGCAGCGACGTCAATTCAGTGTTATTCTCCGCCACTGATGCGACGCCACTTAGGAGAATGCTCTCTCTCACGTAGTTGGTATGGAGAGAGAAAAGACTGAACCAACTGGAATTTGGAAGGTCTGTCACTGAGCCAGCCACAATTTGAGACTCAATCAATGACTGAGCCTGGAGATGCCTTTTGACAAGTCAGTATGGACCGGAGTTCGATTCTCCGCGCCTCCACCACGTCGCGATTCGCTCCGCTAAGCTACGCAACCCAGGCAAGCTGGATTGCTCCGCTCGCTGCGCAATCGCTCCTTCTCCCCACAAAGTCCTTCGCTACGCTCAGTGTACTTTGCGGGGGCCCCATAAAAGTGCACTACGATTCGCTCCGCTAAGCTACGCAACCCAGGCAAGCTGGATTGCTCCGCTCGCTGCGCAATCGCTCCTTCTCCCCACAAAGTCCTTCGCTACGCTCAGTGTACCTTGCGGGGGCCCCATAAAAGTGCACTACGATTCGCTCCGCTAAGCTACGCAACCCAGACAAGCTGGATTGCTCCGCTCGCTAAGCAATTGTTCCTCTGTTTTGCTATCTGAAAAAATCCAGACCAAAATTGGGAATCAACTGAGATGGATCAAACTCCAACAGCTTGTTGATTGTTTCGAGCGCAGACGTGCCTAATTCAAAAAAGCCACTCATGCTTGCGACAATCAGGTTGTACAGATAAAAAGCAAAGAGTGCAGAGCCCACTAATATGACCAGGGAGAGTGCAAGGGCAGCCCAAGAAAGTGGGGAAGCCCCTTTGATGATAGCGATGATTCCCAAAACCATGCCAATAAGTGCAAAGACGAAGCTGATCGGCAAAACAAGAAAGCCAAAGAGCCCCATTGGCTGCACAAAGAAAATGAAGAATGCAAGGGCAATGGCATTGAGTATTATTGCTACAACGGCTAATCCGCTGAGCTGATCAGCTTGCGGAGCAGGCTGTGAACCCGTTTGGTAACTATCGATGTACACAGGCGCTTCCCCTTGCTGATAGGCACTCAGCACCATCGTCTGCGCCTGTTCGTTTGCAGGGCTATCCAAACATGGTGTAGCTTCAGTAGCAAAAGCTTGCCCGCACTGCCAACAGAACCTGGCACCTGCCATACTTTCCACACCGCACTGACGACAATACAATGCCGCACCTCTCTTTCCGCTTTGTTGTGTAATGCCAGCATATTCCCAAGGGTAAAAGATAGGGCGTAACCTATGGTTGCCGTATTATGACACCACCAAGAATATGAAACTCCTAGCAAGTATACACAAGTTCAACAATCAGTTTTGCTAGAATGACTCCCTCAACACTACCATGCAAACGCTACTATGGACTAAATAACGGACATCGCAAGCTGTACCATTATCTCCACTGAGAAGAACGATAAGAGATGGAGGCACTCAGATGATCCGTAAGATAAGCAACTATTTTGGCCGTCATCCTTTTGTAAGTGGCACGGTTTTTCTGGCAATATATTTTGGCAGCATGCTTACGCCCAGCCACTAGTACACTTTTACCAGTGGCATATGAACATTAGGACAATAGGCGATGTATCTGGTAAAATCATTTACGGTAGCACTGCGGGGTATATCGAGCGAAAGAGGCTTGAGCGCACGTGCCACATGGCAGGTTGGTAGAAAGGATAATGAGAATGAAAAATATAACCAAGAAGCTTTTTGTACTGGTAGCTGCATTGACGCTCGGCATGGGACTTGTGCTTGCAGGTTGTGGAGGTAGCGAGGACAACGGAAACGAAATTCAAGAGCCAATAGAGATAGTTCCGGGCGTGCTCAACATGACCTATGATGAGCTGGAAGTTAACTGGACCAACTTTATGGATTCGCAAGCAACGTGGTCTGATATTACCTACGAAAAGGTAGAAGCTCACTTTGGCGTGGAGGGGGTTCCTCAAGCCAGCAGCAGCGATACTGTTGATGAGTTTGTCTGGTACGCCTCTGACACGGGAGCCCTCTACGTACTCTTCAATAAGGAGGATGGCTCGTTTGCCAGCTCCACCAGGAGCGCAAGCGCCACGCCCTAGAAGAAGGTGGGCTGACCTTGGTGCTCTGATAATACAGGTTCTGCTCCTCAGGGGCACTCAAGCAGTGCCCCTGAGGATACTAGCTCACTCTTTAGCCAAGCTTTGAGCGTCTGCTCTTGAAAACAAACAGGTGGCAAACAATCACTAGTGCGAGGATAAGGGCAAACAGGAATGTGGTGCTGTTAAAGAGCACCATGAGATTGCTGGTGTTTTGGGTTAGCAAGAACAACACGATGCCTCCTACACCCAGCACGAGCGTTGCAACAAACCATAGTGTCTTTCCAAGCTCTATTTGGCTCGCATGAGTCTGATCCGCTCTCATTGCAACCACGCTTGCATGGCTCGCAGCCGGTGCATCTTCTTGCGTGCCTACGGTCAGGTTGGATTCTTTGTTCAAACGCCTTTGTCCAACCATGAGCCGTACAACGGTGAGAACAGCAATCACCACACCGATGATGCTCATGATCAGGTCGGCAAGTGTCCAGACATGGGGGTGAGTGGCACCCCAGAGCGGCACCTCTTGGCCACCAATATTCATGGTTTGTACACCTTGGTCGATAAGCTGCTCCAGCACTTCATCTGGCGAGGGAATGACATCCTCCCCGGTGAGGAGTGGCTCTTCGGGCTCGGGCTCAGTGACCAAAAGCTCTTCTTCAAGAGGCTCTGGTGAGGCTGCTTCTTGACTCTCTTCTGTGGGCTCATAAGTTGCTACGACCACGTACTGGGGGGTCTCGCCGACGACTTCATCTCGATAGTATGTTACATCGGCCAGGTAGTAGGCAGTTTCCAAGAAGCTCTCTACACCACGGTAAACAATGGTTGCCTCATAAGACGAGGGCAAACCATACTCATCGTATCCGGTTATCTTGTACGTCACTCCTGCGCGACTCAATTCATCAAGCGTCACTGCATTGGCTGAGCTGGCAGAAGAGATCTCGAATTCCTTGGAGTAGGGCAAATAATCAACATCGTTATTGGGCAGACCATCAATCACCTCAGTCTTATCCACATCACGTTCAACGGCTATCTCTACGGGTGTCAAGGCGATTCCTTCTATACCTTCTATCAATTCAAGATCGGCAAGAGAGAGCGTGCCATTGATTCTGTATGAATAGGTGCGAGTGTCGGGAAGCGTGCTTTCTAATATTGGCTCAGACACCCCTAAAAGCCGATATTCTCTTCCAAACTGCGTTATGGTCTGAGGGATATCAAGCTGATTCTCTTCGCCTTCGTAGTAGTGATATTCAACGGTAACATTTTCTGTTACCTCTTCTTCATCTCCTGGTGCAGCAAATGCCTGAGTGGTAAAAAGCCCCATAGACATCGTTACGGCCAGCAAGATTACTGAGAAGCGCGTTATTCCTTGCGGCTTACGGGCAGCTGATGCAATCCTTTTCTTCGTGCAATGGGCACTCCTCCTTCTCAGGACAAAAGCCGCAAGCAAAAGCATTAAAGCGATGCAGAGGGAGATAGCAAAGGCGTAGACCAAAGGCATCAAAGAGTCGCCAGTTGTCGGCAGCCAAGCGTTGCGATTAGCATCATAGGTATAGCCTGGCATCGTGCCGCCAGCTCTCAAGTTCCACCCATGCTTCTGTGCGTTATTAACAAAGGTGCTCTCAGTAGCCACTTCAGGCAAAATGTTTTCAGTGGCTCCGCCCTCAAAAGTGGGTATCACCAAGGTGACTACAGCATCTTGGTCGTGGTCGCGTAGGTCTCCACGCGCGATTCTCGAGGTAACCGAAGAGGCTATCTGCTCATCATCCATGGGTCGCAGTGCAGACACTAGGTAGGAGACAGGCTTGAGTCCTTCAGCAGATGCAGCTCCGGCAGAAAAGTGTGGCTGTCCTGCAACGGGTGTCCAATCAATGGTATTAGGTGCGGCAGCACCAGCCAGTGCAGTAACAGCATGCTCTTCGGGCCAGGAGGGCAGTATCTGCTCTAACAGCATCTTTGGAGTAACTTGCACCCTCTCGGCATTTTGAGCAGTAAGGAGTTTTGGCTCTAGCGAGCCGTTGCCATGTGCTTCGGCTGATGAGCTCATAGGCGTTATGGGAGTAACAGATTGATTTCCATTTAAGTTATATCTTGAGTAGTTCATGCTTGTAAAGCCCACCAGCACGGCACCGTATTCAAAGCGCAAGGCAGTGATGTATTCCCCAGGCGAAAGACCCAGATCAGCCACCGTCAAGTGGTGCCGGGTGGTCGCACTCAGGTTTTGTGCCCAGAGCCTGAAACCCGTGTTTGGATAGGCTGGACTGGAAACAGCAGGGTTGGCAGTTGCCAATGAATACAGTGTGCTATCGCTGGTCATATTGGTTTTGTACCAAACATTAAAGAGACCATCTACATCGCCCCAGGTAATGGCTGTCCAGAGTTCTTCTACCCTTACCTGATCTAATCTAACGCACTCAAGCGGGTCATCTACAACGTACTCATCGGCACTTACGTTAGAGGTCGAACGATAATCAATGTCATAGCGGTAGCGCTCGTCAAGCCTGCCAACGTTATTGAAACCTTCTTGGTTTGGCAGGCTCACAAAAGCCGCACTGGTGCGCTTGATGGTATCTTTGGCAACTTCACAGGAGATGACCAGAGCCAGGCTATTGGTAAAGCTTATGCTTTGCACCGTTTCTTCGCCATCGCTGATACTGGTTATGATTGCTTCAGTTGCGCCTGCCAAGCTTTGGTTAATGCTCACCGTTATCCAGAACACATTTTGAGAGTAGGACCAACCTTCTACACCGTCTTCGGTCGTGTCTTCAAACACGGCAAAGTAATAAGGACTTTGTGATTGCTCCAGGCCATCAATCTGAATAGTAAAACTACCAAATCCAGTAACGTTTGCACTGCCCATGAGACGCTCTGCGCTGCCTGTGTACTGGGCTTGACCTACCTCATCAACCTGCAAAGCATAAAAAGTGAATTCCTTGTTGAAGCTGGCGGGGTCAGCAGCGCCGTCTACTTTTTTGGTGCCCTCAATAGTGATACTTGTAGAGTCAGCTTCGTAGGTGTTTACAAATTCAAGGGCAGATATGGAATAGCTTTGCCATAAAGTGCCATCCCAATACGTTGCAGTAGTTATAAGTGAGCCTTCGCCCCCGTCACTTACCACCACCCGTATAAGGTAGCTTTGTGTACTGGTCGTCCAGCCATCTCCACTTAAAGTACTCTCTTCAACCAAGTAGTAATGCGTATCTACTTCATCATAGGTAATAACACCAAAGCTTACCGTAGAAAAACTTCCCGCACTTCCATTAGTGGCACTGTCTAAAAGAGTGCCCTTAAGGCCACTTACATCAGATGCATAAAGAGCAAAACCAAACTGATTGGCACTCATGTCTTTGCCAACGGCACTCTTGGCAACGACAGGTGTCCAAGATGTAGAGTCAGGCTCAATAATCTCTTCAGGAGTGTTAAACACTTCAACGACGCCATTGGAGTCATAAAGTTCAAATCCCAGGCTGGTAAACTTCAGCTCAGTCGTTAGATCGGGGTATTGGAAGTAAAAGAGCGTGAGATGCTCTTCAAGCGGACTATCAATCTCTGGCCCCTCATATCCCGGCGGAGCCTCTCTCTCGTACAAGGCATACACAAGGTTGGGGAACTGAGAGTACAGCTCCTTATGAAAGCTAAGGAAGCCTTCTTCGGTCGTACCATCCTCCACGTAGTAGAAGATGGTGTCTCCCAGGATAAAGCTGCTCGGATACCCGTGCGCTTCAGCCTGCGCTATGGTTTCTGCGGAAAAATTAGAGTAGTGCATGTCTATGTAGAGCGCAAAATCTACGGCTTCAGGGATGGGCTCACCGGTTTCTGAGTCCAGTTTTGCTATCAACAGATCCAGCACCTCAAGATCGGCCTTTCCTTCGGTGTCGCCCACTTCAAAGCCTTCAAGAGAGTCCTGTGCCTCGTAAGACATAACCGTGATTGTGTTGGTGAAGGTTTCGTCTTGGGTCGCTAGACCCCTTAGTCTATAGGTGATGCGAACCGGCTCCTCATCAGGAAACCAGAAGTTCAGGCGTTGCGCATCGATGATTGTATAAGTCCAGGCAACAGCCTCTTCTTCTTCGCTATGCGCAGCCAGTACAGGAGTTACCTGCGTCCAAGGGCTGCCCGGCACAAGTTTGTCACGTGTCCAAAACTGAAGCGTGCCGGAGATATAGGCCAGATTAGAGCTCATAACGTCTTCGCTGCGGTAGACTCCAGAAGAGGCTTCGGAGCCGAGAACCTTCTGACCCAACGGGTTAATCACAATCTCGGCTGTGGCAGTTCCACCAGCATTAACGAGAATAGTCTTAGTTACCGGTTTGGCTCCCACACTGCCGGTGTGAGTACTGCTGAACTTGCCAACCGAAGCCGTATTAGTTACTTCGTACTCTCCCAGCTCCACCCCTTCTTTCAATTTGAGGGAGTATTTAACAACCGTAATCCAGTCACCCAGCCAGCTGGGGCTCGTTGCAGGGTCATACCTTGCGTGAGGAAAATTTTCAACGCCGGTAGGCGGCAAGCCGGTATAGCTGGCCTGTGAGCCATTCCAATAGAGGTTCATATCAAAGATGTTGTAACTCAAGGTGCAGCCATCAGAAGAGATGCCGTTTTGCTGCAACAGGTCAACTACCGGAATAACACCAGGAGCATAAGGCCCGCAGTACGCCCCTTGAATACCCGAAGCTCTAAAGGTAAAAGGCACATATTCAAGAATGCTGCCGTCAAAGCTGTCAACAAACATGCCATTTGCTGCACTGAGATCAGCCATCCTTACCCAAACCGTATAGTCAATTCGGTCGCCTACCACGCTAGCGAACTTATGCACAGGCCAGTACAGCCAAGGCTCGTGGTATCGATATTGGGTGCTTCCATCAATAATATAGTACATCCATGCCGAATTAATCATCGTAGGACGGTAGTCGGTGCTCAGGCTATTGGGAACCGACTTCATATAGTCTCCGAGCTTCACTTGAGTCGAGCCAACCATTACCAAGAGATCCAAGGGAACCCGATACTTCACAATGAGATCAGCTCCGTCGTCAAAGGGAGAGAAGCTGGCCTCGCGCTGCTCCCAGCGGTTGGTTTTTTCGTCTGCCCCAAAGTACAAGGCCCAATGCGGCGTGTACTGCTCCTGACTTTGCACCAGGGTCATATTTCTACCAGGGCCGCTGATGACTGGAGTAAAGCTTGGGTCGCTGCAGGTGATTTCAAAGTACCTTCTGTCCAGTGCGCCAATCTCTTCAAGGCGTTGCCAGGCGTTTGTAAAGCTGGTGTCCTCAAAGTAGACCACCATGTCGAGGGGCTCCCCTCCATTACCTCGTGGTTTTGCAGGTATGGTGTAGATAATCTCCCACTCTACGTAGCCTTCGCTAAAATCGGAATCATTAATAAAACCTGGGTCTCCAGGCAAGACAAACTTGCCAGTTTTGTTGATTGCAGCTTCTCCGCGCCTTATGCCGACCTCACCTCTTACTGTGCCGTCTATCGTGCCGTGCACAAACCTTAAATCGTTGACCACGGTTTCATCAATAGTACTGGTGGAGGTTACCTCTACGGTGTAGGTGATTTCTACTCTATAAACATCTTTGCCATTGACGCCACCTGCCGGAATGGTCAGGTTAAAGCCATTGGTGGTGAGAGAGGGGTTTACGACAGGAGTCCAAGGTGCGGTAATCTCGGCCTTGTCTGCGCCAAACAGCTTGATGCTCACACTGCCATTTGGATCCATGCCAGGCCCCAGGGTGTCGGTGATGACCCAGCCATTGATGTTTCTGCTGTAGTCTCCCAGGTGAGCAGTCCAAGTGATGGTATTAGTATCGGAGTCATAGGTTCCGCGTTTTTCGCTGAAGGTACCGGCTACAGGAGTGGTGACCGTAGCCTCTCCGATTTTTTCTTCGGGCTCCTGGTATGAGCCGTAGACTTCAGCCACATTTTTGATATTAATCCAGTAGTTAAGATATGAGGTGGACGCATTGCCATATACATTGATGATTTCGTTAAAATTGAAGGTATAGGTGATGACAAGCGACTGACCCTCAACAACAAGCACGTCGCTGTTAAACTGAATATCAAAGCCCTTTTTGTCAGCTGTCCAATCAACCGAATAGGCGCTCGAAGGAATGGGCACTCCGTTGTTGCTGATTGCCATGTTCGTTACGAAGCTGGATAGGGACTTACCAGAGAAAATATCTTCCAACGAGGCGGTTCCTGAGCCGGTTTCTCGCAAAATCGTATCCACAATGTGAGATATTGTTATGGGGCCGTCATTAGCGGTAACAGTGATTGTGTAGTCAACAGTCCTGGTGTCAGAATGGTAGCCACTTGCCCATGGAGTCCTTCCGTCATCTTTGAGCACGCTCGCGCCGCCGTCTTTATCTACAACGGTTATCGTTGTGTCAGTGCCAAAGAGGAATTCATCGCCGCCCTGAACTTTGACGAATCGGGCATCAAAACCAACCATGAACGACAAGTTTGAGTAGTCATGATCGAGCAGATTGGTTCCTGGTGTTTGTGTAATCGTAGTGCCGTATACAGAAACATCATCAAAATGCACTCTTATTAGGTTTCCCTGAGAGGCAGAAACGATTTCATAGACGCCTATTTGTTTTGTCGGATCTCCGCCCAAATAGATAATTCCGTCTCCTGAGTTAAGGATTTCAACACCTTCGGGCAGGCTGTAGACAAGCCAACTTTCAGAGTTATAGGCGGGCTTGGTTATGGTTTCATCAATGTATTGAGGGGCAGTAAAATACACTTCGTACTTGTAGAGGGTGTTGTAGGTGAATTCACCTGTGTCAATGGGAATGGTGTTATTGCCGGAATCCTTGATAATAAAGTTGCTTTGGAAGTGTCCAAGGTTCCACAAGTCGCTTACCTCCAAGGGCATAATAATGCCAGGCTCAGAAGTAGGAACAATTCCTTCCTGTGGCTCGGCGTTAGTATCTGGCTCTACGAGTGCTCCAGGGGTCAGCACTTCAATCGAATCTGGCGCTGGTTGCGTAGCCTCACTCAATGAAAGCTCCGGAGCTTCCTCTGGTACCCAACCCTGCTCATCGCTTGCACCCACATCATCGATTACAGCTGATTCAGCTTCACCTTCACTCGGCTTATCATCAGTTATCAGTTCCAAAGTTTCATCTGGCTCATCGGCAGGCTCGCTCTTCGGCGCTTCATCCGCTTGCTCAGCCAGCTCCTCGCTATATTCAAGCGCGACAAGATCCGCAGCCTCAACCGAGGCTATAAAAGCATCTGTCAAAGGCCCTGCAATCAGCAGCAAGCTAAGAAAAAGTGCCAGCAAGGCACCCGGCTGAATAGTCTTTTTTCTTATAATATTACTTACGTGGCTACTACAGTGTGCTACTGCTTTACGCCCAATCAAATGAGTCTTCATTGTAGCCCCCCTCTCCCATCATATACTTAGCACCCAAACAGCTTTGCAGTTCAATATCAACCCGAGAACCAGCAAACTGTTACCTCGTTATTATCTGTCTTACTCCCGCAAACTTTACCCAAATCAATCTGCCAACAGTTTAGCATTTTACATCATGATATGCAACTTGTTACTACTCAAAGAGAATAGCGAAGCACCAGTTACAGGTCGCACATCTGTCGTTCTGTAGCGTTTTAAATGTTGCAGGACCTCCTACAGGTCTGCCAATAATGCAAGTAGGCCCTGCAACATTCGCTCTTCGAGCGAACGCGACAGTGGGGTATAGCCAGGCCCTGCGGCCTTGTCCTGCGCGTTTGGCGGGGTATATGAATGTTGCAGGAACCACTCTTTGAGCTAACGCTGTAGGGAGACAGGTGTGTGGCCAGCGAACTTACAGGAGGGTGGTAATGGATACGCCCGGTGGCGTGGCGTTTGACAAGCACACAAGAGACTGATAGTATTCTCACCCGCGCCTTTTTAGGCGTGCAGTTTTCTGTGTGATTTCTCGCAAAAATTGTGCAGATTAGATTTGAAAGAACCTGCGATTCGAGTATCTCAAACAAGAACTCAAGATTGCAAAAGAAGGAGAGCATTTTGCCGACTATTAACCAACTGGTGCGCAAGAGCCGCAAAAAGGTCGTGGACAAGAAGAAAACCCCGGCCCTTAAAGGTAACCCTCAAAAACGCGGCGTGTGCACACGCGTCTACACCACTACACCAAAGAAGCCTAATTCGGCCCTCCGTAAGGTATGCCGTGTACGCCTCGTTAATGGAATGGAAGTCAGCGCTTATATTCCTGGCATAGGCCACAATTTGCAAGAGCACTCTATGGTGCTCATCCGCGGTGGACGTGTTAAGGATTTGCCAGGTGTACGCTACAAGGTCATTCGAGCTGCACTGGACTGTGCCCCTGTTAATGACCGTAAGCAGGCCAGAAGTCGATACGGAGCCAAGAAGCCCAAATAGACACGAATTTACGCCCTTAGGTGCTACGAGAGCACTAGAGGGCGTGCTCATGTAATAACAAGCACATTGCGCCGTCCTCGCATAAAGGTTATGTAGCCGAGAGAAAAAAGGCGCTTATAGCAAGGCAAAGCAAGTAAGCAAGTGAAGCAAGATGATTTTGGAAGCAAGAGAAAGAAGGAGCACGCATGCCACGTAGAGCAGCTGCCGAACGCAGGGAGATAGCTCCCGATGCAACATACAACAACCGCTTGGTAACCCAGCTTATCAACAAGATTCTCTGGGATGGCAAGAAGTCTGTAGCCGAGAGTATCGTCTACGGTGCTTTTACCATTGTCGAAGAAAAAAGTGGGCAAGATCCGCTCTCTGTCTTTAAAAAGGCAATGGACAACGTTCGCCCCACGCTTGAGGTCAAGCCTAAGCGTGTAGGTGGTGCTACCTATCAGGTTCCCATGGAGGTTAACACCCGCCGTGCTACCACACTGGCTATTCGCTGGATTGTAGACTTTTCGCGCAAGCGCAAGGAAAAAACCATGTCAGAACGTCTGGCTTCAGAGATTCTTGATGCTTCAAATAATACCGGCTCTTCGGTTAAGAAGCGTGAGGACATATTTAAGATGGCAGAGGCCAATAGGGCCTTCTCCCACTACCGCTGGTAATTGAAGAAAGAGAAGCAAGTAACTACTCATGTCTAAGATATCACTAGAACATACACGCAATATCGGCATCATGGCTCATATTGATGCTGGTAAAACCACCACCACCGAGCGCATCCTCTACTACACCGGCAAGAGCCATAAAATTGGCGAGGTGCACGAAGGTGCTGCTACGATGGACTGGATGGAGCAGGAAAGAGAGCGCGGTATCACCATTACCTCAGCTGCCACCACCTGCTTTTGGAAAGACTCACGCATTCAGATTATTGATACGCCGGGTCACGTCGACTTTACCGCCGAGGTGGAGCGCTCGCTACGTGTGCTCGACGGAACGGTGGCGGTGTTTTGCTCCGTTGGAGGCGTACAGCCGCAAAGCGAGACAGTGTGGCGTCAAGCGCGTCGCTACCAGGTGCCTCACATTGCCTATGTCAACAAGATGGACAGGATAGGCGCGGACTTCTTTGCAGTGCTTGCCCAGATGAATGATCGTCTTGATGCACGCACCGTGCCTCTGCAAATGCCCATTGGCTCTGAGAGCTTTTTTGAAGGCATTATCGACCTCATTGCCATGAAGGCAGAGCTCTTTAACGAGGACGACAAGGGCTTTATTTATCCAGAGCAGGCCGAGATTCCCGAAAAACTGCTGGAGGACGCCAAGCGTCTGCGCAATGAGCTGGTTGAGGCTGCAGCAGAATTTGATGACGAACTCATGATGGCATTTTTAGAGGGAGAGAGCTACACCAACGAACAAGTGGTTGCAGCGCTTCGCAAAGGCACCATTGCCTGCGAAATTACTCCGGTTGTCTGCGGTGCCTCCTTTAAGAACAAGGGCATTCAAGAACTGCTGGACGCCATTATCAATTACCTACCCAGCCCACTTGACGTTCCTGCCATTACCGGCATCGACGTTAAGACTGGCGCCGAGGTAGAGCGCGCCTCCGACGCAAAGGAGCCCTTTGCGGCACTTGCGTTCAAGGTAATGACCGACCCCTTTGTAGGTAAGCTGACCTACTTCCGCGTATATTCGGGTAGGCTCGAAGCTGGATCCTACGTGGTCAATGCCACCAAGGATAAAAAGGAGCGTATTGGCCGTCTGCTCGAGATGCACTCTAACTCCAGAGAAGACATCAGTGCTTGTTCCGCTGGCGACATCGTCGCTGCGGTAGGACTCAAGGACACTTCCACCGGTGATACACTTTGTGCAGAAAACGCACTGGTCATCCTTGAGAGCATGGAGTTTCCTGATCCGGTTATCGACATTGCCATTGAGCCTAAGACCAAGGCAGAGCAAGATAAGCTGGCTGTAGCTTTGCAAAAACTGGCCGAGGAAGACCCCACCTTTAAGGTTGCCACCAATCAGGAGACGGGTCAAACGGTTATTGCCGGCATGGGCGAGCTCCATCTGGAAATCATAGTTGACCGCCTCCTCAGAGAGTTTAGGATAGAGGCAAACGTTGGTAAGCCCCAGGTTGCCTACCGCGAGACCGCTGGCAAGGACGTCGGCAGCGTTGAAGGCAAATTTGTTCGCCAAAGCGGTGGACGTGGTCAGTACGGTCACGTTGTCATCAACTTGGTCAAGCGTGCTCCAGGCGAGGGCTATGAATTCAACAACAAAATCGTTGGCGGCATCATCCCCAAGGAATATATCACCCCGGTTGACAGGGGTATACAAGAAGCGCTGGCAAGCGGCACGCTGGCCGGATACCCGGTAGTGGATATTGGCGTCGAGCTGGTCGACGGCTCCTTTCATGAGGTGGACTCCTCTGAGGCCGCCTTTAAAATTGCTGGAAGTATGGCCATCAAGGAGGCACTACGTCGATCTGATGCCTTGCTGCTTGAGCCAGTGATGAGCGTCGAAGTTGAGACCCCCGAAGACTACCTGGGCGATGTCATGGGAAACCTCTCAAGTCGTCGCGGGCAAATTCAAGGTATGGACAGCCGCGGCAATGCCCAGCAGGTCAATGCCATGGTGCCCCTTTCAGAAATGTTTGGTTACGCAACCGATTTACGTTCATCCACGCAGGGTCGCGCTTCGTACACCATGCAGTTCTCATCTTATGAGCCTATCCCCAAGTCCGTTTCAGAAGAGATTATCAGCAAGGCTGGAGGTAACGCCTAATGGCAAAGAGTCAAAAAATCAGAATCCGTCTCAAGGGTTACGATCACGAGATCGTAGATCAGTCCACTAAACTCATTGTGGATACAGCGCAAAAGACCGGCGCTTCTATTTCTGGACCGGTACCTCTTCCTACCGAGCGCAATCTCTATTGTGTGGTGCGCTCTCCTCACAAGGACAAGGACTCCAGAGAACAGTTTGAGATGCGTACGCACAAACGTCTCATTGATATTCTTGAGCCAACACCCAATACCGTAGATTCGCTGATGCGCCTTGATCTTCCGGCAGGCGTTGATATTGAGCTGAAGCTGTAAGCGCAAGCACAGCAGCAGAGGAGTAAAACGATGTGTAATACGATTATAGGAAAAAAGGTCGGCATGACCCAGGTGTGGACAGAAGATGACAGGCTCATCCCAGTTACGGTCATTGAGGCCGGTCCCTGTGTGGTCACCCAGATAAAGACCGATGAAAAAGAGGGTTACAACGCCATTCAAATTGGCTTTGGTGAGCTCAAGGAAAAGAAGCTCAATAAACCTATGGCTGGTCACTTTAAACTGGCAGATGCTGCGCCCCGAAAGTACCTGAGTGAGGTGCACGTAGATGATGTTTCGAGCTTTGAGCTGGGACAAGAGATAAATCTTGAGGCTTTTGCTGAGACTAACAAGGTGCACATCAGCGGCATCTCCAAGGGCAAGGGCTTTGCCGGCACCATCAAGCGCCATAACTTTAGCGGTGGCCCTGGTGGACACGGATCGCACTTTCATCGTGCGCCTGGTTCCGTTGGACAGTGTGCCACCCCCAGTCGTATTTTCAAAGGTAAGAGAATGCCAGGTCATATGGGTGCCGAGAAGGTTACCGTAAAGAATCTGGAGGTCGTCAAGGTAGACGTGGAGCAAAACCTGCTCTTGGTAAAAGGTGCTGTTCCAGGCGGCAAGGGCGCTATATTGCGCGTGCGCACCGCCTAGGGAAACTAGTAGGAAAGATAGAGAGACTGCAATGGCAACTATTAACATTACAGATACAAAGGGCAAAAAGCTCGGCACCACTAAGGTGGACGACGCAATTTTTGCCGTGGAGCCCAATGTTCATATTATGCATCACGTTGTGCGCGCTCAACAAGCAGCAATGCGCAGCGGTACTCATAACACAAAGACTCGTGGCGAGGTATCTGGCGGAGGACGCAAACCGTTTCGTCAAAAGGGAACCGGTCGTGCTCGTCAGGGAACCATTCGTGCCCCACACTATAAAGGCGGCGGCGTGGTATTTGGACCTCATCCCCGTTCGTATGAAATCAAGGTAAATCGCAAGGAGGTCAAGTTGGCAATGAAGAGCGCGCTCTCTGCCAAGCTTGCCGCCAAGCAACTCAGGGTCATTGATGACCTGGAATTTGAAAAGCCCTCCACTAAAGAGGCAGTGGCTGTGCTTAAGGCTTTGGAGATTGAAGGTCGCGTTACCATTGTGTTGCCCGATAACAACATTAACGCCTTTCTCTCTTTTAGAAATATTCCCCGTGTGCGAATCATTGCCGTGTCGGAGTCCAATACTCGCGACTTCCTCGACAACGGCACGCTTGTGTTTACCAGCGCATCCCTAAAGCGCATAGAGGAGGTGCTTCAGTAATGAAAGACCCACGTACCATCATCATACGACCGATTATTTCTGAGCGTTCGTATGATCTTTTAAATGACAATCGCTACACTTTTGAGGTGGCCAAGACGGCCAACAAGATTGAGATTCGCGATGCCATTGAGAGTATTTTTGACGTACATGTACTTAACGTCAACACCATGAAGGTAAAGGCCAAGCCCAAGCGTGTACGTTACGCCAAGGGCAAAACCCGCACTTGGAAAAAGGCGATAGTAACGCTCGTTGCGGGCGAAACCATCGAGGCCTTTGGCGTGTAACGGACAGTAAGCAAGGAAAGGGTTTCTGTGGGCATTGAATGGCAAGATGCCGATCACAGAAAGCCGTGAGAAAGAAAGGGTTTCTGTGAGCGAGTAGATTGACATGAAAACTGAGGCGATGCCGAAAGGAGTGTATATCAGATACATGACTGAGGAAGAGCCACAGTTTGAATGGCAAGATGCCAATCACAGAAAGCCGGCTAAGGAATAGAGAGAAAAGAAATGGCTGTCAAGCAATATAAACCTACCAGCCCTGGGCGTCGCTTTCAGAGTGTCTCGGACTTTAGTGAGATTACCTCTACGACTCCAGAGAAGTCGCTCCTGCGTCCGTTGCCTAAAAAGGCGGGTCGCAACAACTACGGGCGTATCACTACTCGTCATCAGGGTGGTGGGCACAAGCGCAAGTATCGCATTATAGATTTCAAGCGCACGAAAGATGGCGTACCTGCCAAGGTAGCTTCTGTTGAGTATGATCCTAACCGCTCTGCACGCATTGCGCTTTTGCACTATGCCGACGGTGCCAAAGCCTACATCTTGCACCCTCGCGGACTTAAGGTGGGCGACGTTGTCACCTCAGGCTCAGAGAGCGATATCAAGCCCGGTTGCACATTGCAGCTTGGAGATATTCCGGTAGGTACCTTGGTGCATGCTGTTGAGCTCCAACCTGGAAAAGGCGCAGCATTGGCTCGTAGTGCCGGCTCATCTATTCAGTTGATGGGCAAGGAAGGCAAGTACGCCATTATCAGAATGCCCTCTCACGAAATGCGTCGTGTTTTGGCTACCTGTCGTGCAACGGTAGGGGAGGTAGGCAACGCCGAGCACTCCAACATCAAGATTGGTAAGGCTGGTCGTAAGCGTTGGTTGGGTGTACGCCCCACGGTGCGCGGTACAGTCATGAACCCTGTAGATCACCCACACGGTGGTGGCGAAGGTAAGAATAAGTCTGCTGGGCGTCACCCTGTGAGCCCGTGGGGAGTTCCAACCAAGGGACACCGCACGCGCAATAAGAAGAAGGCCTCAAGCAGGCTTATTATCAGACGTCGCAAGAAGTAGCAGAGGAACTCGTTCTTTTGTCATCCTGCGCCTTTTGGCTTAGAGCGAATGTAGCAGGATCTAGTGGCAAGAAACGCAGTAGTTGCAAAACACGGCTTTGCTAAACGAGCAAGATGACAAGGTTAGAAAGAGTTTGAGAGAAAGAACACTGTATGAGTAGAAGTTTGAAAAAAGGACCCTATGTTGAGCCACGACTCCTCGGCCGCATCAATAAGATGAATGAAGAGGGAGAGAAGCGGGTTGTAAAGACATGGAGTAGAGCATCTACTATCTTTCCCGAGATGGTAGGGCATACGATAGCTGTACATGATGGCCGTAAGCACGTGGCTGTCTACGTTACCGAATCCATGGTAGGGCACAAGCTCGGCGAGTTTGCCGTAACACGTACCTTCCGTGGTCACGCGGGCGACAAGAAAGGCAAGTAGTAATGGAAGCAAGAGCACAAGCCCGCTATGTGCGGGTGTCGCCACGCAAGGCGCGTATGGTCTTAAACATGATTCGCGGTAAAGAGGTCATTCGTGCACGTGAGATCTTGGCGTTTTCTGATCGCAACATCTCTGAGGTTATCGAGAAGTGCCTCAATAGCGCTATCGCCAATGCAGAGCGCGAGGGTGTCAAAGCAGAAAATCTGGTAATACGTAAGACTTATGCCGATGAAGGTCCTACGCTCAAACGAATTCGTCCTCGAGCAAAGGGTATGGCTACTCCCATTCTCAAGCGCACGAGTCATATTACGGTAATTGTTGGAACCCGAGAGGAGGCCTGATTATGGGACAAAAAGTATACCCCACTGGTTTTCGTCTGGGTATAACCGAAAACTGGCGAAGCCGCTGGTTTGCCGACAAGAATTACGCAGAGAATCTCACCAACGATTTGGAATTGCGTAAGTTTTTGGACAAGCGTCTTGAGCGCGCAGCTGTCTCCAGGGTAGAAATAGAACGCGCTGGCGATAAAATCAAGGTGGTAATCACTACTGCTCGCCCTGGCATTGTCATTGGAAAGAAAGGCGCGGAGATTGATGAGCTGCGCAAGGAGTTAGACGAGATTGCCAATGGGCATTGCGCCGTTGATGTTATTGAAGTTAAGCGCCCAGAGCTGGACGCTGTTCTTATAGCGCAAAGCGTTGCTGAGCAGCTTGAAGGCCGCGTGGCCTTCCGCCGAGCCATGCGCAAGGCGGTACAGAGCGCTCGCAAGAGTGGTGCCAAGGGTATCCGTATTCAGTGCTCTGGTCGCTTAGGCGGAGCAGAGATGAGCAGGCGCGAGTGGTATCGCGAGGGTCGCGTACCGCTGCACACCATGCGCGCAAAGATAGATTATGGATTTGCCACTGCGGCCACTACCATGGGATCCATTGGCGTTAAGGTATGGGTTTACCACGGCGAGAGACTTCCGGGCCAACCCACTCCCGAGCCAGCACTTGAAGGTTCCGCGCGTCCGCAGCGCCCTCGCCGTAATGAAGGAGGGAGAAGATAATGCTTATTCCTAAACGTGTCAAGCACCGTAAGGTGCAACGCGGGTCAATGAAAGGCAAGGCCAAAGGAGGCACAACGCTCAACTTTGGAGAGTATGGCATACAGGCACTGCAGCCACACTGGATTACCAATCGCCAGATAGAAGCTGCTCGTGTTGCCATGACTCGTCATATGAAACGTGGCGGACGAGTTTGGATCAACATATTTCCAGACAAGCCAATAACCAAAAAACCTGCAGAGACCCGCATGGGCTCTGGTAAGGGTAACCCAGAAGAGTGGGTTGCAGTTGTTAAACCAGGTCGCATCATGTTTGAGGTTGCCGACGTGGATCGCGAGATTGCGGTAGAGGCATTGAACCTGGCAATTCAAAAGCTTCCTATTAAATGCAAAATAGTTTCGCGCGAGAATCAAGACGTGGAGGCATGAGATGAAGGCAAGAGAAATTAGAGAGCTCTCCAACGACGATTTGCAGATTCAGCTCAACGAAGGTCGAGCCGAATTGTTTAATTTGCGGTTTCAGATGGCTACCAGTCACCTGGATAACACAGATCGCATCCGTCAAGTTAAGAAGCACATAGCACGTGTTCGTACCGAAAAACGTAGCCGTGAGCTTGGCATTGCAAAGGTAGGTTAGAGGTCAGATGATAGAAGTTTTAGAGCGCAATAACCGCAAGGTGCGTCAAGGCGTTGTAGTTTCAGCCGCAGGTGACAAAACCTGTGTAGTCGAGATCAAGACACGTAAGCAGCATGCGGTGTATGGCAAAATGGTGACCCGTACCACCCGATACCACGCGCATGATGAGAACAATGACACCAGTGTTGGAGATGTCGTACAAATTATGGAGACCCGCCCCCTCTCAAAACTTAAGAGATGGCGTCTTACCGAGATCATCGAAAAAGCCAAGTAGGCAGAGGAGTGAGAGACTTATGATTCAAGCTGAATCCTACATGACAATTGCCGATAATTCTGGTGCGCGTAAGGTGCAGTGCATCAAGGTGCTCGGAGGCTCCAAGCGTCGTTATGCCAGTGTGGGCGACGTGGTCATCTGCACAGTCAAGGAGGCAACTCCTAACGGCAACGTTAAAAAAGGCGAGATCGTTAAATGCGTCATTGTAAGAGTAAAAAAAGAGGTTCATCGTAAAGATGGCAGCTACATCAAATTTGATCAGAATGCTGCTGTGGTTATCGATGACAGTGGTTCTCCTCGGGGAACCCGTATCTTTGGACCTGTTGCCCGCGAGCTCAGGGATAAGCGTTACATGAAGATCGTATCGCTTGCACCGGAGACCTTGTAAGAAGTAAGAAATGCCCCTCTGTCATCTTGCACGTTTGTTGCAAACGAATGCTGTAAGAGCTAGAGGGTGGAAGTAAGAGATGCCCTCTGTCGCCTTGTGCGTTCGGCGCAGCCGAATGTTGCAGGATCCAAAGGGCGGAAGTAAGAGTTAAAGAGCGAGAGTTAACAATTATCGGAAAGAGTGTATCGATGAGCAATAACAAAATGCGAATAAAAAAAGGTGACACCGTTAAGGTCGTCAGTGGCAAGGACAAAGGTGCCACTGGTGCGGTCATGCGTGCGATACCCGAGAGCCGCAAGGTTGTGGTGGAAAAAGTTGCAGTGGCCAAGAAAGCGCAGCGCCCCACACGCGACAATCCACAGGGCGGCATCATTTCTCTTGAGATGCCCGTGCATGTCTCAACGGTGATGCTCGTATGCCCCAGTTGCAAAGAGGCCACTCGTGTAAGCGTTAAGTCGAAAAACGACAAAAAAGTTAGAAACTGCAAAAAATGCGGGAAGGACATCGACTGAGCGGCTCTATTGCCATCTGAGCAAGAGGCTCTACCTCGCGTACAACGAGTACGCCCTTGGTAGCACCTTCAAAGCTCTGGCAACTAATAGACACTCAGAGTTTGAGAGGATAAGAAAGTGACCGCAAGACTAAAAGAAAAGTATAAGAGCGAGATTGTGCCTGCTCTCAAAGAGCAGTTGGAGCTTGGCAATGTAAACCAGGTGCCCACGATTGAAAAGATCGTTGTCAATATGGGCGTAGGTGCTGCTGTGCAAGACAATAAGCAAATTGATGCTGCTGTGCAAGACCTGCGCACTATTACGGGGCAACAACCCAAGATTTGTCGCGCCAAGCGATCAATCGCAAACTTTAAGCTACGTGCTGGTATGCCCATTGGGGCAAAGGTCACCCTTCGAGGCGAGCGCATGTGGGAGTTTCTTGACAGACTGCTTTCTACGGCAATTCCTCGTATCCGTGACTTCAGAGGTATTCCCTTTGACAGCTTTGATGGACGCGGCAATTATACGCTGGGCATTACCGAGCAACTTGTTTTTACCGAGATAGACTATGACAAGATTGACCGCACTCGCGGTATGGATATAACCATCGTCACCTCTGCCGAGACCGACGATCAAGCCAGAGCGCTCTTTGACGCTCTCAAATTTCCCTTTAAGAGAAACTAGCGAAAGGTAGTGTTGTGGCAAAGAAGTCAATGATCGCCAAGGCAAAGCGCCAACCAAAATTCTCCACTCGACAGCATAATCGCTGTGTCAGATGTGGACGTCCACGTGCCTATTATAGGCAGTTTGGGGTCTGCCGCATCTGCCTGCGCGAGCTGGCCAGTCGCGGCGAATTGCCCGGTATCCGTAAGGCCAGTTGGTAGGCCACTTGCCTGCCAGCCACCAAGGTGTCAACGTGCCGCGCTATGGGCAAAGGCAAACCGGCATCTGGGGCCGCATCGAGAGAAAGAAGGAATCTCAATGACAATGACAGATCCCATTGCAGATATGCTCACCAGAGTACGCAATGCAAACTCGGCCAGCAAAGACACAGTGTCGATGCCTTCGAGTAAAAAACTTACCGAAATCGCTCGCATCCTCAAGGAGGAGGGCTATATTCAATCATACGAAGTAACTCCCGGTGAGCCGGTAGGCAGCCTGGAGATAACACTTAAGTACGGAGATAAGCGCGCCAAGACCATCCGTGGCCTAAAGAGGATCTCCAAGCCAGGACTTCGCGTCTATGCTGGCAAGGATGATTTGCCTCGCGTGCTCGGTGGTCTTGGAACCGCCGTTATCTCTACGTCTAAAGGCGTTATGGCCGACCGCGATGCGCGCAAGGCCGGCGTTGGCGGCGAAGTCATTGCCTATATTTGGTAGATAGAAAAATTGGAGGACTAAGGAAATGAGTCGTATAGGTAAGCAACCGGTAGCTGTCCCAGCTGGCGTTGAAGTTAAGATTGACGGGCAGCTGGTTACCGTCAAGGGTTCCATGGGTCAGCTGTGCCATGAGTTTTTGCCTGAAGTGCGCATTTTGCAAGAAGGCGCTGAGTTGAGAGTCGAAAAGACCGAGGACACTCGCGATGCAGCAGCGCGTTTTGGGCTGTCTCGCACGCTGCTTTCCAATATGGTGGTTGGTGTAAGCGAGGGCTTTTCCAAGACACTTGAAATAGTGGGAGTTGGCTATCGTGCCTCACTCACTGGCTCGGATCTGGAGCTCTTGCTGGGATATTCGCATCCCGTAGTCGTTAAAGCCCCTGAGGGTATTACCTTTGAGCTGCCCTCTCAGACACAGATCATAGTCAAGGGCATTGACAAGCAAAAGGTTGGACAGATTGCCGCCGATATCCGCAAGAAGCGCAAGCCAGAGCCCTATAAGGGCAAGGGAATTCGCTATAAGGGCGAGCACATCCGCCGTAAACTGGGCAAGGCTGCCTCTGCAGGGTAGAACCGCGTCTAAATATGACTGTAAGGAGTTAAAGAAATGGACAAACGTAAGTCAAAGGCTAAAGCTGCAAGCTTGGCTCGTCGCCAGCGAAGGGTTCGTGGAAAGATTCACGGCACAGCAGAGTGCCCCCGTCTTCGCGTGACGCGCTCGGTTTCTCATATATATGCTCAGGTCATCGATGATGACACGGGCAAAACACTTGCAAGCGCCAGTTCGCTTTCTGCCGAGTTCAAGAAGGACGGCAAAAAGGGAGCCACGGTCGAAGGCGCTGAAGCTGTCGGCAAGCTACTGGGCGAGGCCGCCAAGCAGGCAAATGTCACCAAGGTAGTGTTTGACCGCGGTGGCCACCTATATCATGGACGCGTTAAGGCTTTGGCAGAAGGTGCCCGCGAAGCCGGACTGCAATTCTAGGAGGAAATGAATGGCTCGGAATAATCCAAAAGAAATCCAAACGCCTGAACTGCAGGAGCGCGTGGTGTATATCAACCGTGTATCCAAGGTAGTTAAGGGTGGTCGTCGCTTTGCTCTCACGGCTCTCGTGGTAGTAGGAGACGGCAATGGAAATGTAGGCGTGGGTATGGGCAAAAGCCAAGAAGTGCCAATCGCCATCAAAAAGGGCGTAGAGGCTGCTAAGAAAAATATGTTTGCAGTGCCCCTCACCAAGGAAGGCACCTTGCCTCATGAGGCATTGGGAGTCTTTGGTGCTGGCAAAGTATTGCTTAAGCCAGCAACACCCGGTACGGGAGTTATTGCAGGCGGCCCGGTGCGTGCAGTTTTGGAGCTGGCCGGAGTAAAGGACGTTCTCTCAAAAAGCCTTGGTACCAATAATGCCATGAATATCGTCAAGGCTACGGCTGAGGGTCTCAAGTCACTTTCTTCACCTGGCCAGGTTGCTGCCAGAAGGAATATTTCGGTAGCTCAGATTTATGGCTGGAAGGAGTAATCATGCCAGCAGCAAAAACAAAAAAGGCCAAGAAGAGCCTCAGGGTTACACAAGTCAAGAGCAGCATCGGGTTTAAAGCCGATCAGGGCGCAACCTTGCGTGCACTTGGATTGGGTAGGATTGGACGCAGCATAGATCACGTTGATAACGATGCTGTGCGCGGAATGATTTTTAAGGTCAAGCACCTTGTAAAGGTAGAGGAGATCTAAATGCAGTTACATGATTTGGCTCCGGCTCCCGGATCCACCAGGAATCGTAAGCGTGTGGGCCGCGGGCACGGTAGTGGCCATGGTAAGACATCTGGACGCGGTCACGATGGACAGAAGTCTCGTGCAGGCGGAGGAAAAGGTGCCGGTTTTGAGGGCGGTCAAACCCCGCTTGCTCGCCGATTGCCCAAGCTTCCGGGTTTTAAGAATATCAATCGCGTCGAATATGCGCCGGTCAATGTCGACAGACTTGAGGCAAATTTTCAAAACGGAGACGTGGTAGATAACGAGGCTCTTGTTGCAAAAGGAATCATTAAGAAGCATACTATACTGGTAAAGGTTTTAGGGAGTGGTCAACTCACCAAGAGCCTTACGGTTAAGGTAGATAAAGTGTCAGTCAACGCAGCCGAGAAAATCGTAGCTGCAGGAGGAAAGGTAGAGGCACCTTGTTAAGTGCACTCCTCAACGCGTTTCGCGTACGGGATCTTCGCAGGAAGATCTTCTTTACCCTGTCGATTATTGCACTTTATCGTCTGGGTTCACATATTCCAGTGCCTGGTGTTCCCTTGGGTGCGCTCACCGATAAGTTCAGCGACCCATCAAACCCTGCCATGGTGATGCTCAACATCTTTAGCGGCAGCGCGCTTGAAAATTTCTCGGTATTTGCCTTGGGAATCATGCCCTACATTACTGCATCCATTATCATGCAGTTGATGCAGGGTGTTATCCCCTCGCTGCAACGTATGGCACGTGAGGGCGAGTCGGGCAGAAAAAAGATCACACAAATCACCCGCTATCTCTGTTTGGGCTTGGGATTGATTAACGCCATAGGCTATCTTTTCTTGTTCCAGAGCAAAGATTATGGAGTTGTGTTGACGAGTGAGATTCCTGTCATCATCACCAGTTTGGTTATCGTGCTCACCTTGGTAGCTGGCGTAGGCTTTATCATGTGGATGGGTGAGCTGATTACCCAGCGTGGTGTAGGTAATGGTATGTCGCTCATCATCTTTGCAAATATTATTGCAGGTCTACCATCTGTGGCTCTACAGAGTGCACAAACTCAGGGTGTCTGGGTGGCGGTATTAATCGTTGTGGTGGTTCTTGCAGTAATCCCTGGCATCGTGCTAATTGAGCGTGCACAAAGGCGCATCCCCATTAATTACGCCAAGCGTATTCAGGGCAGGCGTGTCATGGGCGGACAGTCAACCTATATTCCCCTTAAGGTCAACGGCGCTGGCGTCATCCCCATCATCTTTGCCACATCACTCCTGTTCTTTCCTGCTCAGCTGGCAGTGTTCTTTGGTGTCAGCTGGCTCACGGGCTTTTCTGACTTGCTGGCATCAGGCCCGCTCAACTGGGCTTTGATGTTTGGTCTCATCGTGTTTTTCTGCTTCTTTTATACCTCCATGGTATTTAATCCGCAAGACACGGCAGACAACTTGCGCAAGCAAGGAGGCTTCATTCCTGGTGTACGCCCAGGTGTTAATACCGTGCAGTACATCAAGAATGTGCTCAATAGAATCACCTTGCCTGGTGGTATCTACATTGCCTTGATAGCAGTAATCCCCTCGATTATTTTCAGTTTTACCGGCAACCCGCTCATCACCGCCTTTGGCGGCACCTCCATCTTGATTATGGTTGGTGTAGCCTTGGACACCATGAGCAAGGTAGAAAGTCAGTTAAAGCAACACCATTATGAAGGCTTTTTTAAGTAATCTAACTGCTTGGAGGTTCGCATGAACATTGTATTACTTGGAGCTCCCGGAGCTGGTAAAGGCACACAGGCAGAAAAGCTGGTAGACGCCTTTGACATCGCTCACATTTCTACGGGCAACATATTGCGTGCATCGGTCAAGGCTGGTACGCCATTGGGTTTGGAGGCAAAGAGTTTTATGGATGCCGGCGAGCTGGTGCCTGATTCAGTGGTCATTGGACTTGTCAAGGAGCGCCTCAAAGAAGAGGATGCCGAAAGAGGCTTCATTCTCGATGGCTTTCCGCGCACAGCCACACAGGCGGTAGCACTTGCTAGCGAGCTGGAAGAGCTTGGGCGCAACATCGACTATGCCATAGCGGTTGAAGTGTCTCCTGAGGTCATAATCGAGCGTTTGTGCAGCAGAAGGCTTTGCAAGGCCTGTGGGTACATAGGCAGCAAGGGTGATGAGGCTTGTCCCTTATGCGCTGGCGAGATGTGCCAGCGTGATGATGATAATCCAGATATT
This sequence comes from Coriobacteriia bacterium, assembly GCA_009784945.1. Classification (GTDB taxonomy): domain Bacteria; phylum Actinomycetota; class Coriobacteriia; order Coriobacteriales; family UBA8131; genus WQXH01. Next base: position 32,010 of record WQXH01000007.1, on the reverse strand, counting down.
GTGCGCAACCGCCTTGATGTTTATACCAAATCAACAGCACCCCTCATTGACTATTACCGCGGTGCCGACTTGCTGATTGAGATAGACGGCATACAAAGCCCTGAAGATGTCTTTAAAAGCATCAAGAAAGCGATGAAAGCTTGATGTCTTAGTTGGTATCATCAGAACATGGCTTTTGTACACCTACACAATCATACCGAATACTCTCTCTTGGATGGTCAAACCAAGGTTTCTGAGATGGCGCGCCAAGCTCGCGAGCTGGGCATGGAAGCCATTGCCCTCACCGATCACGGCTATCTGCTGGGTGTTCCGGCATTTGTAGATGCCTGTAACGAAGCGGGCATCAAGCCTATCATAGGCTGCGAGATTTACTTTACTCCAGACGAGAGTTTGAGTCGCGATCGTAAGCCAGAACTCTACCACTTGCTCTTGTTGGCAAAAGATCTGCAAGGCTACCAAAACCTTCTCAAAATTTGCTCTGAAGCTGCGGTTGAAAACTTTTATTATAAACCTCGAGTAACCCTCTCGATGCTTAAGCGCTACCAGGGGGGTCTTATTGGTACCAGCGGCTGCCTAAAGGGCATTGTCCCTCAGATGCTCATCATGAACAGGCAAGAAGATGCAAAAAAGTGGGTTATAGAGCTATCTTCGGTTTTTGACGCGGGTGATTTTTATATTGAGCTGCAAGATCAGGGCCTCTCGGTTACCGAGGGCGGCATAACCCAAAAGGATCTCAATTTTCTCTTGAGGGATCTTGCAGAAGAAATCGGACTCAAAACGGTTGCCACCAATGATATTCATTACTTGAAAAAGTCAGACAGCGTGGCTCAAGACTACATGCTCTGCATACAAACCGGGGCAAGGGTTAACGAAGAAGACCGTCTGCGCTTTGGCTGCGATCAGTTCTACCTCAAAACAGAAGAGGAAATGAGGCGTGTGCTTGCTGAGTTTCCAGAGGCCTGCGATACCACGGTCGAGATAGCCAGTAAATGCAATGTCAAGCTGCCCGATGATTACATCCTGCCCGAGGTAGAGTTGCCAGAGGGCGAAACCAACGACTCCTTGCTCGCAAGGCTTTCGCTTGAGGGACTTGAGCTGCGCTACGGCAGCCCGCTGTCTTCTGAGGTTATGGAGCGCTATGAGTATGAGTACCAAGTTATCTGCAGTCAGGGCTTTCCGGCCTACTTTTTGGTTGTGGCAGAATTTGTTGACTGGGCAAGAAAAAACGGAGTGGGTGTAGGGCCTGGCAGAGGCAGCGCAGCGGGCTCCATTATCAGCTATGCGCTGGGAATAACCAATTTGGATCCGCTCTCCAATGGTCTCATGTTTGAGCGCTTTCTCTCGCCAGAGCGCATTGAGATGCCCGACATCGACATAGACTTTGACGAAGACGGACGCTTCAGGGTAATTGAACATCTACGCGAGCTCTACGGCTCAGAAAAAGTTGCCCATGTAATTACCTACTCAACCATGAAGGCCAAGGCTGCCGTTAATGACGCCGCGCGCATATTGGACAAGCCCATCCCCTTGGCTCAAAAAATATCAAAGACTATTCAGGGCGGACCTGAGGCAAATCTCAAGGCAAACCTGGGCAGAGCCACCAATCAAAAGTACAAAGCGCAAAAAAGCCCCGATTTACTTGAGCTCATCAGTGGCAATGAAGAGGCAAAACAGGTGGTAGATGCAGCACTCATGTTAGAGGGCAGTATTCGTGGTGAGGGAGTGCACGCAAGTGCGGTCATCATTTGCCGAGATCCTATTGACGAGCATGTTCCCATAAAAAATGATACCAAGGGAGAAGTAATCATCACCCAGTTTGATGGTGAGCATAACGCAAACCTTGGCTTGCTGAAAATGGACTTTCTTGGACTGAGAACCCTCAACGTGCTCATGCGTGCACGAGACTATGTCAAGGCCAATTATGGCAGGGATGTAGATATCAACACCATACCTCATGATGACCCCAAGGTTTTTGAGCTCTTGCAACGTGGAGATACCGCAGGCGTTTTTCAAGTGGAGTCGCCCGGAATGACGGCGCTGCTCAGGCGTATGAAGCCAGATCGCTATTCGGACATTGTGGCTACTATTGCTCTTTTTAGACCAGGGCCTCTCAATTCCGGAATGGTTAACGACTTTGTCAACAGAAAAACTGGAAAGACAAAGGTAATTTACTATGACGACAGGCTGGCTCCTATACTGGAAGAGACCTATGGTGCCATTGTCTATCAAGAGCAGGTCATGCAGATATCCATGGCAATGAGCGGCTTTTCTGCCGGCGAGAGCGATGTCGTAAGAAAAGCGGTGGCCAAGAAAATTTTTGATATGATGCACGAGCAGCGTACGTGGCAAGATGGAGTCACAGAATCGATGGCCGAGCATTGGCTTAACGGTGCCGAGCGCAATGGGTATAGCAGAAAACTGGCTCAACAGATTTGGGATGATGTCGAAAAGTTTGCCGAGTACGCCTTTAACAAGTCACATTCCGCCGCCTACGCGGTGCTCGTGATGCAGACTGCCTGGTTCAAGGCACATTATCCCGTGGAATTTATGGCTGCAGTGCTTTCTTCAAACCTCAAGAGCAATGATTCGCTTACCAAGTACATTGCTACCTGTCGAAAAGAGGGCATTGAGATTCTGCCTCCCGATGTTAATTCCTCAGGCCTGGAGTTTACCCCCATAGAAGGGTCAATCAGGTTTGGACTCGCTGGCATCCGCGGCGTGGGTGAGCATGCAGCAAGAGAAATAATTGCCGAGCGCGAGCGTGGGGGCAGATTCAACTCTCTCCACGATTTTGTTTTTCGTATTCCCAATACTTTGGTTAACAAGCGAGCGATAGAGGCGCTCATTAAGTCGGGTGCCTTTGATTCTACAGGCTACACACGGCGACATCTGTTTAGAATACTGGACGTAGAAAAAGTGCTCGAGGTGGCTACCCAAAGAAGAAAGGACAAGACTGATGGTCAGGTCTCGATGTTTGATCTTTTGGGAGATGCTGCCGAAGATGCAGGATTCGTAGAAGAGATTCCGCCGCCTGATGGTGTGGAGTGGGAGAGAAAAGAAAAGCTTGCCTTAGAAAAAGAGATTCTCAACATGTACGTCTCCGATCATCCCCTACGGCCTTATACGCGCTCGTTGGCAAATGCTGCTGAATACACGATCGGGCAACTTATTCAGGATTCTGAGACCGACAGAGACGATAACCAAAACGACTCGCTGGGCCTTGCGGGAGATTCACAAAATAATGGCAACGGCGGCAGCGGCAAAATGCGCGTGCCTCAAGATAAGCCAATTACACTGGCAGGAATGATTCTCTCTGTTGCCCCTATGGTTACCAAAAGAGGCGATCGCATGGCTCGCTTTATACTGGAAGACCTTGAAGGAAGCATGGAGATGATCTTGTTTCCCCGGCCCTACGAGAGCAATAGGGACGCCTTGGTAGAAGACGCTGTGGTGAGGGTTACAGGGATATATGAGTCATCAGATCGTGGAGCCCAGGTCAAAGTCAATTCCATCAAAGAGATTCGTCTCACCGAGAATGAGGAGCGCGAGCCTCGACCCTTTGAGATAAGCTTTCAAGCCTCACTCTTCAATCAGACACTTTCTGATGAGCTCTCGCGCCTTCTTAAAAACTATCCTGGCAGCGATCCAGTTATATTAATCTTGGAGCGCAATGGCGACACGCCACTTAAAACCTCCTTGCCCTTTACCACCGACTCTCAAAACGCAAGTCTCAGAGCCCAGCTCATGCAATTGAGCTAACTTCTTGTGCTATTTCCTCTTCTCAAGCACGTGTAAAGTGGTAATATGGCTACAACAGAACAGGTTACGCTCAGCTACAAAAGCTCTCAGTTTATGCCTGGCGCAGAGGGGAGCGCGTCGAGGGGGGTTCCTGTTGCCATATCAACACCAATTAGAGGGTGTTGCCTACGAAAGGAGTAAGAAATGGGTTTATCGAAGGACTCGAAGCTCAAGGACGTAATGGCCAATCCAGAGGCTGCTGCCATCATTGAACAGTATGTTCCCGGAGCAAAAACAGACACCAGGCTTAAACTGGCCGGTGGTTTGTCGCTGACCAAGATTGTATCTATGTCTGGAGGTCAGTTGAGCCCAGCGATGCTCGAAGAAGTCGATGCAAAGCTCAAGGCTCTCGGAGACTAGAGTCCCCGTAATCGGCATGACACAAGCCTCCTCTCTACTCATGAGGGGAGGCATTTTTGTGTGCCGAGGCAGGTAGAGCTTACACATGTAGGGTAGAATGTGCTCATAGTATTAAATCCGATGAGCAGACTAACGAAACCGTGGCGCTATGAGCATACCGTATATCCCCAAGCATAAAAAGGCAGCAGAGTGCCCCAAGACTGCCAGGCCGGCACCTGTGCCAAGAACTGACGTGCAAGAACTATCTTTTCGGACTCAAACTCCCCATCAAAGACCTCGCCAGGCAAAAAGACCCTCAAAGAGATTCACCCTTCTCTTTGCTGGCGCTTTGCTGGTAGCTGCAGGAATCGCCGTCTTTGCTTTGGTAAACCTACTTTCAATGCCAGAAATCACTAATGTGATAGAGGGCGAATCTCGTCAAGATGCTCAGTCAGTAGCTGCGCCAACCGAGAGCATTGTTTCCTTCGTGGCAGTGGGCGACAATCTGCCCGAAATATCAATAGGCAATTATGGCGATGCCTGCGCTGGTGAGATAGGAGATGGCCTATACGATTATCGCCCGATATTTCAACCACTCAAACCATATATTCAGGCGGCAGACCTGGCCTACGTCTGCTTTGAGGTTCATGCAGGAGGAGACGGAATTGGGCCACGGGGCTGGCCTTCTTTTAACACTACCGAGGCCATGGTTGATGCCATAGAGGATACAGGGTTTAACCTGATTTCTTCTGCCACCAATCATTCCTTTGACTGGGGCTACGATGCGCTTACCCACTCGGCCAGTCTCTGGGAAGAAAAAGACGTCCTCTTTACCGGAACAGCTCGTAGTCAAGAAAGTGCCGATTCCATAAGTACCATTGAGAAAAATGGCATAGTGTTTTCTTTGCTGAGCTATACCTATGGCATTAATGGATATGAGGAGTCGCAAATTCCGGCATATGCGGTTAACTATATGCACGAGGACAAGATACGAAGCGACATTGCAAGGGCACGCGAGCTCAGCGATGTGGTGCTTGTAGCCATGCACTGGGGTACCGAATACTATGCAGAAGCTGATGAGACGCAGCAGTACTATGCGCAAGTTATTGCTGACGCTGGAGCAGACGTCATCTTAGGCTCCCACACGCATGTTATTGGACCGGTTGCGTGGGTAGAGGGAGCCACGGGCAATAAGACCCTGGTGGCCTACTCACTGGGAAATTTTCTCAGTAATCATGAGATTCCTTACCAGCTCAATGAGCTTGGCGGGATGCTTTCTTGCGACTTTGTCAAAGATGCAACAGGCGTGAGAATAGAAAACATCCAGTGGACTCCTCTCATCAACCATTCTGAAGAGGCGTTCTTTGCGCTTTATACCCTGCAAGACTACACAGAAGAGCTGGCAGCCCAGAGCCGGGTTTTCAAGACTCTCGCAGATCCTTTTGACTGGTTTAGAACAAATACTACACAGATTGTAGGAACGATTCCCGAGTTTAATCTCTAAACGATTGCTTCGGCTGCCGTGTTGCCCCCTGCATCGGTGCCCTGCACCTCGCGCCTGCCAGCAAGTAGGGCAACCGAGAAGATGGCAAGCGCAAAGAGCACTACAACTCCCAGGTTCGTAAAGTAAGACACGAGCACCTCGCTGCTCAAGCCGCCTTGCGCGAGACTCATGATTGCCTCGCTATACCAGTAGGTGGGTATGAACTGTCCTATGACCTGCATGGGTTCACCGAGCATAGATATACCACCCATAAAGATGCCCGAGAGGAAGCAAAACGCCAAGCTGATGATATTGGCGGCTCCGTTGAGGGCCATCTCCTTGAGGCCCAGCTGGCTCAGCAAGAAGCCTATGCTAAAGGGCACCAGGGCATAGACAAGTGTGGCAAAACACAAAAGAGCAAAGGAGAGGGGGTTGACTAGCAGTTTACTCAAGCCGTCCACTATAGGCAAAAGCGAAAGCAACATCAAGAATCCCCAGGTCATGAAGATAAGTGATACTCCACCAAGTGCAATCTGCAGGTTCATCCTTGAGGAGGAGAGGGGAGAGCAGAGGTTTCTGCGCTTGAGCTCACCCGTTCTAAAGGTGGCAAACATGACACCAGTGAGCACAATTAAGCCTAGAGAAAGGGGATACGCAATCCACAGGAAGTAAAAGACTTCCTGCCAACCGGTGGTTGGTTGGTCAGGCAGGGCAGCTACCGAAAGCTCCGCTTGCAGGCTTGTTGCAGCGGCAGTAGTGTCGAGAACTTCAGCAAGGGCAGCGTCAGGGGCAAGAGCAATGGTAAGGTAGAGCGCCTGCAAGTAGCGCTTAACCAGCAAGTCCATCACTACGCCGTCGTCCTCGGCATAGTTGACCACCGTCTCGAGCCGAGGAGGAGCGCTATTTGAGTGTGCTGCCTCAAGAAAGCCCTCTCCAAAGCCTTCGGGTACGATGACAATATAGCTTGCAAGGTTTTGAGCGGTAGCCAGTTGGAGCTCTCTCACGTCGTCCCTCAAGTCAATAAGTGTGGAGCGGTCGGCTAAAAACTCGCCAAATCCTACCGACACGACGCTTTGGTCACGATCAATAATGGCTACAGAAGGACGTTGATCGCTACGGTCTCCTGAGTCGTGCTGTGTTGCCATTGAGCTTGATACAGAGGAAACAAGAATCAATCCAAGGCAGCCAAAAAAGACAATGTAAAGCAAAAGGTAGAGCGGCGACCTAAAGATGATGCGTAAAGTAGTCTTAAATACTTGCATAGCGTTGCCTCCTCATAATTAGCGCGGCAATGACAAAGAGGAAGACTGAGAGAGCCAGTAGTGCCAACAAGTGACCAGCCAACTCTGTGTAGCCGTCATAGTAATAGAGCGAGAAGAAGGCGTCTGCCACCTGACGCACCGGATTGATGGCGGAGAGCAGAGGCAGCTCTCGAGCCACCAGGTCTCCCAAGTCCTGGCTAAAGGGTCCGTATAGTCCAGCAAAGAGCGAAAGCAAGCATGAAGCAAAGGCCACAAAACCACTTTTTTGCCAGTAGGAATTGAGAGCGAGCCAAAGAAAGCTCCCAGAAAGGTTGCTGCAAGAGCGCTCACTGCCAGAGTCAGCACCACGGCAGCCTCCTTGCCGCCAAAGTCAACACCAAAGACAAAGCGCAGGTAGGCAAAGCCTACAAGCACACAGCCAAAGCTTAAAAGCCAGGCAGCGGTCAGGGTAGGGGCAAGCAGGCGGATCTTAGACTGTCCGCCTACGCTCCTTCGTGCGCCCAGCGGCGAGGTGTTGCCCAGTGCTGTGTCCACTGCAACGAGGGCAAAGGTCGCCATCATGATGGACGAAAAGGCGAGTACTGCATAGAAGTAGCGCAGTGAGCCGCTCGGTGGGTTAGCGGTAACGGAGATACGCTCCGTAAAGCTGAGTTCGTTGTTGCCGCCCAGGAGCTCATCTAGCTTGCCTAAGAAAGACGGGTCTGCGAACAAGGCAGGATTTTCTTGAATAAACGCATTGACGATCTCTGTATTTTGCAAGTACTGATCGAGCACCATCAAGATGACCGTTTGCGAAGGATTTCCTAAAGCATTACTACGACGAGGATCCATAATGAAATGAGGCGCGCCCTCTTTGCTGAGCATGATGTAACCCTGATAGACTTCTGCTTCGAGAGCTTCGAGTGCTGCGGCCTCGCTGGCAACAAAGGTAGGAACCAACAGGGGGGAGCCTTCGTTAGCCTCATCGCTGGCGAGGAGTTCTATCATGAGGGCAAAAGCTTCAACTGCCTGGTAGTTTTCATCATCCACAATCACTACCGGTATAGGTTCAAGCCGGTGCACCTCATCCAGGTTCGAAAACATGGCAACAAAAAGCGTGGACAACACCAGGGGAAAGGCCACTGCCCACAGCAAAACCTCGCGGTTTCGCACCAAGGTTTTAAGCGTTGTGACAAAGGTAGTAAGCACGCTAATCCCTCAATTCCTTGCCGGTTATCTCTAGGAAGACATCATTGAGGGTGGGAGGCTCAGAAAAGACTCTGCCATAGGTGAGGGATGCCTCTGAGAGTGCGCCGAGTACGCTTGAGAGGGAATGGGCTCCGCGGGCGCATATAAGCTTGAGTGCTGTTCCCTCCAGAGAGGCAGAGGTCACAAGAGGCAGTCCGTGTACAAGTTGCAGAGCCTCGGTCAAATCGCTTTCTCCCGAGAGTTCAATCTCTACACGCTCGCCAATGTCCACCATATTCTTGAGTTCGGTATTGGTGCCCGTGGCAAGCGCCTGGCCTTTGTCCATAATCATGATACGGGTGCAGATTTGCTCTACCTCTTCCATGTAATGACTGGTGTAGACCACCGTTGAGCCCTCTCTGTTCAGGCGCTGGATTCCCTCTAGAATTGAATTGCGACTTTGAGGGTCAACTGCTACGGTTGGTTCATCAAAGATAATGAGCTCCGGTTTATGGGCAATGCCACAGGCAATATTAAGGCGCCTGATGAGCCCTCCCGAGAGCTTACGGGGTCTAAAGCGTTGATAGTCTTCCAGTCCTACAAACTCAATGGCCTCTTCAACGAGCCTCTTACGCTCTTTTTTGTCGCCTACGTAAAGAGAGCAGAAGTAGTCAATGTTCTCATAAACCGTAAGCTGGGCAAATACCGCGATATTCTGTGGCACAATTCCTATGCGTCGCTTGAGGTCATAGCGAGAAGGTTTCATGTCCTCGCCAAAGAGCTTGATTGAGCCTTTGTCATAGGTGAGAAGTTGAAGCAGACAGTTGATGACCGTGGTCTTACCTGAGCCATTGGGCCCCAAAAGCCCAAAGATCTCTCCCTGCTCAATGGTCAAAGAAAAGTGATCGAGAGCTACGAGCTCTTTGTATCGCTTAACGAGATTACTCACCTTTACAACGTTCATTGGTAGCTCCCTTTTTTATGAGTGTCCTTATAGTCCTGGCAAGCCTGTAGTCTGTGTAAACTGAGGCTGCATAGCAGGCTTTGATTATTGTGACACGACAAGATAAAGCGCAACAGTGAGCAGCGTCATCAATACAAAACCTTCACCCATGACAAATGTCACATGATAACCCCATGCATCAAGCTCACTATTCTTTGCAACCTCAAGCCTTCTTGCGCTTTTGTTTGGGAGTATCGCTATCTTTACTCGTAGTTTTGGCTGCCTCGGTAGCCATGTTTAATTGCACAAAAAGTTTGCTGGAAACAGTCAAAACTGCTCTTTCTATGAGCAAGCCATTTTCAATAGTTTCTGCCTGCTCTTTAATTGGGTTGACGGTTTTGCCATACAACATTAAGGCAACGCTGTTTTCAAGCGACTCAGCAAAAGTATCAAAAGCTTGCTCTGTTGTAAGATGAGCAATGTGCATACGAATCAACAGGGTAATCTCAGGAATGCTAAACACTTTTTTGAGAATACACACTACTATCAAGCAGGCTATATGATCACGCGTGTACTTTTTGCTTATGGGCTTGGGGATGACCCCATGCTTGACATAATTATTGACCATTGAGGCAGTAAGAGTCTTTTCTTCTGGCATGGCAAAGGAGCCAACGATGTCATTGACCAAAGATACAAGCTGGTCGACGTATATCCCAAAAGAAGGCAGACTGCTATACCTCGGTAAGGCGAGACTTGCGAGCTGTGACCCTCTTTCCTCAGAGCCAGTGGTGTTCATACATACCTCCACTAAACTGTTACCTATGTTATTCTAGTCCATATGATATAGTAAACAAAACTAGGTAAAGCCGTAACAAAAACAATCAGAGAAATACTATCAGATTCAGCAGAGGTAGAGCAAATGAAGCAGGAAGAAAAAAAGCAAACAATTGTTGACAAGCTGGCGTTAGTCTTGCGTGTTTTAACCGTTCCCCCGATATTAGTTGCCGCACTTTTGGTCTTTCTCTACCTGTATAGCAGGGCGGTAATAGCCTTGCCTCTTGAGCTAGTGTTAGCCCTTACGTTTTTGGTATTGATCCCCCTGCTTGCTTACCCCATTTCTTACCTGGTGCCCAAGTTTAGGACAAGAGGGAGAGAAGGCCAGCGCAACCTGGCCCTTGTGCTGAGCCTGACAGGTTACAGCGGCGCAGTGCTTTATGGCATCTTTAGCCAGGTGAGCAGCGGGCTTCTTCTCATCTTTCTTACCTATTTGCTTTCGGTTTTAACACTTCTTTTCTTTAACAAGGTGCTCAAGATACGAGCAAGTGGGCATGCCTGTGGCACCATGGGCCCTTTGGTGTTTCCTGTGTATTTTGCGGGGATCTACGGCATTATACCCTGCATATTGGTTGCCGTTGCGGTGGCCTGGTCTTCCTTGCGGCTGGGGCGCCATAGTGTTGGTGAGTTAATCTATGGAGCCGCGTCAGCACTTGTTGCATTCATTGTTTCTTTGACAATTGTTAAGCTGGTTCCTGCTCTATAAGAGCTTTATCGTATAATCCTGCTATAGATTATCTGCTTAACAAGGTTATTGTCTTCTTGCTTTGTTTGGGGTTGATGCTGCTCTCTGGCGTTACCACCTCATTAATTATTGGCATGCTGGTGGCTGTGAGCCTCACTGCGCTCTTCGAGTTGCCTAAAGCTCCGTTTTGGTTACAGGTTAGTTGCCCGCTTCTTTACTGCGCTGCAGCACTCTTTGCTCCCAGCATCGTTGTGTTTTTGCCTTTGGCTGCTGGCGATCTCATGAGGTTGCGTCCGCTTGGGATCAGGGCTTCTTGGTTGGCCACATTGATCTTACTACTAGTGTTTCCATGGCGTCTTGACACTGAGATCTTCATTCTCATTGCAGCAAGCGGTTTTTGTTTTCTGGGCTGCTTGCTTTCATGGCGCACCATGCTGATAGCAAAACAGCAGGTAAGCTCCTATGATGAGAGAGACAAGCTTGCAAAAGCATCCTACGAGCTGGAGTTACGCAATCGCGACCTGCTTGAGCGTCATGATTTAGAGCGCGAGCTTGCAACCCTCAATGAGCGCAGCCGTATAGCTCGAGAAATACATGACAACGTAGGGCATTTGCTCACGCGCAGTATTCTGCAAATAAAGGCTTTGGCAGTGGTACACGCAAGCGACACACAGCTCACCGCCGAGCTTGAGCATGTGGGCAGCACGCTCGACAGTGCCTTTGAGACTGTACGCAAAAGTGTCCACAACTTGCACGAGGAAGCATCAAATCTTCAAGCCCAGCTTGAAGCGCTCGCCCTGGAAGATGAGGGATTGGTAATAGAGCTGGAGTATCGCAGCGCTGAGCCGCCCTTTAGGGTTAGTGCAGCGGTTCTTTCCATAGTTCGTGAGGCGCTCTCTAACACGCAGAGGCATAGCAACGCCACCACGGTAGTGGTATCTATCATTGAGTTTCCTGGGCTCTACCAACTTGTTGTGCGCGATAACGGCAGTTGCCCTCCTTCAAGGGTCAAGGTTGGCAAAGCAGGCGGTATGGGACTCGTTAGTATGGAGGAGCGTACACGTGCCCTTGGTGGAACACTCAGAACAAGTTTCGACAAGGGCTTCAAAGTGCTGGTTACCATCCCAAAAGAAGAGGTTGTCAAAGAGGAGCGCCAATGCGCATTGTAATTGTAGATGATGATAGCTTTGTTGCTCACTCTCTCAATACCATTTTGAGCTCTGAAGTAGATATTGAGGTAGTGGGGATGGGCAGCGATGGCGCAGAAGCGCAGGCGCTCTACGAGGACTTGCAGCCTGATATCCTATTGCTGGATATTCAGATGCTCGATACAAACGGGCTCGATGCCGCTGAGGTAATCCTTGCGCAGCATCACAACGCTCGAATTGTCTTCCTGACCACCTTTGCAGACGAGGAGTATCTGGCAAGTGCGTTAAAAATGGGAGCAAAGGGCTATCTCGTTAAACAGGAGGTCTCTACCATTGCACCGGCTCTGCGCTCGGTTCTTGCAGGTCAAAGTGTTATTGGCAATGAAGTGCTCGAACACATGGGCAGCCTGATAAACAGAGGAGCTGAAAAACCACTGGCATATAAGCAGCAGGGCAAAGAGAGGTCTTCTGCAACAGAGCTCTCTGTTTTGAGTGAGCGGGAGTATGAGATATTTGAGCTCGTAGCAAAGGGGTTTGATAACAAGGAGATAGCCAGCACCCTTTACATCAGCGAGGGAACGGTGCGCAACTATGTAAGCACAATACTCACCAAATTGGAACTCAAAAACCGCACGCAACTCGCCGTTTTGTACTACCAGGTGTAACAGCAGTAGTATGTGTCGGTCTGACTATCGGAAAAGAGAGCTCGGTAGGATTTGATGAGCTATCTCCATCGCAAGCTACCTCCATCGTTTGCTGCCTAAAAATTCTCTATTGAGTATAATACAGAAATGCGACTCTTTATTGCCATAGACTTACCCGGAGAGCTTAAAGAAGAGCTCTGGCACATGGCCACCAGCCTGAGGCACCAGGCAGAGCAGGCACGTCTGGTGCCCCTCCAGAACTTTCACCTCACCCTGCTCTTTATCGGAGAAACCAAACGCATTAATGAAGCGTGCGATATTCTTCACCTACCAAGCAGCTTTCATGCGCCCTTTGAGTTGGCGCTTGAAGGGATTGGTAGCTTTAAGCAACCCAGGGGTCGCACCTGGTGGGTGGGCATCCAAGAAAACACAGCACTACTCAGGCTGCAAAATGAGCTCGACAGCCTGTATCGCAGCGCTGGCTTTGACATTGAAAAGCGGGCTTACCACCCTCACATCACCATTGCACGGGGAGTCAGTGCTTCAATGCCGATGGTTTTAACTGCCCCTCAGCGCACAATAGAGGTGAGTAGCATTTCGCTGTTCAAGTCAAGTTTCGAAGCTAAAAATGTGAGCTATACCATAATTGACTCTTTTGACCTGAGCGAAAGAACGGACTGGATCCAGTAGTATTGCGCAGCAGCTATAACTACTAATGAGTGCGCTAAGCATCATTTTTGGCGTAATCTTTTACAGAAAACACCTGATATCTACCTCTTGCCGCAAAAAAAGTGCTACTCAAGTTACATAAGTATCAATTTCTCGCAAAGGGACATATTTTCGCTATACTGGAAGAGGCAAGTAATATTACAAGTTCATATGCGTGATATTACAGCGCCTACCTACGAAAGGTATTTTCATGTGCCTGTTGAGACCCTATAGTGAGAGGACTGCTTATGTCAAATTCAACCGATTTCGAAAAGGCTCTACAGATAGGACGCGCCCCCAATATCGCGGAACTGTTTCCCGACTCAAGGGCGCTGATAGTGAGCGGCAAGGTCATCGACCGTGCTATGTCTGCAAAAGGAAAGGCCATTGCCATGGCGGCAAACGGTCGCAACAGCTTTGCCATAAGCGGTGCACTGTTGGCAGCGCAAAAAGCAAACGCTGGATTAATAATTGAGATTGCCAAGTCGGAGTCCAGTTATTGTGGAGTAAATTTCTGGAACATTGCTTCTGTGGTCAACACTATATGCAATCGACTGGACATTACCATACCTGTTGCGATTCATGCCGATCACTACACCATCAAAGGCGATGAAGACATCGAAAAGGCAAAAATAGAAATCCCAAAGATGTTTAAGGCTGGAATCACTTCTATTGCCATTGATGCGTCACATTTGCCCGACGCTGAGAATCTGCTTGCCTGCATAGAGCTGGCTCAATATGTTCCATCTTGGGCTGGTCTTGAGGTAGAAGTAGGAGAGATTAAAGGCAAAGAGGGCCTTTCGACGGTAGAAGAAGCCCTTTTCCTTGTTCAGGGACTTAACGCCCATGGCATACATCCCGAGTGGATAGCCTTAAACAATGGAACGACGCACGGCATTGAGGCATCTGGCGGTGGCATCCAAATTGATCTGACTGCCGATATCCACAAGGCTCTTGAGCCCTATAAGGTAGATGGTGCCCAACACGGCACTTCTGGAAACAGCTTCGACAAGCTGCGTCAGATTGCTGCTCAAACAAATACGACCAAAGCTAACGTTGCTACCGCTCTCATGATGATTTCGTGGGGGGTTAGCGTAAATGAGTTTGGAAACGCCGAGCTCAACGAGGATAAAGAGTTCATCAAGCTTTCCGAAAAAGGCGCAACCGAAGCGCTGTGGAGCGAGATGAGAGCCTATGCCAAGGCAAATGACTGGAGTGGCGGCAACTACAAGAAGCTCTGCCTGCCCTTTGAAATCCAGCTTCTCAACCAGTCTGCTGCGGTACAAGAGCGAATGATTGCAGACGTTAAGGACTTTGCCTATCTGATGATCAGCGAGGTGTTTAACGGAGCCGATACCGCCACATTGGCTATTGAAAGTATCCTGGATGCTGGATCTTATGACCTCGGCCCCAAGAGTGAGCAAATAGAGAGCCTTGACGAGTGGACTTCGGATAAGATTTTCGAGAAGGCTCAATTGCTGGTAGTCAATGAAGGCCCCGACGGAGACTTTGACGACTAAGCATCAGATTTACCAACGTGCGCCCTATTGTACAACTGGCCACGATAAGACAGGACAAGTCAGATAAGACAGGAAACCGCCTTCTGTTTTATCTGACTTCTGTATCAGCACTCATTTCTCTCGAATTCGTCTAGCATCTTTGCCAATCCGCCAAATCCAATGTCCTTATCTAAACGAGTAAGGTAGCTTTCAACATAATAGCTGCCCATTTCGCAACTGACAAACTGGGATTCGCTGCACTCGTAATCATCACAATCATCGCAGCTAGGCCCAATCCATTTTCCACTACTAACAAGGCTAACGTTGAATTGTGTTTGAAAGTGTGTGTCCATATACGAGGTGAGCTCAACAACTTTTTCATGAGCAGGCAAGCTACCTCCATAATTCGGTTTGCTTAAAAGATTCCGTAGCTCTGCCAGGCAAGCTTCCCTCGTTTTTGAACTACTCATTAATACCTCCAATATCTGGCAGGGGATGGCTCCAATCATATTACCAGACAGGGAGCTTTCTCTGTTATCTCTACCCACCGTAAGAGATAGCGAAATGCAAATGCTAATATAAACTCTAACGATATTTATGATAGAAGAATTGATCTTAGGTGGAAGGTAATAAATCAAGCTGCAGAGTGGGTGATTGCACGCCTGCCGCAAGAGCATACCGCGCCACTGACCCTCGCAAAAAATGCATATTGCGACAACGAGCCCGATGACTGGAGCAACGCAGACTTAACGGAGATTATAGAGATAATGACAACAAACATTGAGGAGGCTATTTTATGGGGACAAGGGCACGCATAAGTCGTCCCTTTTAGCTCCCTCAGTGTCGCTGAAGCCTTTTGGGCAGCATTTTTGGTTATGCCTGTTGTCCTTGAGGGGACAACTGAGACGATTAGGCTATACTTAAAGAGCACCAAGCCAATCTTTGTTATCTACACCTCGGCGCAACATCAACGGTGTTCGTTGAGGTAGAAACAAACAGTACAGAGAAGAAAGCGGTAAGCGCCATTAATATCAAAATGATACCTAACATACTTTCCATATCCCGTATAGTCCTTTCGCTGCTGCTTTTGCTTCTCGAACCCTTGTCAGTGTCGTTTTACGTTGTCTACGTCTACTGTATTTTTTCTGACATTTTTGACGGAGTGATTGCAAGGAAGCAAAAACTCGAAAGTAAGACGGGTGCTATGCTGGACACAGTGGGGGACTTTGTCTTTGCAATTGCCATTCTCATAACGATGTTCAGGTGCTTTATGGTGCCTATCTGGCTGGTCGTGTGGATAGCAGTAATTTTGGTAGTCAAGGTTAGCTCAGGTGTCATAAGCACTAAGCGCCACTCAGGAGTCATTACTCACACCATTCTTGATAAGACCAGTGCCTTGCTCTTGGTTCTCATCATCCCCGTGGTTCACATCCTTGATATTGGGCTTGATATACCAGCGGCAGTCGTCTGTGTTGTTGCAAGCATTGCTACCATTGAAGATACTGCCATTGCCTTTTCTCAAAGAAAAGTTACTCCTAACTCTCCCAGCTTCTTTACCCTCGAACATGATGACAAAACCTGATTGCGCATAGACACGAAGGCAGAGTTGACAGGGCAGTTGACAGCGGGGTCGTAACAGACAGAGGGACGGGGCTAGTGTCCCAAACGCCACAGGGTGACTTGGGACACTAGCCTCGTCCCTCTGTCTGTTACGACCCCCGTCTCCACCTTCGCAGAAAAATAGAGATAATTCCTCTTGGCAAATAAAAACGCCTTGCTAGTGAATCTAATACGTAGAATCGAGTTTATAGTGAAGGTTCAATAGAAAAGGATGAGAGCTTGATGAACAAAAACGAGTTTGCCGCTCGGACGGAGAAGATAAAGAAGCAGCTCTATCGCACAGCATTTGTTTATCTGGGAAGCGAGGATATGGCTCTTGATGCAGTTGGTGAAGCCATCTATCGTGGGTTTATGTCCTTAAAAAAGCTGCGGCAAGCGGAGTTTTGTGAAACTTGGGTTACCAGAATCCTGATAAACGTGTGCAAGCAAGAGCTTCGCCGCATGAAGCGTGAGCAAGCTCTTGAGGACATTTCAGAAATGGCAACGGATGCAGCAGGGGATGCAGCTGAAGGCGTACTGGATACGCTCCCGCTCGAAGAAGCAATCAATCGCTTACCACAAGACCTTAAGGACGTCATAATCCTCAGGTATTTTACGGATCTCACAGTTGCAGAAACCGCAAAAAGCCTCGAAATACCCCAAGGAACAGTTGCTACACGCCAAAGACGAGCATTAAGCCTACTTAAACTCAAGCTTTCAGAGGAGGAATAGGGAATGGATAGAAACCTTGAATATCACAACTATCTCACTAGACTTGATAATGCCCCACCTATGCTTGATCATGTTGTTTCGCTTGCTCAAACAAGAGCAAGAAAGATGCGCCGCAACCGCAGATTCTTGACCGTGCCCGTAAGCAGTATAGCGGCAGCCTTTCTTGTCTTTGTTGTAATGGTTAACCTGTCACCTACTTTTGCATACGCGATGGGACAGATTCCAATACTTCGAGAGCTTGCTGATGCAGTTTCGTTGTCACCCTCATTAAGCAAGGCGGTTGAAAATGACTATGCTCAGGTCATCGGTCTGGAGCAGACCGATAACGGTGTGACCATGCGAGTCGAGTATGTCATTGTAGATCAAAGACAGCTCAATATCTTCTACACACTTCGGTCCCAGGAATATTCCGACATGTATGGCTTTCCTGAGATTCTCACCTTGGACGGAGAAGAATTTGAGGGGTATGCGATTGGAACAGGAGGTTTTACTCCAGATAACATCGAGCTCCGTCAGTTTGTTGTAGATTTTTTCGATTACAATATGCCGAACGGCTTAATCCTTGAGTGTATTGTAAATGGAGAGAGAGGCAGTGATAAAGTCGAGCCTCTTAGAGCTGCCGATGAACTACATGAGATGAGCTCGCCTCCAGTAATAGCAGTATTCTCATTTACGCTCAACTTTGATCCTGAGTTTACGCAACAAGGCCGGATACTCACGCTTGATCAAGACATAGTCCTGGATGGGCAAAGCCTTACCGTTACGACAGTCGAGATTTATCCAACTCATATGAAGGTGAACCTTACAGCAGATGAAAAGAATGCGGCATGGCTCATAAGCTTGAAGTTTTACTTTATAGATGATAAGGGCGTCAGGTTTGACCAGCCCTCCAACGGTACATTTTCCTTTGGTTCGGTAGATTCACCCATGATGGAATCCTACCTCCTCGACAGTGCGTTTTTCTTTGAGAGCCACAATTTCACCATGTTTATTACTGGTGCCGAGTGGCTTAGTAAAGAGATGGAGCAATGCAGGATCGATCTGGCCAAAGGCACCTCCGACAGGCTGCCAGAAGGGGTTGAGCTTAGACAGGTCGTACGAAGTGGCAATTCATGGGAGCTGACATTTTCTTCAATAGAACGGGAGCGTGATGTCAGTTATCAATTATTTGATTGGTATTACTTTGACGAGAACGGCGATGAGCACTTTGGCTATTCTAACTACGGCGAAGTCCCAGAATATGACGAAACACGCAGAGAGTATGTGACAACACCCGGGTTTTTCACAACTCGTATCGTTTTGTGGGATTATCCCCATGATGTAGTCTACCTCAAGCCCCTCTTTTCGCACACGACAGAATTAGCCACACCGCTGGAGGTCATAGTACGTTAATGAGGCCCGGTAGATATTAACGCACCGGCAGCCTCTGCGGGCTGTGAGCTTCAATAATATCGTCTTTTTTGATGGTGGGGTTGAGGTATCGCTCAGAAGTTTTTTCTTTGCGCATGTGTAGAGCTCCTGTGGTGCAGAGGTGCACGCAGGCTAAGCAGTCGTTGCAGGTACTGCTGAATACAGGCATATCTTCAACAATCTTGATGCTTTGAGCAGAGCATGCTTTGGCACAGATGCCGCAACCTGTGCAGTTGGCATCCACTAAAAAGCTCTCAGAGGCTGGTTTGGTTCCACCAGTAAAGGCACGAATGATACTAGATCCAGCTGACACCAAGAAGCCTGGAGCCGTTGGCCCCCTCACATTGCTTTTTCTTGCTCGAACATCGGTCACCCTTAGCCCAATGCTTTGAGCCAGCACGCTTGCGGTAAAACGCTTTTTTTGATTGGTCATGTTACATAGCGGTAGGAAGTTATCGGGCATGCTGATCTGACTGTAGTATGAAAGGCAATGTCCATTCCTCCGAGCTATTTGACGTAGGTTCGACTTGAGGGTAACAGAGGCAACTCCCCGAGTGGTGAGAACAAAAAAGTAATCACTCTCAATCTTCACTTTTTCAAGGAACTCAACCACAATTGCGGGCACCTCCCAGTAATACGTGGGAAACACAAGGCCTACGGCATCATCCTTGATGATAATCCTTTTGCCGGTCATCGTATCACCGTTTGTCCTGATGGCAGTAGCTGCATCTGCTGGAGCCATGCTAGAAGCCAGCTCTTTGATTGCTACGCCAATCTCAATCTGATGCTCTCGTAAAAACAGAGGTATCGAGACGAGCTCGCCACCTTCTCCAATTGCTCGTGCCACCTGCAGGCTGTTTCCTGTGCCAGTAAAGTAAAATACTCTCATACTTAACCTTTCGCTCTTACTTAGACACATGTACATCTCTGTACATGTGTTAATCTCTTCTCGTATTGGATAGTACGAATTATGAAACCATTTCTCAATAAGCAATCTTGTTTCATTTGTGCATAAGTGGACACATGCAGTCTGATTGTCCAGA
Organism: Coriobacteriia bacterium; assembly: GCA_009784945.1. Taxonomy (GTDB): domain Bacteria; phylum Actinomycetota; class Coriobacteriia; order Coriobacteriales; family UBA8131; genus WQXH01. The sequence goes on along the minus strand of WQXH01000007.1, from coordinate 12,716 downwards.
AAAGTTTCCCAGAAAGGCATCACATGAGCAACAGACAACTCGAGGATTCATCGTCGCTGACGCTTACGCAGAAGTCACCAACACAGATTAGTGGCGCCGCCGGGCCGCGTAAAGAAAACCGCAAAGCTCGCTACACCAGGCAGGTCATTCAGTCGGTATTTATCGAGCTGTTGCAGGAGAGCTCTCTGAGCAAGATAACAGTAACTCGAATCTGTGAGCTTGCAGATATAAGCAGAAGCACCTTCTATCTCTATTATCAAGATCCCTACGATCTAATGAGTTGCATGGAAAACGAGTTTCTGAATCAGCTTGAGCAGCAACTAAGCACAAAGATTGCCAGTCAAGGCTATGATTACTCCAAAGACAGTGGCTTCTGGCGCGATCTTCTGACCAGTCTCTTAGGGGCGCGGGAGCTCACCCAGATATTCTTTTCCAGCAACAACAGCTCCTTTCTGTCCAAATGCCTGGCAATCAACCGTAAATATGCTGCCGCACTCTGTGAGAGAGGGTTTCCTGGTGTGTCTGAGGCTGAGCTCAATTATATCCATTGCTACTATGAAAACGGTAGCCTGAGCGTTATCAGCCTCTGGGTGAGAGAAGGATTCATCGAGCCTCCTCTGCAAATAGCAGCTATTCTCGCCAGGCTCAATGGCATGCGTTCAGAGTGAGCGCAGCGAGAAAGGCAGTAGGACACCAGCAAAACAGGGGCGGCTTCTTGTTTAAAGAGGCAAGTCTTCCTCAAGGTTTCTTTTGAGCTTTCGAGAAAGGAAGATTCCTGCACAGGTATTGTAGAGGGCGTGCGCAATCATTGAAGGCACGATTGTGCCCGTGAGATAAAACATAAGAGCAAAGGTAATTCCAATCACTGCAACGCCAGCAAGAACAACCGGGGCACCTTTGTACTGAGGAATGTGGACAGCCCAAAAAAGCGCTGAGCTCGCTATAATAATCAGCCAGTCAACAGGCAACGAGTGCCCGATAAACAGGCCAATCAACACTCCTCTAAAAAAGAACTCCTCAAAAACTCCTCCGCAAAAAGCCATGGTGGCTATGCCAGCTGGACGTACAACGAGTTTCTCAAGGAGTTCAGTGCCCTCATTTTTCGGAAGCTCCACTTTAGCAACGACAACAAGCGCAATTAGTAGTAATGAGATAGCCGCTCCGCTTATGACTCCCAGTATGATCACTAAAGCAACGCTGCCCTCAACGGGCGCTACAATTGAAGCAAGGAAGGAGCGCATCTGCCCAAACTTGAAGACTGCTACAAGAATTAAACCTAGCACCGGAAAGGGCACCGAGGCTAAAAAGACCTTCAGTGCCAACAAGTAGTACTCGCGGGAAGTGCTCTCAGTCATAGGTAGACGCCTGTCTCACAAATAGGGGCTTAGTTCTTGGAGCAAGTTAATGATCCTTACCTTGTTAATGTACATTACTCAAGTTGCAATCAGCTTGTGTCTTCGTTTGCGGCAGAAGAGAGACTTGCTGAGTCCTCCAGATGCCAGATCAAAGCATGAGTATCAAGTAGATAATTACTCACATGTAGCCTCGCATATCCTCTAAAGGCGCATCGAAATCGTCTGACATCCAGACTTTATCGCGCAGACTCCCACGCAAAGCCTTCTTTCGGTTGTCGAGCTTGGCCTCAGCTCCCTGTCAATACTGAATGGAATTGACTCCTTGTAAACAATCTGCCTAAGATAGATATTGATTGCCGTGGACATATCCAGCCCCAAATCGATAAGAATGGACTGAGCCTTTCCCTTCAGCTCACTGTCGGTCCGGATATTGATATTTGTGATTGTCATCACAGACCTCCTTGCAAAGCATCCTGTTGTTCGTAACGATAACGCTATTGTGCGCACAATGTCAATCTGCCTACCACAATGTCAGAGATTATTTTGGGTGAAGGTCAGACTGTAGTCCGTCATTGCGGCCTCCGAGCCGCAATCTAACCAAAATGCCTCTCAGATTGCGGGTCAAGCCCGCAATGACGAATTGGGTCTGATCAGTAACGGGTGAGGATATTGTTGACTTATAGAACCAATGGAGGTGTTCTCTGAAGAATAGGTACTTCAACAAGACTCGTTCTGAGACGATTGTAGTAAAAGTACCTGGAAATGAATTCAAACCTGCTATTACAGTTTGACTCGCTGTAATTCTGAGTAAGTCTCTACGAGGGTGTCCAAGGAGCTTCCTGGTTGGCCTTTCAAATGTTGGTCAAAGTATGCAAGCATCAGGGCCTGTGTAATCTCCAGAGTTTTAGCTGGGCCTGTTGTTCCTATTCCAAAGAGCTGTTCCAGCGGTTTGCCTAAACAAAAGCCTAAATCTGAGTAAGCCGAATGTAGGCTACCCTTGATAAAAAACAATGTTTGGGAGTCCGCCAGAATAACTGAGAGCTCACGGATAACTTGTGCCTCCCTCTGCCTTTCAGCGTTATAGACAGCCTCGGCTCCAAAGTCTTCAAGAATCAGAGCGTAATATTCCTCTGGCATATCTTCAAGCTTGGGCATCAAGATATCTGGATTGACTACCCAGTTTTCTCCATTGGTTAGCATAAGGATTGGCGCCAATTCCGCGTTGGGTTCAGGAGTGAATAGAGGGTCACCATCCAGGTTTATGGCTGCGTTGATCCTACTCGGGATCCTGCTGTCATTAATCGCAAGGTTATAGGAAGCCGCTCCTCCCAGTGAATGACCAGCAATCCCTATGTTGTCCAGGTCCAATCGGTTACGGAAAATGGAGTCTCTGTTGCCACTATCCAGTTTTTCTAAAACATCTATGACAAAGATTGAGTCATCAGTCATGGTCTGCGCCATGCCTCTTAGGGTTTCAGGGAGTAAAGACCCAGAAAAGATTGGCGCCTCACTCGTTCTCACTATCCTATCAGGCAGCAGAGACGCCCCATTCAAATAGGTATGATCAATGGCAATAACAATATACCCATGGCTTGCCAGGCCTTCGCATAGAGAGGTGTATAGCTCTATGGAAAATCCCCATCCATGAGAAAAAAGGATTACAGGATAGCTTGAGTGTTGTCTAGCCAGCTGTAGATTCTCCTTGCTATGTGTCTGGGCGTAAGCCAGCTGCTGAAAGAATGCACCAGGGAAACCGTTTTCTTTCAAGTATGCCCCAGCTAACTCTTTTGAGCCACGGAAATAGTGCACAAAGGGCTGCGAGGCCTCATCCTCGGCAGGATAATAAATCTTGACCATTAATTCGCGTTTATCTAATGAACCAGTGAAGAAGGAGTTGTTACGGTTCTCGTCAACAAGGTGAAGGTGCTGCACGCCTACGGCATAGTTGCCCGTTGGTGTGGGCAGCGTTGGAACGGGTAGCAAAGAGGCCAGGATTGCTGAGAGGCTTAAGGCTAAGAATACAAAGCCTGTGCCGATGCCTTTGAATACTACGACTCTTCTGCGTTTAGGTTTCTCCTTTTCTCGTGGCTTCTTCAAGGTCACTATTACAGCTACCGACACCAAAGCGAAAACGAAAGCATAGGAGAAAAGCATCTGTATACGTAGGCCCTCTAAGACTATGTGGAGCAGAAGGACGATGAGGTTGAGAGCTGCGCCTCCAATCCAAATAGCCTTTGTCGATCTGTTAAAAGCTTTGGAGAATCTTCTAAATACCATGAAAAACAATGTCGCACAGTTCAGCAGTAACAACACGAGTTCAATAATTCTCATGGGCTACCTTCAATCACAGTGTCACCTCCCGATATACGATACAAGAAGCACCCGCCATGTGCGCATCGTTGAGAGGCGACGCTGGCTTAGCAAAGATATTGTATCACGCTGATGTGGTGCCCAGGGAATCGACACTTATGGAAACGACACTTATGGAAAGCAATTCGATTTAATCTGTAGTCCTCATTTCCATCGTATCTAATCAGATTTCGAGGCGCAATCTGCCGCCTTTGCAGTTTAGTTACTACGTGGGTTTGCACTATCGAGCAGGCAAATTGATTAGCGGTAGACCGAGTTTAGATACAGTGGAAGAAAAACTCCATCAAAATGAGGGAGTTTTTCTTCCAACCGCAAAACGCCTTGCAGAAAAGCCGGATTAGATTTAGCTCTGAGGCAGTAGCGCTAAACAGATCGCTTCTTGACCGCTGGCTGTTTTGTGAAATCTCTATCATTTGACGGCTTCCTCTATTTGCCTGGCAACTTTTGCTATCCAGGCTGCTGAATGAACTGTTTCTTCTACCATTGTCTCTATCTGCTTCCTTGATAGCTTTTCTGCTAGCGCCACCATTGTCTCATCTAGCACTCTGCCATTACCGAGAGCCTTCATAGCCAGAATAAAAATCCTGGTGATAGGGGAGTTGCCAATCATGTCCTTCTTAGCTCGGTGGCGTAGTTTTATCGTAAAACCACCATAGCTGTATGTTTTGTCTAGCCCACTGCTGACAAATTCAAGAACAGCGGGAATCTGAGTTGATAGACCAATACGGTTTAAAGCTGTGTCGCCAGAAGGGGCAATCGTCCAACAATGCCTTCGTGCGATAGCTGCAATCACCTCATCTGGTTTGGGCATGAGCTCTCTTTCAAGCACGTTGCTGAAGTAGGGCTTAGCATAGACACCTCTGAGACATCTACGAATTACGCCAGCTTTGCATAGTCTGGACAAGATAGTGTTGACATTAACTGGCGTGGTTATATCGAAGAAATCTGCGGGGACAAATACATCTCCCTCAGCAAACGTTACTCACACGGGTTGAATCTCATCCGAAGTGCAACGACCCATTGGAAGTGCAACAAACCGTACTAGCCGCAAGTGGATGAGCGTTTTGCCGCTGATTAATGAAAGAAAAAGGAGAATAGCGATGAACTTATCACCATGCGGAATCAACTGCGACGCGTGTCCCCTGAAAGAAAAATGCGGTAACGGCTGCCAGCAACACTGCGGAAAACCATTCTACATAGAAAACTTTGGCGTGGAGTGTTGTCCGATTTATGATTGCTCGGTCAACAAGAATGGCTTTAAAACTTGTGGCGAATGTGCCGAGTTGCCCTGCCAGCTTTTCTATGACTGGAAAGACCCGTCCATGACCGATGAAGAACATCGGCAAGGTATAGACACCAACGTGGCTTTGCTTAAGGAACTGAACAAGTGATTTTCGGCAAAAGCTACACCTTTTCACGATAGGTAAACAATTTCACGGTGGGTGGTTACACCTTTTCACGAAAGGTAGAATCGTTAAAAGGTATGAAACCGTACCGATGAAAAAACGAAATTCAATCGTAAAGCAGTAAAAATGCCGCTCCGAAAACGGAATGGCTGGCAGGGAAAATTGAAGCACAGAGCAGTTGGCACATCGTCATTAACTACAGAATGCCCTGTATCTTATAAACCAGTAAGGAGTTTTTCGATGACAAGCTTTGCAGCAGCTCCTGGGTTATATTCATGGTCGTTAGAGATCACTAGGCCATCAGTGTCACTGAGAAATTGCATATTGTTAAGTTTTGCCTCAAGGTTCTCTATCATCTGCTGGGAGCTCGTCTTGTCGGGTCGATAAGGCTCATATGCCTTAATTATCTTGCTTGGCTCTAAGCCGATGGTAACAATGGCAAGCCAAAGATCAAATAGGTCTCTTCCCTTTGAGCGCTGATAGAGCGCTCGCAGTTTTGTGGCGACCAATTCCTCAACTTGGAAGGTCTTAATACTGGCGCGTGAGGAATACCAATCCGTGTCTACAGTATGCTCTATCAAGGCAAGCGGTAAGGAAGGCGATCTTTCGAAGGTATTAATTTCTATCTTTATCCTTAATGGTAAACCCGACTCAGCAGTGGTTTTCCAGAAAATCTTGGGGAATTGCCCCATCCTGGTGCTCACAATGTATCCTAGCTCAGAACCAAGTGAGGTTAAGCGCTTCATGATGTCACCAATTCCACCAGCGCTTGTTCGCACGTAGTCAAGATCTTCGGAATAACGATGAGGCTTGGGCAAAAAGAGCTTGTGGAAGGCGGTGCCCCCTCTTAAAACCAGCTCGAATCCGAGCAACTGGTCATTCGAAACTTCACACATGGCTTGTGAAAGCAAGAGATCTTGTTCGATCTGCTCTCGAGTAGACCAAGGATGAGTAACACTCCATTTGGTTATGACCGCTGCTGGAATCATATGTCTGGCTCAACTTCTGCATTGATGTCAAGAGACCAATTCTTGCTTACTTTATTACTGTAAGAATGATGCACGGAAAGCTTAGAAAACCTTTTATCACTTTGACTGCTGAGAAATCGCAAGTCCTCTAGCCCGTCTATTGAAGTGAAACTCTCCAATATCCAACCAAGCCTGCGAACCGCAGATATGGGAAATAGGTGAGCAGAGGCTACCACTTCTTCAAGAAAAGGCTCATCAGTTTCACTGAGTTCGATAATAATATTTGCAGCGTTGTCCAGACCTGCGACAAGGCTTATGTCACTGGCCGCACTGAGCATGGTAGCCGCTCTTGTTGATACCGTTACCGTGCCAGTCTGAGTGTTGATGCGAGTAGTTGGCAATATGCCCACGTTAGATCTTTGAAAGAATCTCATATCAGAGCGTCCAATAATACGATTGCTTACCGTCTTTGATGTAGCGACCTGAAATACTTGAGGTGCATGATGGCTTGCTCCGAAAAACGATGCGGCCGTCATCCATCCTATGTAATAGTCGGTTTCGAGGTGTTTCATCATGGCGTCGATATAGTGCACAGTCTCAGGAGCACCCCATTGACGGTACTCAAAGGGAACTGGTATCCACAAGCCACGAGCAGGGGAGACAATCTCACATCGCTTTACCAGAGGAGCCATTCTTTGGCGGACTTGATTCTTTGGAACACCAATCAGGCCCGCGAGCTCTTCTGTGGTGATATCAGTGATTCCATGAGACAACAGCCAACTTGCAACATCAGTTGCCTTGACGGTGTCCAGAGACTGAGTATTATGTATTCTTGTAACATACATATTGGATAAAGTAACATATTATGTTACGTTTGACAATACTATTGGAACCTAAGGGAGCGTCTGAATCAACAAAAGACGCTCGATTCACTAGTCAGACTGTAGGCCGTCATTGCGGCCTCCGAGCCGCAATCTAACCAAAATGCGTCTCAGATTGCGGGTCAAGCCCGCAATGACGAATTGGTCTGATCAGTAACCGCTCGATAGACGCTGTCATTTTGAGCTGCTTTTTTAGTTCACTTCTGATTCTGTTTATGTGCATCTTTGAGCGTCTTGCATCAAAGACTATACATCTAGATTGTTTTTAGTGCGGCAGACAAAGTGTGCTGAACATTTCTCTTCCCCTTACCAGTGGGACTTTTTATTTCCCAATATCGTCCCTTGATTAGCACATCAGCTGACTTGGCATTAACTATGCGCTTTAAGAACATGACATCAGCCTGATAATACTCTGACAGAATTACTGCTGCGCTGATTTCGTGCGGCCATGGGCTCGGTTTGATGTCAGTTGGGATTATGACATTGTATTTCGGCATCTGATCTTTCAATTCTCTCTGCAATGCGGAGAGAAACTGGCTCTCCAAAACATCAACTGTCAGTCTAATAGGAAATGACTAACAAACAAGCTAGCTGGGACTAGGTCAATTATGCTAGTGCAATAGGAGGTTGCATGAATAGAACCATCAAGACTCGCGAGGTCATCAAATACATCAAGACGCTTGATAAAACGTGGGTCATGGCTGACGGCACTCGCACTACCTAAGCCAAGACCAAAGAAGCTGCCGAACAGGGCACTGGTAGTCACCAGCTTCAGCGACACGGAAGTGACTAAGCTCAAGACAAAACGGAAGCAGTAGGAAAGGTCAGCACAAGAACCGCAGGACGTGTTGCTATAGATAGCTCCAAAAAGGCTACTAACTTTCCCTTGTCAGGAGGCTGTTTCGCCCTCCTGCTCACACCAAGTCCGACAACAAAAAGTTCAACAAGTTTTCAAACACGAGTTGTTTTTGCATCTTACCCGCCTTCAAGGCGAATAAGAGCAATTTCAGGCGGATGGCTGGCAGGGACAACACCAAAGATGCATCGAAATAACCCCGAATGGCTGGCAGGGATAAAACTAATCACAGCAGGTTAATCTCATTTTCTAAGAGCCTGAGTGAGTCTATGATTGTTTCAAACTCTGGGCACTCTCCGTATATCATTGATTGCATTGAAGCGTAGTCACGCCTTAGGGCGGCCATAGAATCAGCAGGCGGAATCAGTCTTAGTGTTCCTGGCTTAGCTAGCTCATAATGTGCTGATGCAGAGCGAAAAAACCGACTTTTAAAATCAACCACTGTTCCCAAAAGGTCGACACTGGCAAATGCTGCATCCTTGACATACGAGTTGCAGAGCTCATACATGTCGTAGTAGTGACGAGAGTAGCGGCTGGGAATTGCTCCCGCATCTCTGAAAGCTTCTTTGTGAAGAATGGTTACCTTCTCCCAAAAAGTACGTTCTGGCTTCATTGCTCTTGCCGTGGTGTTGGAGGTGTTAAATGCTTGAGGGAACAGTTGGGCTGCATAAGGTGTAATGGATATTTGCTGGGACGGAGTCCAGGCTGACAAAGCCCCGGCCTCTAGGCGTATCTCCTGAAGAAGTGCATCGTCGGCAAATACTTGCGGATAAAAGAAGCGTATTGTTTGCGAATCTGTAGCAGTAATAGTGAGCGAAAAGTCTCGCAGTCCATTAGACGCAAAATCATTTTTCATTTGAGGAAGGAATATTTCTGAGAGATATCTGGCTGCTCTGTCACGAATACCTTCCATGAAAGCTCGCTGCTTCTTACCACTTCTTTCATCCCACGGCTCAGAGAACCCATAGCCCAGTAGCCTCCAGTCCAGAACAATGTCTATGTCTTCAGACATGCGCTTGATGAGATCATACCCCTTGGAGAGACTTGTACCGCCCTTAAAGCATATGTGCTCGCAGACACTGGATTTACCAAACAGGTAGGAAAGCATCCAGCAAATCCAATAGTCTTTTTCGATGATGGCAGGGCTGAGATTTAGCTCTGAGGCAGTAGCGCTAAATAGATCGCTTCTTGACCGCTGGCTGTTTTGTGCAATCTCTATCATTTGATGGCTTCCTCTATTTGCCTGGCAACTTTTGCTATCCAGGCTGCTGAGTGAACTGTTTCCTCTACTATTGTCTCTATCTGCTCCCTTGATAGCTTTTCTGCTAGTGCCACCATTGTCTCATCTAGCACTCTGCCATTACCGAGAGCCTTCATGGCCTGAATAAAAACCCTGGTGATAGGGGAGTTGCCAATCATGTCCTTATTAGCTCGGTGACGTAGTTTTATCATAAAACCACCATAGCTGTATGTTTTGTCTGGCCCACTGCTGACAAATTCGAGAACAGCTGGAATCTGAGTTGATAGTCCAATGCGGTTTAATGCCGTATCACCAGAAGGGGCAATCGTCCAACGATGTCTTCGAGCAATAGCTGCAATCACGTCATCTGGTTTAGGCATGAGCTCTCTATCAAGCACGCTGCTAAAGTAGGGCTTAGCATAGACACCTCTGAAACATCTACGAATTGTGCCAGCTTTGCATAGTCTGGACAAGATGTTGTTGACATTGACAGGAGTGGTTATATCGAAGAAATCTGCAGGAACAAATACATCTCCCTCAGCAAGCTCGCTAATTCTGTGCTCGATCGCTTTCTTAATATCGTAAACCATGCTAACCCTTCTGATATAAATAATAGGTATAATTTATATCAGTTGAGCTGAAAAGTCCAGACTTGATGCGCAACGCCAAAAGAGTGACGGGAAGCTTTTCCCGCCTGTGGAGGACCCGGGCCAATTCGACCAGCCCTAGTGTGGATATCCTACACTATCTGCCCAAGAAATTGGGCTACAATCCCACATCAACAACAGCACTTGTCATCTACCATAAGAGATGGTGAAGTGTAATGCTAATATATGTGTCAGTGTAACGATATTTGAGACATGAAGATTTATCTTAGATGGAAAGTAAACAATGAGTGCTTATAGTATTCCAGCAGAGGCACTTTGCGTGCTCGATATCCTCCATGACATTTTCGGGGAGAGTATGATAGCTGCGTATCTACATGGATCAGCAGTTTTAGGTGGCCTTAAAAGCGACAGCGATATAGATGTCTTGGCGGTTGTGAATGAGCCATTGCCAGACGATGTGCTTATAGCACTAGCTAGCGAACTAATGAGAAGCTCCGGCAGAATCGGAAATATAGACGGAATACGACACTTAGATCTTAGCGTGGTCAAGCTAAGCGATATTGTCCCCTGGGTACATCCTCCAAGGGTGCTTTTTCAATACGGAGAATGGCTTCGGAAGGATTTTGAAAGCGGGTGGATTCCCCAAGTCAAGCAAGACCCAGACTTGACAATAATCCTTAAGCAGGCAGAGCAGCACAGTGTCACATTGTTGGGCACCGAGAGAATTAACCTGATTCCACCTATCCCAAAAAGCGATTTGTTCAAAGCACTGAAAGATGTCATTCCAGGTTTGGTCGGCCAAATGAAGAATGATGAGCGCAATGTTCTGCTGACACTGGCACGCATTTGGGCAACTGTTGCTACCGGTATGTTCATGGCAAAGAGCCAAGCCGCAGAGTGGGTGATTGAACGCCTGCCGCAAGAGAATACTGCACTATTGGCTCTTGCAAAAGATGCCTATTGCGGCAATGAGCTCGATGACTGGAACAACACAGATCTAACAGAGATTGTAGAAATAATGACAGCAAATATTGACGAGGCTTTCTTAAGGTGCTGGTGAAGAATCAAAAAGGCAACTGTTTTCTGACTTCGATCCTCCTAAGCTCCACGTTCTACGTGCAGTTTATCAAATTTCCGCGCCATCCAACCGGTGGCACTTTGGGGGTAGATTACTGGATAGACTGTGCTGCCAGCTAAGCTATAGGGTAAACGACTCCCAGAGTAGAAAGTGTTTAATGACAGCTATATTGATTGGTGCCGCATATACGCTTATCAAGTAGTTCTTTTGGGCTAAGGCTAGCCGTCTTCTGACACCAACAGCAAAATCGCTCATAGAACAAGTATATAACACCTCGACTCCTACGAAGAAAAACAAAGATCACTTTGGCGGACGACTGTTAAGGTCGATGCAAAAAGACATATGAGGAAGCTCGCATGGCTTGCACTGAAAAATATGTGCTTACAGAGACTGAAATACCTAATTCTAGGAAAATCTGTATTGCTAACTCATAAATACCACGGAAAAACTGCTGTATACTGTCTATAAACGAGATAATGGAGGTCAAATGAAAAGAGACGCCATGGCCAGGCTTCTAAAATGGAAGGCCAACAAAAACCGCAAACCACTGATTCTTAACGGCGCACGGCAAGTGGGTAAGACCTGGTTGTTAGAAGAATTTGGCCGAATAAATTACAAAAATGTTGCCTATGTTCTTCTCAGCGATAACCATCGAATGGAAAGGTTGTTCGAGAGCACTAATGACGCCAAAGCTCTGATTACGGGTCTGGAGGCTGAGGTGGGATTTAGTATCCACCCTGAGGATACCCTTATCGTTTTAGACGAGATACAGGAGGTGCCAAAGGCCTTGTCCTCCTTGAAGTACTTTTGTGAACAAGCTTCCGAATATCATATTGCAGTTGCGGGAAGTTTGCTTGGCCTGGCGCTGCACAAAGAGGTGTCATTTCCTGTAGGTAAAGTTGACTCAGTGAATTTATATCCTATGACATTCAGTGAGTTTACCCGCGCAGTCAAGAGCGATCACTTTGCCGAAATACTAGCAGGAGACAATCCAGAAACAACCAGTAGCTTCCACTCCAGCTTTATTGAACTACTGAGGCAGTACTTATTTCTTGGCGGGATGCCGGAAGTGGTTCAAAGCTTTACTAACGACGGCGATTATCATAAAGCACGGTCTATCCAAAAGCAAATATTGTTGGACTATGAGCGTGATTACAGTAAACATGCCCCAGTAAACGTGGTTCCGCGCATCAGAATGGTCTGGAATTCCATGCCTTCACAACTGGCACGAGAAAACAAGAAGTTCCTCTATGGAGTTATAAAAAAAGGTGCAAGAGCAAAGGATTTCGAGTTAGCTATTCAGTGGCTTGTGGATGCAGGACTAATCCTAAGGATTCAAAGAGTAAATAAGGTAGCAGCTCCTCTCAAGCATTACGAAGACCCGAGTGCTTTCAAGTTATTTACCCTGGATGTCGGCCTGTTGGGAGCGTTATCGAACCTCGATCCTCGATTGGTGCTTGAGGAAGATAAGGTTCTCACGGAGTTCAAAGGAGCATATACCGAACAGTATGTTGCACAACAGCTAGTAGCGTCAAGCCTTTCGCTGTTCTATTTCTCAAGCGATGATGCCAAAGTGGAATTGGACTTTGTTATTGAAGTTGACGGAGTGCCCATACCCATTGAAGTCAAGTCTGCAACCAACCTGCATAGTAAGAGTCTGACTCATTTCGTAAACAAGTACCGCATTGGGAAGGCCATCAAATTTTCTATGCGAGAGAGAAAACAGAGTGGTGCTATTATCAATGAACCATTGTATCGTGCGGAGTATGTGGAGCACTTGGCTGGAGGTGACCAATCTGAGTACGTCTGACTCGGGTGTGTAGAAAACAAAGCAGGCACATTACTGCACCTGCTTGATCAAGTTTTGGTGGAGCCTAGGGGGATCGAACCCCTGACCTCTTGGCTGCCAGCCAAGCGCTCTCCCAGCTGAGCTAAGGCCCCTGCTAAACGCGTT
>WQXH01000006.1 GCA_009784945.1 Coriobacteriia bacterium | reverse complement strand
GTAAAAAAGAAATAGCGAATTCGGGTATTCCAGCACATAAAATACTCATGCAGAATCGGCAGATTAAAGCCATCTACCAGCGGTTTAGACAAAAAAACTCTAGAGAGTGCTGCGGAAAACAGGGTATAGCATGAATCATTAAACCTATAAACACATTGCCAGACGCACTTTTGCCAGACGCACTTTGCCTGACACACTGCCAGACACACACACGCCAAGCACGCATGACGCATAATGCTAAGCGCGCACGACTTACGGAAACATGTATAAACTACAACCGAACCCCGGCTCCTATCAGAGAAGCTAAATCATTGGTATCATCTACAAGCTTCTCCGGCAAATCCACATCTTCAGTATTTCTTCGTGAATTAAGGAAGGATCGTTCACCCGGTAATAAAACCGCGCCAGGTTCGCCACAGCCCTTTGTCTGATCTACCAGATAGTCCATCCTCTTCTGATACTCAGTGTCGTCAAGAAAGAAGCTGGTGTTGATTGCCGCAAGGAAGTGCCCATAGCGCGAGAAGCCTTCCGGCGCATTAAGCGCCTTAACATCCCCAGCAAATGCCGAGCCAGACATCAGACCTGCCAAGATATCCACAACCAAGGCTAGCCCAAAACCCTTATAGCCACCTATTGCGTTTATCATTCCTTCCAAGGCCTTTTCAGGGTCGTCAGTTGGGATACCATCAGCGTCAACGGCCCAGCTCGAAGGAATCTTCTCTCCGTTTTTCAGTGCCATCCGTATCTTGCCGCGGGCCACGACCGAACAGGCCATATCGAGGACTATGGGAGGGTGTGCCCCTGTTCCAGGAAAAGCGAAGCAAAGGGGGTTTGTGCCCACAAGGGCTCTGTTGCCGCCAGGTGTAGCAAGCGCGGGCGACGCATTGCCCATCACTATGCCTACCATACCTTCTTTTGCGGCCATTTCTCCAAAGTAGTCGGCGGTGCCAAAGCTGTTACTGTTTCTAATGGCAACAACCCCTATGCCTAGTGCGGCTGCCTTTTCAAGGCAAGTTTGCATACCTTTGTAGGCTGCCACCTGCCCAAATCCGTTTTCTGCGTCATAAACTGCTACGACCCCTCTGTCAGACACCTTCTTTATAGTAGTTGTAGGAGACATGAGCCCAGAGCTGGTTTTACGATGATAAATGGAGAGCCGCCCGAGACCATGCGTATGTTTTTCCTTGCGGTGTGCGCTGACAATCGTATCGGCTACAATGTCTGCGTCTTCAGTGGGCAGTCCGCAAGCGAGCAGTATCTCTTTTGAAATGTCGTAGATTTTCTTTGTTGGTACTGAGGGCATATTTTTGTGTTGGCCCTTTCTGGTTTTGGCTTGCAGGTGCTGGAGGCTGAAGCAAGTCCTGAACATCGCTGCGCGATGCGCAGGACGACAAGAGACTCGTTTCGCAACGCGCAGGACGACAGAGAGCTTCTTGGTGCTTTTGTTGCTAATATGATAGCGGTTTTTGTTAGGCTGCGCTCTCAAAGCAAGCAGGTCCTGTTTTCTGCTTGGCTGCTTCCTGTTCCTCATCCACCTCGACCATCTGATAAGCACATCAACGACTGGATTCTTCGACTTTGCTCAGGAAGACAGGGGTGGGTGGATTCGCGGGAGCCCCATGAACAATGTGGAGAGACCGCTGTCATCCTCACTTAATCTGAGTTCTTTGAAGCCAAATTTTTCATAGTAGGGGACAAGCGCCTTTTTGCAGTCAAGATAGAGTGCTCTTCCGCCAACGAAGTCCCTGCCTTGCTCGATCACCTCAAGACAGTCGCTCATTAGCTCGGCGCCAGTGATTACACTCCCATCATAGCAATCATTTCTGGCTAATTGAGCAATGAGTAAGCCGCCAAAGTAGTCCTGCCTCTCTCGCGCTGGAGTACGTCCAAGAATTTTCTCGCGTTTGCTCCTGCCAACACCACTAAAATCCGCTGCCGTGATTGCCACAGAAAAATATGCTGCGATGCCAGTCCTTTCTTTTCCACTTGTCTTATCGAGCAGGGTGTAGAAGTATGTTCGTGCCAGCCCACTTCTCTCAAAAGCAATAGCGTTGCTTTGGATAAAACGTTCGATGTCATTATCCCGAGTACAAGAGAACTCCTTGAGCTTCTTTTCGAGATCAAGGAGTTTTTCAGGATTAAGATGCAACTGTTCTCTCAGCGAATTAAGCCGAAGATCATTTCTCATCGGCATACTCCGTGCTGAGTGCTTCAGCCAGCTTTTTTGGGTCGCCCCACTTAATCTTACGGCGCTTGAATGGGCGCGGGTTGGCCTCCTGCTCTTCTATCTGAGCAATCATCCGATCCGCTGCATTGTCATCAATAATGACTAGCTTTCCAATACTAGAAGTTGCCATGGCCAACCTCCCTTCGTCAATCGTCCTTCTGCGTGTATCATAACACAATATGAGCTGGCTTTTCATTAGGCGCTCCGTACTGTTTTCTGCTTGCTGCTTCCTGTTCCCACTAGGATTTTGCTTTACGATGCGTAGGACGACAATAGCGCAGGGCAGTTTTACGATGTGCTCAGATTAATCACCAGCCTCATCAGCCAAGCAAAAAAAAGAATAGTGCTGAGTTATGTCCCGCTAGAGACACAGCTAGAAGTGTCCCCAATATGCCCAGGGTGCAAGTGGGCCCTGCGGCCTTATCCTGCACCATTTGGCGAAGCCAAATGGTGCAGGAACTGCTCTTCGAGCGAACGCGACAGAGCGACAATTGGGTTTGGCTCCGCCAAGCGTGTAGGGCGACAATAGCGAGCGAACACGACAGGAGCAATCTCCCACTTATTTATTTCCACTTCTACACAGCTTATTGAAATTTTGTGCACTCTTGTCAGGGCAAGCAAACTAGGCTATTATGCCAAAATAAGGAAATTATGATATATAGAGAGAGAGGATGATATGATTGAAGGGTTGATACAAGATGTTACCGAGGGGGCTACAGCGTCTCTTTGGTTGATACTAAATCTCTCATCTTGAGCATCAGGGGAGTGCAGCTGCTCCTGGACAGCGATGTTGCTTTGCTTTATGGGTATGAGACGAAGACAATCAAGCAATGCGTCTTCTTAAAAGGGCAATTCTAGGATGTGTTCAAGTTGATGGTCAGCCATTAGTTATTTCTTAGTGGTAAGTGAGCAGATGGGATATTGGATGAAGATTAAAGACTATAAACGGTGGATGCCCAAGAAGTCTGAAATCAACAGTAGGCGAGAGAGAGTGGCTTTTAAAGAGCGTGATGTCTTTTGGGTAAGTATCGGCGAGAATATTGGCTTTGAAGAAGATGCAAGGGCGCTTACTTCAACCGCCCCGTAGTTGTGGTTAAGAAATTCAGCAAGCAAATGTTTTGGGGTGTCCCCCTCTCCACGACTGATAGGCGCGGCAAGTATTACCATCCTGTCAGATCTATTGGTAGGGAAGCGTTGCCTTGCTGAGCCAGGCTAAGACCTTTGACGCTGCCAGGCTGGCCAACAGAATGGGGATGATTAATGCAGGTGAATACCAGGAGTTAAAAGATGCACTCGCGCGGGTGCTGCTAAATAAAAGTTAGCCCCCCTGGCTAGCCAAGGGGGCAATCCCGAAGGAATTTGTAAGTACAGTGTAGCATGAAACGCTTTACCATAGTTAAACTGTTAAATACAGCTGTATGTTAGGGCAATGGGGGTGGCCCGTAGGTCGCGGTGAGAAGTCTTGCTCCTACAACAAAAATTTTACAACTACAGTGATTATTGCTGCAATCGCCAGAAGCAGGATTATTGCGGCAGGCACACATCCCCGGCTAGGTTTTGTTGATGAGTCCGGCGTGCTCAGAGTTTGCTTCATCTGCTCTTGCAGTAGCAGTGGCGGAGTAAAATCGTGAGCGTCTGATGGCGCAACTGAGGCATATCCATTGTTGTGGAAATTAAGTTTGTCTACACTCTCGCCCATTGCAGATGTGAGCTTGTCCAGAGCTTCTTTTGCAGCGTCATGTGTTTCCATGTCATCTAAGTATTCACTGACCAGTGCAAGGGCAGTATCATAGATAAACCGATAATTATCAGGATTTGCCGGTTGCTTTTTTGCGGCGCAGTAGAGGATGCTTTCGCCGACAAGCTTGCAAATAAACGAGCTGTAATTGACAATTGCTATTCGTAGCACATCAATAGGCGGGTCGATTTGTGGGTAGGCCAAGTAGAGAGAAAACATAGACGCAGCATATGACAATCTGGTTAAATCGCCTGATTCAACAGAGGTGAGCTCTAGTTCGGCTAGTTGATAAATGTTATCGCTCCATGATGCACCGCTATTGCGATTAGACTGGACAGCTTCCATCTGCGCCCTTTGGTTTTGCGTATGCTGCCTAACAGTCTCTATCTTTTTTATATACAAAAAATACTCATCATAGGAAATGGCCAATTGACCCATGTCATGACAGGCCTTTGTGTACATATCCTCCATGACCTCCCTGAGCTGGAAAACCGCGCTAACCATTGAAATATCAGCGTCCACGTAATTAAGAAAACTGATGTACCCCTCTCGCGCCTTTACCGCATTGCCTGTTTTGGAATACGTTTGCGCTAGCATCCAGCGGCTCAGTGCGTTACACTGCCGCTCAATCTGCGCACTCCACTGTGCCGATGATAGGGCATACTCGCAGAGGTCGATTGATTCCTTAAAGCGCCTGCTCTCAACTAGCATTTGATTTGTCTGCATAAAATAGTCATGGTTTTGCATTTCTATTTCCTCCTCTTTTAGAATCGAATCGTAATCTCATACACTTCCGTGGAATCGCCACTGAGGGCGAGACCATGCTCATTACTGCTTTGCGAAGCTTGCAAACTGTCTATCGAATTATCAATGGCTATTGCAGCAAGATATTCCATGGTGGACACATCAAAGGCAAAGACACTCCCTTGGTAGCAAACCATGTAGCTGTCTGTCGCACAAGCCGAGCTTATGTCTGCGTCCGATTTTCGACTGATGTTGATATCCCTGTGGCTTTCATTACCAGAAAGCCATTCCTCTTTAGTGCCAAAGCCAACGCGCAAATAATCGTTGCTCTTAGAGGAATGAGGAGTGTTGAATATAACGAAAACCCGTTCCGTTTCCTTATGAAATGCTACATCCGCCAGCTTTCCATACTTTTCTGAAATTACTCGCTGCCCGCAAAACTGAAGCCAGCCAGGGCTAATGACTTGAAATATCAGAAGTAGTCCGCTCAGGAGTTCATGCCCAGTTGAGGTATCACTGACAGCTTGCGACCCGCTTGCAAGGCCATACATGAAGACATGGTCTTCTAGAGCACTGATATTAATAGTATTAAACTTGTAGTGAGAAAGATCAAAAGAAAAACCACTTTGTTTGCATTGCAGGTTCCACAGGTTATCAATGGTATACAGGCACCCGTCAGAGGCAGAGAAGTATCTCAGGTTTCGGATAGCCTCTCCCTGCTGTGTTGAGTGCTCAAATCGTGTTTGATTGGCTGCGAGGAAGTATCCTTTACCATACTCACCGGGCAGATATATACCCTTTGACGTAAGGCATGCCGTATGTTTGACATTCTTTTCTAGCTTGACGGATTCTGATGAAAAGCCCTCTCTTTGAACCGTCACACTGTTATCATCAGCATAAACAACGGCGGTGAGCTCAGGCAGTTCGTCTACAGCCAGTATTCGCTGTACTGCGCCCCACGCGCCATATGCGCTCTTTTGCATTTCAAACTTGGCGATTGCTGCGCCGTAGATAGTCAATATGTTGCCTTGGTCAGAGATTGCCAACTCGTTGAAATGCCGGTCTTCCGCTTTTGCAACATGAAGTAATTCCAAGTCATGTGCCGCCCAGTCCCAAGAGATAAGTTCATCGCTGCGACACAGAATCAACAGTCTTTGCTCCATTTTAGTGATGGATTTTACATCTGTCTCCGTTTTTATTTCCGACAATATCTTTGCGTTGATATCAAGAACAAAAATGCGATTATCAGAAACAGCAACTGCAAAACAGCTGCTGTTAATTGCACACATACAGCGTACAAAAACACTTTCGAATACCGTGACCTTTGTTATGACCTTTTTGATATAAGAGTAGCCATAAATGTCAGAAACCATGCCCTGACGAGCAGAAAAAACAGCGTGATCTGCCAATGATATAACCGCGTCCAAAATGATTGGCTGCTGCGTCTTTAGTATATCGGTAAACGACGCTGCCTCTATATCGTACGCTCTGATTGTGGTTGCATCAGACTGGTAGCAAAAAGACCCGCTCAGAAAACCAAATGAAGAAAGCCCGCGCTTTGGCTTAAAGGCAGCAAGCTCAACCATGATGGCGGTTGCCTGCAATAATTGCCCTTCAGGGCCATAGGCAAGCCGAAACAACTCTATCGTCGAATCCTCATGTGCAATGGCAAGATATTTGTTATCGGGCGAAACCTTTATTGCGGTAGTCCTCACCGGGCGTACGCCAATAAAGCAAGAAAGCATTTCAAAAGACTTGGTGTCAAATGCCCGCAGGCGCTCGAGTGATTCAGCAAAAACAAAGAGCGAGCCATTTTGCGAGAATGCGCAGCCGGTGCTGAAGACATACTCTTCAGACTCGGCAACAAGACTCAAGGCAAGGGCGTCATCCTCTTCTTCAGACACAGCATCATCGCATTGAATCGCAAAAACTTGCTTGGCATCAAGCCAGGGCTTTGTCCAGCGTCCGTCCAAAAGCATGCCTTTGGCCTGCGCATGAACCGGCGTTGACTTTTTTGCGTGGCATATTGAAAACAGCATGTTTGGAAAACTTGATAATAAGGGCTGATAACGCAGTATTACAGAATAAAAACTGCTGCATAGCTCAGAGCTGAATTGCTTTAACTCCGTAAGCAGGGGCTGTAAGGCCGTCTTATTACAGCGTGCATCCAAATAAGCCAAGCTGCCGTAAAGCTGCTCTCCCTCATGGTGGTCATACTCTGTGGTATGAAAACCAAACTCAACGAGCGCTCTGGCATTATCCGAATCGTAGGTGCTATTTCCAAAGGGATCGCACTCTCCTTGAAAGTATTCCATGAGCGTCTTATGCAAAGCTCTATGTGAAGCTGCATAGCGCATATAAGCTGCTTCCTTAAAGCTATCGAACAGAAAATCGATCCTTCCATCGCGCCTTGCCATGAAAGGTCTCACTTGCCTGAGAATAAATCTCACTGACCCGGGCAGCAGCTCTTTGAGCTTGTGCTCCTCATCCACGTCTTGTTTGATGACACGAAGCACGCAAAGGATGACCTCTTGTTCTGTGAGCCCATTGCGCGCACAGGACAACAGTCCAAATACGAGCGGTACCAGCCTTTCGTGATCTATGACCTCATAAGCTACGTCATGCTCCATCCTGTCAAGCATCTTTGAAAATGCTTCTAGCGGTGTGCGCCCATAGCTTTCGATTTCTTGCGGCAGCTGCTTAAATGACCCAAACCTTCGTAGTTCATGGAGAACAATTTTTAAGTACAGCGGGTTGCCGGAACTGTTTTTTGCACACAACTCCTTCTTTTGTTCATTGTCCAAAGCCTTCATATAATGAAGCAGGAAGTTCTCAATCAAACTGAATTGAACTGCTTGCTCACTCAAAGAGCCTACTGTGCAATGATTGATTACGGTGTCTTGACTTAAGCTATCGATGAGCGGTTTGTTGGCATCATCCATTTTTATGCTTATTATCAACTTCAATCCGTCAGGCAACAGGCGCTTGAACCAATTGAGCATAGCAAGTCCATTTTGCATTTGGTCTACGGCATCAATCACGATGGCGCTGACACCGAGCTGAGCAATATCGGCCAGCAGCCTCGGCAACTCTTTGCTCAGTTCATCAAGTGATGAAGGTGTGTGCACCCCAGCTTCATGGCAGAGTGCATCCCAGAGCGCATAGGGGTCAGTCGTTAGATCCGACACCCCGCAAAACCGGTAGAGCAGCCGGTTTGAGCTCGCTTGCTTGATAACATTCTTCAACAGTGTCGTCTTTCCGTAACCTGCATGTGCAGAGAGCAGCATTATTTGTTGAGAATCATTTGCGAGGTATTGATTCATCTCGTTGATGAGCTCTTCTCGCCCGACGACACTATCCGTTACAGCATTGAGAAACTGCTCCTGCTGCTGCATATCGATTTCATATTGGTCAACAGGTGGTGCAACAGGCTCTACTCTGTCTCGAAAACCATCTGTGCCTAAAATGAGCGCCTGGAGCCTGCTGATAAGAATATCTTTAAAATCGCATGGCAGCACCAAACGCCCTTTGCTGATGATGCCACCGTTTGTTTCTGCGGAAAGCTCGGGCGACTGAACGTGTTCATCCCACCGAGCAGAATAGGAAACCAGCTCATATCCACCATTTTTGACCGTCTCCACAAGTTCATTAACTGCTTTATCCGCTCTTTTGGGGTCATCGCCCCATATAAGCAACTCATCATTGGTATAAATCAAACGGTGTTCGGGAGACAACAGGGAGGTAAAGCTGTCCTGTCGCTGCAAGAACAACGCATTGCACGGCAGGGGGCTTTGCCTGTCTTGCTGCTCACCATCCCAGTCCAAAATGCGGTACATTGGCTCAAGAAGTGCATGCTCTATCTCCATTTCTGTGACAGAGCAGTACTGTACAGGCATATCTAAGTCATCTACCCCTTGCACACTTGGCATGCGCTTTCTTTTTAAGAGCTCCGGATACTCAGCAGCTGTTTCATCGCTGATTTCATATTGAAGCCAGTTGCCACTGCCGCTCAGTGCTCGTTTTTTTCGATCATGCTCAAGTCGCACTGGGTCGTTAGGCACCCACCCTCGTCTCTGTCCTATCATGCAGAGGAAAAACGGCCGACATTCATCGATGTTCTCAAGACATTTTCGCACGGCATTATTGGATTGCGATTCATCGGAAGTCACACCCCAGCGTAAATCAATGTCAATGAGCCGTATCCTACGCTCCTCACACCATTCGGACAGCTCGGGGAACACATACTTAATGAGGTAATCGCGCTCGGCATGCATGTCATTAAACGTGCTGCTGATAAATATCTTGATAGTCTTCCAGTCCATTGACCTGCTCCTTTGAAGACTATTATCTCCGCACGTTGTAACCGCCGCCGCCCATGCCGCGCAGCCTTATTACGTCTTTTTGATTGTTGCTCCTTTTTGCCACGAACAAACACAGGAGTAGCAGCCCTGCGATTATCAAGGCGCATATAGCAAGATAAGTGTATAAAAAGGATGATGGCACATGCCATAAAACATAGGCTCCGTAAGTTGTTCCGTCCGTGCGCTCCTGGGCAGACACCATGCTATCAAGCAGTGACGAGGAATTTCTATCAAGTGCAATAGCATGACCGCGTATGTTCTTGGTTGGTTGCGCCGTGCTTACAGCTGAAAGAATCAAGAGGTGGTCTTGGCCAAGCGTAAAGCTATACAAATCATAATCACCTTCATATTCATACTCCGGGATTACAAGACCGGTGAGCTCAGCAGATGATATCTCGGTTGCTACCCGCTCGACATTTGTCGCACTTACTGAGTAGGTGACATCACTCTTCATTTGACTTGCTTCGGTTAATCTATCATAGGTCACTGCATTGACTACTAGAGTTGCTGCGCCCGCAATAATCAATATGATGCTAACAATAATTATATTCTTATGATTTTCCTGAGAAAAAACTCTGTCAAATAAACCCATGATATCTGCCTAACCTTCCTTTGACATTAGATAAACAAGTGTATGCATTGCGCTATGAAAAAGACTGTTTGGGCACTGCTACCGTACCCTCAATGACACTGGGCTATTGTAGCATAGGCAATCTCAAGAAGCGATGTTTAGCTTGACAGTAAGGACAACAATAATGGGTTGGCCAAAGGCGACAGATGTGTGACCGGTAGCACATAATTCACTAGTCAGACTGTAGTCCGTCATTGCGGCCTCCGAGCCGCAATCTAAGCAAAATGCGTCTCAGATTGCGGGTCAAGCCCGCAATGACGAATTGGTCTGATCAGTAACCATAATTCAAGGCGGCTAAAAAGCTAATTCTTTGAATTTGACCAACACTTCTATTACGTAGTACAATGTTGTAGTACGTAATAGAGAGGCTGTTTGCTTGTTTGCTATTGAAGTGCATCCAAATGCTGTAAAACATGGACTGACCAAAGAAGATGTGATTTACGCATGGGGCAATTTCATCAGAAAGCAACGACGTGCATTGCCTAACATTGACCAGATGGTGGCTATTGGTTTTGACAGAAAGGGCAATTTTATCGAGCTCATAGCAATTGACAAGCCATTTGGCGTGCTAATCTACCATGTAAAAGTGCCGCCTACTGAAAAGATACTTAAAGAGCTGGGAATGGCAAGGAAGTGATGAATATGGACGCCAAGAAACTCGAAAAGAAGTATGGGGTAACCGCTCAACAAATCGAGGAGTGGTCTGAAGCTGCTGAGCGTGGGGAGTACCCAGGCGTTCCTTTTGAAGAGATTATCGTTGGACGCCCACTGCTTTTTGGCGAGGAGCTTAAACCAGTAACCTTTAAGGAGCCAAGATCAAGGATACAAGCTATAGATGCCAGGGCTAAGTCGTTAAACATGAGCAGGTCGGATTATTTGAGAAGTCTTGTTGAAAAGGACTTAGCAGATACAGCATGATGGCTACGGACAAAAATGCCCTCTTAGGATTGCGTGTCGCCCCGGCAGGAGTTGCGCAAGGGCTACAAAATGTTTTGAAAGAGTCTTGTTTAGAGTGCCAGTTGCGTTATAATTCTTCTCTGCGTCTGAAAGAGGGCTTGAGGTTTTGCGCCTTGAAGACGATAATCAATTGATTGGAAGAAAACAGGAGTTAACTATCATGGATATCATTCGTGCTCTTGAGCAGCAACAAATAAAGCAAGATGTTCCGGAGTTCTTTGTCGGCGATAATGTCAAGGTGCACTACCGCATTACCGAGGGCAATCGAGAGCGCATTCAGGTTTATCATGGCGATGTCATTCGTAAGCATGGCGCTTCGAGCCGCGAGACCTTTACCGTACGCAAGATCAGCTTTGGCGTAGGAGTTGAGCGCACCTTTCCTGTGCACTCGCCCAAGATTGATAGGATCGAAGTTGTGCGCCACGGTGCCGTACGTCGCTCCAAGCTTTACTATCTGCGCAAGAAGGTCGGCAAGGCTGCCCGCATCCGCGAGAAGGGCTTCTAAAGAAGGGCTCATTAGTCATCGCTTTTCCAGGTATACTCAACAAACTTCTCCATGCTTGTCTCAATAACCGATTCTCATTTTGCTCCAAAGCTCAGCAGGGTAGAAAAAACTGCTGCCCTTGATCAGGCTCTCTATGGCTTTCTTGAGGAGTTGGACTGCGGGAGAGGGCTCAACATCATTGGTATAGACGAGGTGGGCAGGGGATCACTTGCTGGACCTCTTACTGTTGCAGCAACCTCGCTACCGCTCACGAAACGCATCAGCGGCCTTAATGACTCAAAGAAGCTAAGCGCCAAAAGACGCGAGGAGCTCACCAGGCACATCATTAAAACTGCTAGCAGTTTTAGCATTATAGACATTGAAGCTCCTTCTATCGATTTTATGGGCATTGTAGAGGCCGTACGCCAAGGCATGAAGCAAGCCTTGGGCGCAGTAATAGCTGGGGCAGGTGAGCCAGACATCGTACTCATTGATGGCGTTGCTCTGGGTATACATGCCAAAGAGCAAGCCATTACCAAAGGAGATAGTAGAGCTGCCTGCATAGCTGCTGCCTCAATCCTCGCAAAGACGCACAGAGATGCCCTGATGACTGTGTACAGTAATGATTATACTTGTTACGGTTGGCAGTCTAATAAAGGCTATGGTTCTGCCGAGCACATTTCCGCTATCAAAAAACACGGTCTGTCAGAATTACACCGCAAAAGCTTCTGCGCTGGTATCTTGCAGGAGAGTTTTTAGTACACTGCGTCTCTAACAGGGCAACAAACTTAACCAATTCTTAACTGAATCCAAATCCATATTTTTGTTGTGGTTTTGACGTGGTGGTAGGGGAGTTTGGTTTAGCTGTTCATACTCTAATCAATACACATAACGATTGGAGAACTATGGACGGTACGCTCGCAATAAAAACTCAGCTCGACACAGTAACTAAAACAAAAGCAGCAAAAGGCAAGACCAAAGGCACAGCCACAAAAAGCACGTCGGCAAAACGAAAGAAAAACCCCAATGCGCAGGGCAAAGAGCCTGGAGCTTCTTGTCAAAGAACCACTACTGCCACGGGCAAAAATCAAAGGCTTGGCAAGCTCGGTGAGGATTTGGCATGCGTTTATCTCAAAGACAACAGCTTTGATATCTTAAAGCGCAATTGGAAATGCTTTGCGGGTGAGGCAGACGTTATTGCGCTCGAAGACGACACCCTGGTTTTTATAGAGATAAAAACCAGGTCTTTATCCTACAAGGGGCTTCCTGAGTATGCGGTAACCGCCGAGCGCCGCGATAGATACGAAAGAATTGCCCTGTGCTACCTGGAACAAAACCAGCGCCCCTCTGGGCGCGTAAGATTTGATGTCATTGCCATAAAGATGACAGGGGAGTCTCAATGCCTGCTTCGTCATCATCGCGATGCCTTTGGTGCAGGTGAATAATGCTTGAGTGTCACGATGGTAAAACAAAGTATGTGCAGACTGCGGCCATTATTGGCGTGGAAGCCAAGCCTGTTTCTGTGGAGGTTTCCTTTAGCAATGGGCTGCCTGGTATCAGCATCGTGGGCATGCCCGACACAGCAGTTAATGAAGCACGTCTCAGGGTAAGGGCGGCGCTGCGCGCCTCGGGATTTAACGTGCCTCATGTGCATATTCTGGTCAATCTCGCTCCCTCCGATATTCCCAAGAGTGGATCTGGCTTTGATCTGCCTATAGCGCTTGGAATCCTGCTGGCTACTGGGCAAATCGGTGGTGAGGGCATCGTTAACCATCTTTGTATAGGAGAACTCTCGCTTGATGGCAGTGTACGGTCAGTGAGAGGCATGTTGGCATACGAACAACTGGCACGTGAGCAAGGTGTGGGCATGTTGAGTGCTGTAGCCGAGCAGGGAGTGTTTTCTGACATGCCTGGAAGGCATTACTGTCTTGACAGTCTCATTGATCTGCAAACAGGGAGTTTTACTGACCCCTTACAGAGAAGCAAGACACCCCATCAAGCAACCCACGACTACAGCGACATAGCGGGTAGCGATCTGGCAAAACGCGCACTTATCATTGCCGCAGCAGGAGAGCACGCTCTTATGATGATTGGGCCACCTGGTTCTGGTAAGACAATGCTTGCCAGTAGGCTGCCAACGATTATGGCATCTTTGAGCAATCAAGAGCGCTATGAAGCCGCCATGATTCACTCGGTTGCAGGTCTCTCCTATGACTCAATCCTTGAGGGGCAAAAGCCGTTTCGCTCTCCGCATCACAGTGCTACTAAGGCAGGGCTGCTTGGAGGTGGCTCCCCGGTTACCCCGGGAGAAGTAACGCTTGCCCACAATGGCATTCTCTTTTTGGACGAGATTCCTGAGTTTGGCTCTGCGGTGCTACAGATGCTGAGACAGCCAATAGAAACCGGTACCGTATCTTTGGCGCGAGCACGAGGAACAACGACTCTACCAGCGGACTTCATGCTTGTGGCTGCATCCAATCCTTGCCCATGCGGCTATTATGGCGACCCAGACCGAAACTGCTCTTGTAACGAGGCAGAGATTCGTAAGTATCAATTGCGTATTGGTGGCCCACTGCTTGATCGCATCGACATGGTATTGGATGTGTGGCGCTCAAAGCCTGGAGAGGTTTTGGCAACCGGCAGCGGCAAGAGTTCCGCCCATATGCGCAGTACGGTACTAGAGGCACAAGACTTTGCTCGCCAGCGCAAGAGCAGGCAGAGGAATAAAGGAAGCAAGGCGAGCAGCACAAACGAGATATTAGAAGGTATAAGCAGCCAGGGCTTTGCTGGAGAAGGAGTACGTTTACTTGAGGCCTGCGAGCTTGGCTTGCAGGAGCGTCGCTGTCTGGAAGAAGCCGCAGAGCACCTCAACCTCAGCGGGCGAGGTATCATGCGCGCTCTGTCGGTCGCGCGCACCATAGGAGACCTGGAGCAGCATGAACAGGTCTTGTCCGAGCACATCTTAGAGGCACTGACCTTTAGGGCGGAGGGGAGGTGCGGCAATGGGAGCCACTAAGCAGCTGGCATCGAGAGCGCTCTTCGATGAATTATCCGAGAGTGCCGATTTGAGACAGCTGACCCTGCAGCAAGGTAAGCAGCATTGCGTGCTGCCAGAGCGCTCTGAGTTGTTACCTGGCTCCCCGCTTTTTCCTCATCAGCTGCTTGAGCTCAAAGACAGACCCAAGAAGCTCTACGCCCTTGGTAACGTTAAAGCCCTTAATGCGCCAGCCGTTGCCATCGTAGGGGCACGCAAGGCTACCAGTTATGGTTTGGAATGTGCCCAGCGCTTTGCTCGTAAGGCGGCTGAAAAAGGCATCACGATTGTCTCTGGCGGTGCCATTGGTTGCGATATGGCTGCCCACCAAGGTGCACTTGAGGCTGGTGGACAAACGATAGTAGTGTTGGGTTCTGGGGCAGATGTGGTATACCCACTACGAGCACGCAGCCTTTTTAAGGAGGTGTTGGCTGCCAGGGGAGTACTTCTCTCAGAAGCACCTTGGGGTTCAGCGCCGCTTGCATGGGCCTTTAGCAAACGCAACCGCATCATTGCTGCCTTGGCAAAGGCCACACTCATCGTTGAAGCCGGCTTGCCCAGTGGAACCTTTCAGACAGCCGATCACACCCTGGCGCTTGGCAATGAAGTGCTTGTTGTGCCCGGGCCCATTTACTCAAAAGAGTCAAGGGGCTCTAACAGACTGCTCGTGCAGGGCGCTCTACCAATTGTCGATGATGAAAGTTTTGATGATGCACTTGAGCACATTTTTGGCTCGGAATATGCCTCTCTGGCTTGCGTTGATCTGTATGCACAAGCGGAGCACTGCTCTCAAGAAGAAGTTGTCAGCAGCTTGCAGCCAGGTGCCGCGCCCAAGCATGCACTTGGGCCACAGGAAATTGTCCTCAGACAGCTAACGGCGCGCATTCTTAAAGACCTGAGCGCCAACCCCATGACAGCAGATGCACTGGCCAGCGCGCTGAGCAAGGATGTAGTTGAAGTAATTCGCGTCATCACCAAACTGGAGATTGACGGCCAGATAATCAAACTCAGAGACGCCCGCTATATGACCAAACCAAGAAGAAGCATTTAAAATGAGTGTACTTGGATACAAGTAAGCTGACAATTGCCCCTTTAGCTATTAGAGCTGCTATCGAGGATGCATTAGAAGTACTCGGCATGAGAATTGGGGCAAGCTTGACAGCGGCAGAGCTAAGCCAGGTAGAAGAAGAGCTTAAAAGAAGAGATATCCTTTGGGTTCTATCTGGATTAACCCCCACTGTTAGTTTTGCAGATGAAAAATTAAAGACTATCATTATGAAGATGCGTCCTCACGAGCTCATCACTGCTCAGAGGTTGACACAAAGAGGATATCCCTTCCATTTTCAATATGATTACAGGCACTACTATGATAAACAGAAGGGCTATTGGCAGACTGTTGGTCTTGCAGATGATGGGTTTGGTAAAGAGCTAAAATGGGTTTCATCAAAAAGCGTGCAGTGCTGCATCAGTTGTGAGCAATGCTATTGGTAACACAAAGAAGAAAGAAGGTGTCAATTTGCTGGTAATTGATAACACCGATAACACCGACTCGCAGCTGAGTAATCATGATATAGAAATGGAGCTTATGTCAAGAAGGCCAAAGCTTACAGTTCCAGTTTTGATTCTTGGAAGTGGTGACGATAAGAAAAAAAGTGAGGCACCCGCGATGATCCGAAGTTCAACCGAGTGCCAATTCAAGAATAATAGTAGCATGGTTTTCTACCAACCTCAAGTGGTTGAATTATCAAGCAACATCGAGCCCCAACAGAGGGTTACTGATCAGACCCAATGCCATTGCGGGCTTGACCCGCAATCTGAGACGCATTATGGTTAGATTGCGGCTCGGAGGCCGCAATGACGGACTACAGTCTGACTAGTAACCAACAGAGTGGCGGACTATGGTGTGACTTGTAACATGATAAACGGAAAACAACAGATAGTGTGCGTGGTTGGAGGAGGGCTGGCTGGAAGTGAGGCTGCCTGGCAACTGGCGGAGCGTGGAGTGCAGGTGCAACTCTATGAGATGCGCCCTGGGCGCATGACACCGGCTCACCACAGTGGGCATCTGGCAGAACTTGTGTGCTCTAACTCGCTTAAAAGCCTGGCGCTTCCTTCGGCGGCGGCAACGCTCAAGCATGAGTTGGCAGCCATGGGATCTTTTGTGCTCAAGCAGGCACTGGAGAGCAGGGTTGTTGCTGGCATGGCTCTTGCCCTTGAGCGCAGCAGATTTGCTGCGGCAATAACACAAAAAATCGAAGCACACCCCTTAATTGAAGTGGTACGCAAAGAGCTGATAAGCCTTGCGAGCTTGCTCGATAACCCCAAAGTCGATCAAGTCATCGTTGCCTCTGGCCCACTGACCTCAGACGCCTTGGCAGAAGAAATAGCCCAGCTCATTGGCAGCAACTATCTCGCTTTTTTTGATGCTGCAGCGCCTATTGTGGAGGCAGAAAGTCTCAACAGGCAAAAGCTGGTGCGGCAGTCGCGCTTCGACAAGGGGGAGGGCGAGTACCTCAACGCAATGCTCAATAAAGAACAGTATGTGTCTCTGATTGATAGCTTGGTTAATGCCAAGCGAGTTATTGTGCGAGACTTTGAAAAGCGCGAGCTTTTCAGCGCCTGTCAACCGGTAGAAGAGGTGGCACGAAGTGGCGTAGATGCACTGCGCTATGGAGCGCTCAAGCCCCTTGGACTCACCTACCCTGGAAGTGAACAAAGGCCCTATGCAGCCATTCAGCTCAGAGCCGAAAATAACGAGGGCACAGCCTGGAATCTTGTGGGATTTCAGACTAATCTCACTTTTGGCGCGCAAGAGCAGGTCTTGAGGCAAATCCCTGGGTTTGAACAAGCAATCTTTGTGCGCTATGGGGTCATGCACCGCAATACCTTCATTAACGCACCCGCTACGCTCGGGTCTGGATTTGAGCTGCCTGCGCAGCCCAAGCTGCGCTTTGCAGGGCAAATCACGGGCACAGAAGGCTACACTGAGGCCATTGCCTCGGGGCTCTATGCTGCGCTCAACACGTATGCAGTACTACGAGGTTTTGTAGCACCTGGGCTGCCAAAGCACAGCACCTTTGGTGCTCTGGTGAGCTACGCTACCAATAAAGATACCAAGCACTATCAGCCTCTTCATGTTAACTACGGACTCATGGAGCCGCTGGAGCAGCGAATAAAAAGCAAACGAGAGCGCTATTCAGCCTACTCTGCAAGAGCCTTGGATGCCATCAAGGCTTTTGTGCAAGGCAATCAGCGGCTGAACTTCTTGCCATCCTATGGGTTGCCGACTGTTGTGCAAGACAGGCAGGAGTACTGAAGAGCATGAGCCAAGAGCTACACCATGATCCGAGCCAGGTTACCCATCAAAACTCCAGCCCCGAGATGATCCAACACATCAACAATCTCATTGAGAGTTACCTCAGCTCCCTGAAAGCTGAGCGAAACTTCTCAGAGCATAGCCTGAGAGCCTATGATAAAGACCTGCAGGGCTTTGCGGAGTGGCTCAGCTCGGAGGGCTACGATCTTAACAGTCTGGACAGCCGCAGTATGCGCTCTTATCTGGCAGCGCTCTCTCTTAAGGAGCTTTCCAAGGCATCAATAAACCGCCACCTCTCATCTACTCGTTCTTTTTTGCGCTGGTGTGCCGAGCAAGGAATTGCACGGAGTACCGCCACGGCCATCTCGGGCCCAAAGAGCCCTCGCCAGCTCCCGCGCGTGGTAAGCGACGCAGATCTGGAAAAGCTTTTGCAGGCTTCAAGCACCGGTGAGCCAGTAGACTTGCGAGATGATGCCCTTTTTGAGCTGATGTTTGCCACCGGCGCTCGCATTTCTGAACTTGCTTTTTTGCGCTTGCAAGACATAGATGCCAGAGAGCAGCTGATACGCTACTGGGGCAAGGGTAAGAAAGAACGCCTGGTGCCCTTGCATGCTCTGGCACTTAAAAAGCTCAATCGATACATCGAAGAGGCCAGGCCAAGACTCATTCAGAGCAAAAAGCTTGACGAGCAAGAGCTTAACCGGGTGTTCCTTGGCAAGAGCGGAAGGCCGCTCAGTGCCGATAGCATCAGAGTAGCTTTTAAAAAAAGACTCATGCGAGTCGGAGTAGACAGCTCAATTACACCTCACGACATCCGCCATAGCTTTGCCACCTCCATGCTCTGTGGCGGCGCCGATCTGAGAAGCGTGCAAGAGCTCCTGGGACACGAACAACTTACGACTACTCAAATCTATACCCATCTCTCTATAGAACACCTGCAAAAGGTCACTAAACAGGCTCACCCTCGTGCGTGACAAAAATGATTGTTATGGTACAATAATCGGCTGTGTCAACACGGTTTGTTGACGTGAAGGTCTGATGATTTCGTCAGTGCGATTCCGGCTAATAATAAGCCCGCAATAACGAAACCATCACATTGAGAGAATCATTTGAGAGGATCACCAAAATGGCTGTACCCAAGAGAAAAACCGGTCGTGCGGTAACGCATGCTCGTCGTAGTGCTAATAACGTCCTCAAGCCAGCTCCTCGCTCCCTGTGCGAGCAGTGCGGTGTCGTTAAGCTACCACACTATGTTTGTGGCAACTGCGGCACGTATAACGGTCGCGAGGTTCTTAGCACGGAGTAGGTCTATGAAAGACCTCGTAAACACGCAATCAAATCCACACACTCCACCGGCCAACGCCGAGCACCAAGAGGTGTGCGTTGTTGTTGATGCTATGGGCGGCGATGGTGCTCCCCAGGTGGTGGTTGATGGCGCGCGTCAAGTACTTGAGTCCACTCGGGCAGAGGATCTTGGCATCAAGTTCATCATGGTTGGTAACGTTGATGCCTCAAGCTTGCTCAAAGAACAGTTTCCGCATCGCGTAGAACTCGTAGCAAGTACCGAGGTTATAGAGATGAATGAGCACCCAGCCCTAGCTGTTAAGCAGAAGAAGGATTCTTCTATCGTAGTAGGCTGCCGCCTCGTTAAGGAAGGCAGGGGAGACGCCTTTTTTTCTGCGGGCTCTACCGGCGGAGCCATGACGGCGGCTACTCTTATTATCGGTAGGGTGAGGGGCGTCAAGCGTCCCGCCATTGCCACCGTAATCCCAGCCCCCAAAGGCAACGTGGTGTTGATCGATGCTGGTGCCAATGCGGATGTAGAAGCAGAATACCTCCTGCAATTTGCCGCCATGGGCGAGATATATGCCCGCGATGTTTTGGGTGTTAAAAACCCACGCGTAGGCCTGCTTAATGTGGGAGAAGAAGACACCAAGGGCTCCCAACTTGCTCAGGATGCCTATGTGCTCCTCAAGGACAATATCAACGGATTTGCAGGTAATGCCGAGGGCAATGATCTCTTTGCCGGCACCTTTGATGTCATTACCACTGATGGCTTTACCGGAAACATAGTCCTCAAGACCATGGAGGGTCTGGTTTCTGGCCTCTTTAAAGAACTCAAAGACATTTTTTATGCCTCAACAATAAATAAGCTCGCAGCTGCGGTCATCAAGAAGGATCTTACTGCGCTAAAAAACCACATGGACATAGATGCCATCGGCGGGGCACCGCTCCTTGGTCTGCAAGCGCCGGTAGGAATTGGGCATGGATCGTCTAACGCTGTAGCCATTGCCAACGGAATACGGGCAACGGCAACGGCAACACGCAGACGTGTTCCAGAACTTATCGCCAAAGCTGTTACTTCCTAGGGTCGTATCATGGACAAGGCAATGCATAAGAAAGAAGAGCATGCTATACCCAAGGTAGAACAACATGCCGAGAGGCTCAGCAAAGCTGAGGAGCTTCTCAATTATCGATTTAATGACCGACAGACACTGCTCTTGGCACTGACCCATCCTTCTGCCTCGGACGGAAACGACTTTCCCGGGTCTTATGAGCGACTCGAATTCCTGGGCGACTCCATACTGGGTGCCATCATCGCCAAAGAGATATATGATAGATTTCCCCGTCTTGATGAGGGCGCTTTAACTCGACTCAAGGTCTCTGCAGTGGCCGGAAATACGCTTGCCAGGCTTGCAGAGGAGCTCAAAATCGAGAGGCTCATTATCTTTGGGTCTTCGGAGAGAGGAACCGGCAGGCGCGGCTTGCATTCGGCTCTCGAAAACGTTTACGAAGCGCTCGTCGGTGCGCTTACCATAGACGGTGGAATGGATGTAGCGCGCAGTTTTGTCTTGCGCACCCTTGCGCCTTTAATTAACACCAGCGTGGCAAGCGAGCCAGAAAACCCCAAATCGATGCTGCAAGAGTTGCTGCAAACAGATCATATCACTCCCACCTATGAGATAATTGACACCCTCGGTCCTCCCCATGACAGGCTCTTTACGGCTCGGGTGCTGTCGGGAAGCACCGTGCTCGCCAAGGGCTCGGGGCATTCAAAGAAAGACGCCGAGATGGACGCAGCTGCAAAGGCTCTAGAGCATTTAAAGGCTCAAGAAGAGCACCACGATGACGACAAGAAACGCTAAAATGATCCTATGTATTTAAAGTCACTCGTAATAAAAGGCTTCAAGTCGTTTGCAGACCGAACCGCGGTTAATTTTGAGCCCGGTATTTCTGTTATTGTGGGGCCAAACGGCGCAGGCAAATCCAATATCTCCGAAGCCATACTCTGGGTTTTAGGAGAGAGAAATCCGCGCAGCCTCAGGGTTCAGTCGCTTGAGGAACTTATCTTTTCTGGGTCGAGTGCCCGTGAAGCGGTGGGTGTTGCCGAGGTCGATTTGGTCCTCGATAACTCAGACAACACCCTGCCAGTTGAATTTGATCAGGTGTCTATCTCTCGGCGCATGTATCGAAGCGGTGAGAGCGAATACTTCATTAATAAATCCCCCTGTCGCCGCCGCGACATCATCGACATACTCTACGACTCTGGCATTGGTGGAACGGTCAACTCCATCATAGGTCAAGGAAACCTCACGGCAATATTGGAGTCGCGCCCGGAGGATCGTCATGCGTTTTTAGAGGATGCTGCCGGTGTTCTTAAGCATAAGAAGCGTAAAGAGGCTGCAGGGCGCAAGCTGGATCGTATGGACACTACACTTGAGCGTGTCGGCGATATTATTTCCGTCATAGAACAACAGCTTCGCCCCCTCGAGCGTCAGGCAAAGCGTGCCGAGAAATACGCTGAGGCAAAAAACGAACTGCGCAGTATAGACCTGGCGCTTGCGGTAGACGAGCTCAGGAGCCTACAAACCGAGTGGAGTGTACTTTCGGGCAAAATCAACGAAATAGACGCTGAGGCCGAGCTGGCCAACTTCCGTCTTTCCGAGCGCGAGGCAGAGTTGGCTAAACGCCAGCACATCTTAGAAGAAAAGGGACTCTTTGTTGGCGACATCAACGAGCAGCGCATACGCGTTCTTTCCATAATTCAACGTCTTGACGCCACCATGCTCCTGTTAGAGGAAAAAGGAAAGAATATGGTGAGCCGCCTGAGCGATTTGCGCGCCACCATCTACAATGGCGAGTCTCGTTTAAGCGAGGCGCGAAATGAGCGCGAACAGCTTGCCAAGGAGTTTTCTTCCGGCGAAGGTCGCCAGTCAGCCATGTACACAAATTTCAATACGCTTACTCGCGAGTCCGAAATTGCCACCAAAGGGCGCAGGGCAGCAGAAGAAGGCTACGAACGCACTGCCGTAAAGCTGCGCGCACAAGAAAGTGCGCTTGAGTCCACTCGCGGCAACCTGGTCAAGACCTCTGACTCCCTTGCCTCCCTCGACGTGGAACAAGGGCTTCTTGACGAGCGTGTACAACAGCTGACAGAAGAGATCAACGCATGCCGAGAGCTTATAGGCGAGCGTCAACAGATCGTAAGTCTTGCCAAGCAGGATTTAGATAAGCTTAAGCGAGAGTCAGACCTCTCTCATAGCGAAATAGCTAAACACCTACGCCTTCTTGACGAGCGTAAAGGCCGCCTGGACGAAAAGAACGCTGAGCATCTCAATGCCAAGGCTCGCTGTGTCAGCCTTGAAGAGGTGGATCGAGCCATGGAAGCTGCTACACCTGCACTTACGTGGGCAGTAGAAAATAAGGCACGACATAGAGGCATTATTGGACCGCTGTCTGACTCACTGCATGTCAAGCAGGAAAACACTCTGCCGTTAGGCATCAATACCGAGCAAATGGAAAGCCTGGTAGAACGTCTTTTAGGCACAGATTTCTTTGCGCTGCTGGTAGCAGACAGTGACGCTGGCCGCGAGCTGATAGAACATTTGTCTCAGCTGGCCAAGACAAATGCCAAAGAGGGTCTAGCCCAGTCGGCTTTAGCCGTCCTTCCGCTTACCGGCATGGCCATCAGCACGCAAAGAGCCAGCAAGGGAGTTCGTCTCATTGATTATCTGGAGTATCCACCCAAGCACTATGGAGCAGTGTCTGCCTTACTGGGAGACGTGTATCTTGTTGCAGGTATTGATGAAGCTCTCAAAGCGCATCACGAAGATAACACGGGAGCTCGATTCATTACACCTGACGGTCAGATAGTGTGGCCTAACGGAAAGCTCACCGTTGGATTCATGCTCGGCGATGTAGACGGAGTGTTGCAGCGCCGCCGCAACATCGACAAGCTCAATGATGAAATCGAACTCTACGCGGCAGAAGTAACCAATGTCGAGCTAGAGGTTTCTGTTGCAGAAGAAAGGCTTAAGGAAGCCCAAGCAGCCAATTTGGAGATTGCTCAACAGCAGGCAAAGATCTCTGCCGAAAGAGAGATGGCCGAGCAAGAAATGGAGCGCCTCAAAAACAGCTTGCTGCAGCTGGAGCATAGAAGCAATGAGGCTAAGCGCAAGATTAAGGATGTTGCGCGTCGCAGAGACACCGCGGCACCTCTTCAGGGAGAATACACCACACGTATTGATGCCCTGCAGATAGATATTGCAAACCTGAAAGAAGAGGTAGAAGAAGCCTCAAGCCAACTGCTCTTGGCTACAGAAGAGCGCGACCTCTACTCAAGCAAGCTCACTGAGTGTAAATACGAGATGGAGGCTCATAAGAGTTCGCAAATGCATCTTACCAACCGCATCAAAGCCCTTGACTCTCAAATAGTTGGATTGGAGCAGACCGTAGAGGTTTCCTCAAAAACCGCCAGCTCGCTCGGTCTCATACACCTGCGCATTGATCCGCTCTACAAGCTGTATCAAGAGATGCACGCTGGTGCCAATGCCTGGGCTCGACGATTGCATGACCAGGCTCTGCTTGAGCAGACCGACTCGGTCAATTTACGTGAGGTTATCAACGAAGCCTCGCAGGCGGCACAAGATGCCCGCGACGCGCTGGCAGAGATTAACGAGCGCCGCACTGCCATACTCGTTGAGCAAGGAAAACTCGAAAGCAGCGTGCAGTATGCCATGCAGCGTATTACCGCTGAGCATGAGACCTCCCTGGAGGCCGCACTTGAGCTGCCCACAATTGTCGACCGGGTCTCTTCAGAAGAACGTGCCCATCGTCTTCGTTCGCAAATTGCCAATCTGGGTGCAGTTAACCAGGTTGCCATGGAAGAGTACACTGCACTCAAGGCTCGCCGCGACTACATGGAAGAGCAAATTGCCGACCTTATTGAAGCGCGCAAGGCACTTGCCAAGATATCCCAGGCTCTCGACCGTAAGATGCGCAACCAATTTCTCGAGACCTTTACCAAAATTAATCAGAGCTATCAAGAGATAATCTCCATCCTCTTTCCTCAAGGAAAGGGAGAGCTCATTCTCATTCAAGGAGATGATCCCGACCAGCAAGGCATAGAGGTCTCTGCTCAGCCTGCGGGCAAGAAGATTCTCAAGCTCTCCATGATGAGCGGCGGCGAAAAATCGCTCGTTGCCCTGGCGCTGGTACTTGCGGTGTACAGTGTGCGCAAGGTGCCTTTTTATGTACTTGACGAGGTAGAGGCTGCCTTAGATGATTCCAACTTAATGCGGCTCCTTGACTACCTCAATCACCTGCGCTCCAAGACACAAATAATCATGGTGAGCCACCAACGCCGTACCATGGAGTCTGCCGATGTGCTTTACGGAGTAACCATGCAGGCCGCCGGTGTGTCAAAGCTGGTGAGCCAGCGCTTGGAGCAGGCCATCAACTATGCCTCGCGTGGCAGCTCAGAAGCTCCTGTAGAACAAGCTGACGGAGATAGCTGATCATGTCGTGGCTGAATAGACTCAGCGAAGGGCTCTCGCGCACGCGCAAACAACTGTCTGAGTCTCTCAACGTCTACTTTGAGCTTTCTCCTGAAGTAGACGAGGATTTTTGGGACAACCTGGAAGAGACTCTGATTGCTGCCGACTTTGGCGTCATGGCTACCACGCGCATCGTAGGCGAGCTGCAAGATGAGTCAACGCGCAAGGCCTTACCAGATGGTGCCGCCGTAATGAAGCTCTTTTATGAGAAGATGGCAAAGCTCTTTGCCACCGCCAAAGAAGATTGCTTTGACATTAACCCTGTTTGTATACTTTTTGTGGGCATTAATGGCTCAGGTAAAACCACGACGGTAGGAAAGCTTGCCAAGGACGGCAGCCAAAATGGTCGCAAGGTTTTGGTGGGCTCTGCTGACACCTTTAGGGCAGCGGCTATAGAACAACTTGATATTTGGGCTGAGCGAGCGCAGGTGCCGGTCATTAAGCGCGAGCGAGGAGCCGACCCCGCCTCGGTAGCCTTTGAGGTGATAGAAGCAGCCGAGAAAAGCGGTGCCAATCAGGTGCTGATCGATACAGCTGGTCGCCTGCATACCTCTGATGACCTGATGCGTGAGCTTGCCAAGGTGGTCAATGTTACCCGTAAGCGTGCAGCCTCGGTAGAGCCTACTCCCTTTGAGGTCAAGACTCTCCTGGTTTTAGATGCCACTACCGGCCAAAACGGTTTAGCGCAGGCACGTGCCTTTAATGCAAGCCTGGAGCTAGACGGCGTAATAGTAACCAAGCTCGATGGCACTGCCAAAGGCGGTATAGCGGTGGCCATTTCTGAAGAGCTGGCGCTTCCCATCGTGAGAATAGGCGTGGGCGAGCACATTGACGACCTGAGACCCTTTGACCCACAAGAGTTTGTCAATGCTCTTATGGCATAATTCAGCAGGAGCTGGGACGGTTTTGTTTGAGGGTTGTGGCACTGGTGCAGCACCTTGTACAGTGCTTGGGTATGGCCACGAGAACCATCACCTCGGGCTACAAGTGTCTAAACGATAAAAGGAGTACGTGGTGTTTGATAATCTTTCCAATCGCCTACAGTCGATATTTTCTGGGCTCCGCTCAAAAGGTCGTCTTTCCGAGGCCGATATTGATGCAGCCATGCGCGAGATTCGCCTTGCCCTGCTGGAGGCAGATGTCAACTTTAAGGTAGTCAAAGACTTTATAGCTTCTACCAAGGAAAAAGCGCTCACAAGTGAGGTGCTTGAATCCCTCACCCCGGCACAAAATGTCATTGCCATTGTTTTGGAAGAGCTCACCAATCTGTTGGGGAGCGAGGCTGTCAAGCTACAGTTTTCGCCCCGCATACCCAACGTTTGGATGCTGGTGGGCTTGCAAGGCTCTGGAAAGACTACCGCTGCCGCCAAGCTCGCTTATCGCCTCAAGAAGCAGGGACACAACCCCTTGCTGGCAGCAGCCGATGTGTATCGTCCGGCGGCAGCAGATCAGCTTGAGGCTCTCGGAAAGGAAATTGGCATCCGTGTGTTTCGCGGGTGCGGTAAGGATCCTATCAAAATTGCTCAAGATGCCACTCAAGATGCCATCGACAATCTGCGCGATGTTGTCATCATAGATACCGCCGGCCGCCTTCATGTTGATGAAGAGATGATGGCAGAGGCGGAGGCCATTCGCGATGCCGTACAGCCTGAGTGCATACTGATGGTGGTTGACGCCATGACCGGACAAGATATCGTGGGCGTGGTTGAAGCCTTTGCCGAGCGCGTGGACTTTGACGGTGTCATCATGTCCAAGCTCGACGGCGATGCCCGTGGCGGCGGAGCTTTGTCTATCAGATCGGTTACAGGCAAGCCGATCCTCTATTCCTCCGAGGGAGAAAAGCCCTCCTCGCTTGAGGAGTTTTATCCCGACCGTATGGCCAAGCGCATCTTGGGCATGGGCGACGTTGTGTCACTCATCGAAAAAGCGCAAGAGGTAGCAGACTTAGAGATAGCCGAAGAAGAAGAAGAACGCCTTGCGCGAGCCGAGCTCAACTTTGACGACTTTATCACTATCAATAAGCAGATGAAGAAGCTCGGTGGCATGGGATCCCTCCTCAAGGCTTTGCCCGGAGGAGAAAAAGCCCTGGCAGATGGCCAGGTAGACGAGGGAGCTCTGGATAGAATGATTATCATCATCAATTCCATGACTGCCGCAGAACGAGCCAAACCTTCGGTAATAAATGGCTCAAGACGTGCCAGAATTGCCAGGGGAGCCGGCGTGGAAGTTGCTGCTGTTAATCAGCTCATCAAGCAATATGAGACCATGCGCAAAATCCTTAAGCAGATGAACCTCGGTGCGGACTCTGTGGTTAAAAAGTCACGCCCGCGCAAGGGGGGCAAAAAGAGCAAAAGAAAAGGCTCAGGAAGGCAGCAGGGCTTGTCTAAGGGCATGGGCAGGGGTATGCCCGACCTCAGCTCGCTTGGCCTCAGTAAAAAGGGAATGAGCCCCTCGCAGCTCAAGAATCTCGAAGACCTGCTCAAATAGTTTTCTCTTTAACCACAGGGAGAAGTCTGGTACACTATCTTGGCGTTTGCGCGATTAGCTCAGGGGGAGAGCACTACCTTGACACGGTAGGGGTCATTGGTTCAAATCCAATATCGCGCACCATTACAGAAACCGCGCTGCTAAGAGTTAAGCGCTTGCGAGATTGGTCATACCGTGCCAAATACGGTATGATTATCTTTGAGAAAAGATGTTAAGGAGTTATTGTGTCTGTGGTACTTGTTATAGTTCTTGTCTTTTGGCTTGTGTCAGCCCTCGTTATGGTGGGCTCCATCCTCATGCACTCATCCAAAGGCACTGGCCTTTCTGACATGATTGCCGGGCAGGTGTATTCAAATGTCTCTGGAACGAGCATTATCGAGAAGAATCTCGACAGAATCACCATTATCTCAGCTGTCATCTTCATACTCTGTGTACTTGCGCTCGTAATCATCTACCCCCAGGGGCATATGGTTAGCTAAGGCAAAGCGTACCTAAAAGTGTCGGCGTGGCGGAACGGCAGACGCGCTAGCTTGAGGGGCTAGTGTCCAACGGACGTGAGGGTTCAAATCCCTCCGCCGACACCAAAAATTTCCAAAAAAACAATCGAAGGGATTTGAGCCCGAGAGGGGCGAGGGCGTTAAGCGGGGCGCCAGTGGCGCGCCGTAGCCCGAGCTCGCGAACTTGCGGAGCAAGTGAGCAGGGTGTGGATTTGCGTAGCAAATACACACAAATCCCTCCGCCGACACCAAAAATTTCCAAAAAAACTAATCGAAGGGATTTGAACCCGAGCTCGCATCCTGGTTTAATGAGTAGTAACTATTATGAATTACTACTCACTCATCAAAGATATCCTCATAACCAGTAGCTCGCCTTCCACGGCAGCATGGATTGTCCCGTTCATTTGCGTAATCAATTCTTTTGAGATTGCAAGCCCCAGCCCTGTATTCTTGCTTGTTCGGGATGCGTCGGCGGTGTAAAACCTCTCGAAGATACGCTCGGTATCCAACTCGTCAAGATTATCCGCTTTGTTAGCTATTTCCATGGAGTTGCCATAAAGGCAGATGTGCAGAAAGTCCCTGCCATGCACACAGACATTCTTCATCAAGCTTTGTAGCACACGGCGCAACAAATCTCCATCGCAATAACAGATTGCGGGAGTGTCCGGTATAACTACATCCACGATAAAACCTTTTGCACCCAATTCGGCATAGTAAGCAGAAAGGGTGTCGCGCAGAGCGTTGCAGATATTGACCTTTTGGAGGACTATGTTCGTCCTACCTTCAATAATCTGCGTAAACTCAAACAGGTTGTTCATTAAACCTGAGAGCGCTTCCAATCTTCCGCTCGCAGTTTTCAAGTATCGTAACCGCGTGTCTTCATCCAAGTCTCCCGATTCCAGCATTTGCAGATTGCCGAGCGCAGAAGTCAACGGCGTGCGAAGATCATGTGAGATATTTGTGATTGCTCTTTTCAAATCGGCTTCAGCGCGATTTTTTAGGACAGACTCACACCGGTTACGCTCTAGCATGATATTTACGTTTTCCGCGAGCATGGCTATGTCCTTATCGAAGGTGCTTGTAGTTACATTTGCATTTGTATCGACTCCGACAATCTGTTTGAGCTTTGTTGCGAGTTGACGGATATCGCGCTTGAGTAAAAGTATCCAAATCAGAGCGGCGGCAAGCGCCGCGCTGATTATGATGCATGCAATTAACATGACTGCCTACTGCCTTTCTTTGTTATTGTATCTCTGCTTTTCTAAACACAGCAAAGCCTGCTACAGCGGCCACAATCAAATATCCTGCTCCCACTAACATAATCTTTGTAATGTCTTCGGAAGGCATTGAGCCGACCTGCGACATCATACTCATACTTGCGCAAAGATCGTAGCTAAGCAATGTTATAAACCATTCATCGAATACCGACAAGACAGATAACAAGAGAGACGGAACGAGCATAAAGGCTATAAATGCTCCTATGACAGCGAGTGAGCGAACAGCAAACACAAAGAATGTGCCCACACAGGTAACTGCAAGGCAAAGCAAAAGCTGCGAAAAGAAGACTTTTGAAACCTCGGTTATATACGCCCCGTCAAGCGTCCCGCCAAAACCACTGATAAGCGTTGCTGCAAGGGTTGATGCCACAACATAGATAAGCAGCAGTAGCGTGCAGGTAGCGCATGACATGATCAGCTTTGAACAGTAATACTTCAATCGTGACACTCCGCTTGCCAATGTGTTTTTTGCCGCGCCTGATGTAAAGTCTGCAGTGGTGATAAAAATAAGAAGTGGCAACAGAATGAACATCAAAATGTGCGTGTACCCAGTCACTCTAAAAGGAGCTTCCGCGCCTGTGGGCGTTAGGAAAACTTCGTCTGCAGGCATTTCTTCATTTGCCGCGTTTTGTACCTGCTCTATCTCGCCTGCTGTTATTACTATTTCTCCAGTCACGCTTGCGGTTACCGCAATCTGCAGGACAATAAAAAACGCTAAAACCCCCATTACGATAAATAAGCCTTTTTCTTTTAAGATGCGGTATAAATCCGCCCGAAATAATCTCATCATCTTGATTCACCTCCGATGATGTTTTTATAGTAATCCTCGAGGCTGTCTCCAACCTCATAGAGAGAGGACACGCGGACGCCGGCCAGATTGAGCCTATAGTTTACTTCTGCGGAATGCTCAAGCTGTTCATATACGCGGATTTCGTTTGCACTGATTTGCTTGTAGAGGTGAATGTTCATTTCGTTTTCTAAAATCACAGAAGTCCTTGCCACATCATCAACTATGACAGACAGGGCGCGCTTGCAGTCTTCGCGCAGGACTTCTTGCGTCATTGTCTTGAGCAGCTTGCCTTTGTGTATGATGGCGTATTTTGTGGCTACCTGCGCGAGTTCGGTCAATATATGACTTGATACAAAGAGCGTGATTCCTTGATCGTTTAAATCCTTTATCAAGTTACGCATTTCGATAATACCGGTAGGATCAAGACCGTTAATCGGTTCGTCAAGGATGATGAAATCAGGATTTTTGAGTAATGCCAGCCCCAGCCCCAGCCGTTGTTTCATTCCCAATGAAAAATCCTTGAATTTTTTCTTGCCGGTGTCGGTCAGGCTCACCTTTTCCAATGCTTTTTGTACTGATGTCTTGTCGGGTATTCCACTCTGAATCCGACAATACTCCAGGTTTTGCACTGCGGTTAAGTTAGGATAGAGTGCGGGCATTTCTATAATGCACCCCATACGCAAGCGTGCTTGAGCCAGTCCGCGCTCGGTTGTTTCTCCAAACAGCTCAATTTGCCCGCTATGAGGAAAGGTCAGCGAGGCAACCAAGCGCATCAGCGTGGTTTTGCCTGCGCCGTTTTGTCCAATCAGACCAAAGATGTCGCCCCTTTCAACAGTCAGGCTCACGTTGTCTACGGCAGCTATGTTCTTGTAGCGCTTTGTCAGGCTCTGCGCTCTTAATACATCCATAATGGCATCTCCTTTTCTTAGATACCCCTAGAATAACCCCCAAGTCTTTATTATCCCTCTGTTAAACCTTAAAAAAGTCTTAAACTATTCTTTCATCTTATAACCGATGCCCCATACGGTTTGTACATACTCGGTATCGGGCGAGATGGATAGAAGCTTTGCGCGAAGCTTCGAGATATGCACGTTTAACGTATTGTCGTCTCCCAAAAACTCACCGCCCCACACGCTCTCGTAGAGGTTGTTTTTTGTGAACACCTTATTCGGATGCGACATCAGCAGGCGCAAGATTTCAAATTCGCGCTTGGATAGTGCTGCTTTTTTGTCATATATCAGTGCGTCATACCCATCGAGGTCTAAAACGATGTCTTTGTAACGCAGCTTTGAGGAGTCGGTGGGCACGGCACGCCGAAGCTGAACCTCAATGCGAGCTAACAATTCACTGTTATCGAATGGCTTGGCCAGATAATCGTCAGCACCAGATTTCAAAAGGTCTATCGTCGTTTCCTTATCTGCACGTGCGGTTAGCACGATCACTGGAATAGCAGATCTCTCGCGGATTTCTTCCAAAACCCGCTCACCAGTTTTTCCTGGCAGCATCAGGTCAAGCAGTACAAGAGAGAAGTGCTCCTGCGATAAAAGAAGCAAGGCCTCCGTGCCGGAATAAGCCGAGGCAAAGGCATATGAGTTTTGACTCAATAGATTGGATAGCATTTCATTGATGTGGACGTCGTCCTCCACAATCAGGATCTTTTCCATGTTGTTTACATTCTCCGACTTGTGATACCTGTTGTCTTGGGTCAGCAGTTTCTGCAACAACTCTACCTGTTTTCGATAGCTCCCACAAGAGAAGAAGACAGAGAGACGGAGCTTTTCTAGGCAGATGTTGCTGGTCAGACACTCGCCTGGAGCATACTCTGTTTCAGGTTCTGGAGCGCGTGCGGGGCAATTCGCAAAGCGAATTAAGCCCCGCAGTTGGCGGAGGCCTCCGGGTTCTGAAACAGGGTATGCTCCAGGCGAGTGTCTGGCCAGTTACAGGCAGATTAGTCTCTAACGCGCGCTCTGATGAGGCAAAAAGCGCCCAGCGCAATTAAGGATAGTATTGCGAGCCAGCTAACTAAGGCTGCATCTCCTGTTCTAGGAGTGCCAGTATTGGCATCTTGGGCATTATTGTTTGAGCCAGAGGTGTTTGTGCTGGCACCTGGGGAGTTGCTGGTGCCTTGCCCAGAGCCATTACCGGAGCCACCTCCACCATCTCCAGAACTACCGTTGCCGCCGCTAGAGCCTCCACCACTGCTTCCACTTCCGCTAGAGCTTCCGTCTCCGCTAGAGCCACTTCCGCCCGAGCTGCCGCCACCGCTGGAGCCACCGCCACCTGCTCCAGATCCACCTCCGCTAGAGCTGCCGCCTGTATCATCATCGGGAGGCTCTACGGGAGGTATGTCTTTTTCAAAGTTTGCTATGAGAACAACTCTGTTTTCGGGCATGCCAAAGGCAGCAGAATGAGCACCAAGGGCCCCCAAAATCGTTGCACCCAAAACCGTCCAACCGGTAAAGTGATAACCTGGAAGAGCCACGGCATTGGCGAGTATGGATGTGCCTGCAAGGTAGCGACCAGTGGATGCGCCAGAAACCATGCCCCCAGCGGTAGCGCCTACAAAGAAATCAAAAACTGCAGCAATATTAAATCTTGCATTGGGGTTAGGTATCA
Organism: Coriobacteriia bacterium; assembly: GCA_009784945.1. Classification (GTDB taxonomy): domain Bacteria; phylum Actinomycetota; class Coriobacteriia; order Coriobacteriales; family UBA8131; genus WQXH01. The sequence continues at coordinate 41,038 of WQXH01000006.1, read as the reverse complement.
CAGGCAGTCCTGCGCCGTCTGCAAGCGAGCTGACAGCGCCAAGAGGGAGCATGGATAAAACGCCCACCGCACTCTCAGGAATCGTAATATCAAAGACATCTGTTGATTTTTCCAGGGGCGTTTCGGAAAACTCCAAAGTCAAAGCCCAGGAATAAACAGAAGAGCCAAAGGAAACAAGCTCTGTGACCTCGACAGAGAGGCCAGCTGGCAAAAAGGCAAACCAGTCAGACGCAATGGTGTCTATCAAAGAAGCAGGATCTAAGTGCACGCCAAAGATCCAGAGCTCTGCCGTCTCGCCTTTTGCAAGTGTGTCGCCTACGACACCCCGGAGTTCTTTATCATTGACAATTGCAAAGGGTCCAGCAACCATCTTAACAAATTGGTTATCAGGGATTATCGAATGATCGTAGTAGTCATTGTACGGATAAGGAGCGCCAAGCGCACAGAGGGTTCCCGGCCCACCAGGATCTGCGCTCATCCCATCAGTCCACCAAACATAAGAAACAGGAAGGCTGTTGGGAGCGGCATAAAAAGCGCGATTGATGTTAGCTACGTTGCCACCAGTAGCATCATTGCCTATTGCGGTTACTGTGCCACCAGTGACCCCAAAGCTGCCAATAATTCCTGTGCTTATGGCAAGCTGTGCGGCAGTAGTTAGTCCTCCGCTCGTGGCAACTGTGCCGCTTTTAATAGTGCAGTTGCCCGTGGTGCCATACAGCCAGATGCCTGCGCTAATAGCACTGGTACCAGTGCTGGAAACTGCCGCACCGCTCGCAACAAGACTACCGCCATCAATGGTAAGGTCGCAGCCGCTAACACCACGAAACAGCCCAGTGCTGGTATAGGTAGTCGTACCACCGCTGGCTATGACCGTGCCGCCTGCAATAATCACGTTGCATTCAAAGATAATGCCATGACTCATGCTTCCAGCTGCAGACATAGTTCCGCCTACTGCCTGTAAGGTGCCGCTGCCGGTTATGGTCAGTGTGCCTACGTTGTGAAATGCGTATATACCTGCAAGGCCGTTTTGTGCTACTGTTTGCCCCTTTGAGGATGAGACAAAGCTGTTGGTACTGCCGCTTGCAAGGTCAATAGTGAGCGAGCTTGTATCTCCATAAAGAATCAGTGAAACCTGCACACTGTCTGTACCGTCAAGCATGTTAGCGTTCCAACTGAAGTTGTCGAGCGTCAGGGTGTTACTTGAGGAGTCCCACGTAGTGGTGCCCGGGGGAGGAGTGTATTCAAAGCCGCTGTTAGCTGCACTGTAGGGATTTCCGCTTCCGTCCATGTTGACGTAGAATTTGCCATCGTTAACGTTGAAAATTAGACCGTTGTCTGCAAATACCGTCACGTCTATTTCAAAGAAGCCAGCACCTGTGCCCAGACTGTAGTCTATACCTCCAAAAATCCACGTTGCGCTGGCTACTGAAGTGGGGTAAACAGCCAGACCTTCTGCGGTTTCTTTTACGTAGGTGTAAACGCTTGGCGTTTTCCAAGCAACCACTACGCCATTGCCGCTGGGACTGTTAAGAGAGTAGGAGCTTCGGATAACCTCGCTGTCGGTTTGGCCATAGGCAAACACAAAACCGCCCAAAACTCTCACGGTACTGGTGGCATTGATTGCCCAGCCTGTAGTGGCCGAAACCTGACTGCCGCTTGGGATGTCAGCAGTATTATTAACGATTACCGTTGCGCTTGCACCTGTGGTATTGATGGCGTTACCGCTGCCACTGGCACGCACTTTGCCGCCGTCTATGCCCACGTATGCGTTTGTACCTGTAGCAGAAATTGCATGGCCGCTGCCCAGGCTTTGTACCATGCCTCCGCCTGCAAGCACTTGAGCATTGGCACCGCTTGCACTGATGCCGTTTCCACTGCCTGTTGTTTGCACGATGCCGTCAATGACACTAATGGTAGCGCTTGCACCTCCGGCATTGATGGCGTTACCTCCACCAGTTGTTAAGACGCTGCCACCTTCGACAGTCACATAGTTGTTTGCGCCAGTGGCGTTGATGGCATTTCCATTGACAGCCACTACCTTGCCGCTTCCACTTACTCGAATTGAGGCGTTAATGACGGTTGCAGGATTATCAGTAGCGGTGCTGATGGCAGCTGAGCTGGCGCTGGTTCCAGTTACCTGCACAGTGCCTCCGTTAACGGTAGCAGTTGAGAGAGCGCCTATGAGGTTAATGGCGCGTCCATTTACCGCAGAAACCAGGCCGTCACTTACCAAAACATTGCCGGTAGTCTGAATAGCAAAGCCATTACCTGTTTCCAAAGTAGCTTGAACGGTGCCTCCCTCAACGATGACATTGGTGCCTGTTCCGCCATTCATGTTGATTGTTGGATTAACATTGTTGGCAGCGGCATTGGTAACGAGGCCACCACTCACTACAACGGAAGAGCCTGTGCCCGATGAACGAATGGCACAGGCAGAGCCTGAGATTATTGAGCCGCTCTGTATGGCAATGTGACTGGTATTGCTGGTTCCAGTGTCAAATGAGGAGCCATCGCTGATTGCGTAGCCACTGCCAATGGAAAGGATGGTGCCTCCGTTTACGTTGACAGTGGTGCCAAGAATGCCATTTTGAATGAGGACAGTAGCGTGAGAATTGGTATCTTGGCTCTCTATCAAACCGCCGGCCTCAACCGTCAGCACAGCCTGAGAAGCAGCAATCAGTACTGAGTTGCCACTTGCACCACCCGAATCAATAATGGCGCCACCACCCACCACCACAGATGTGTTTGCGCCGTTGATAATGAGCGAAGAGCCTGTTCCTGAGTTAGCTATAGTGCACGACTCAAGGGCCAACATGCCTCCGCCTCCCACGGTGATAAGTGCGTCAGCAGTACGGGCTCGAGTGCCTTGCAAAAAGGCGCTCCAAAGAATGGTTGCACCTGAGCCAATGTTGAGGCTTATGCCTGCTGTGGTGCCCGATACCGTGCCGCCTATGGCTATGGTTGCCCCTGCAGGAACCGTCAAGGTGCCAGAAGGCATACCACCGAGCGTTACTGAGTCACCGTCTTCAACTACGGGGGGCGCACTGCCCGTCCACGCAAGTTCTGCATAGGTGCTGAGAGAGGGGTCTGCCTCGTCCGCCCCGAGCTCGCTCAAAGAGCCATCAGGCTCCTCTGCATCCTCTTCATGAGACGCAACCAGTGCTCCACCCTCCTGCTGTGGAGTTTCTGCCTCAAAGCCGTCAATGCTCTGCTCAGGTGAATCATTGAGAGGGTCATCCAAGGCGTTATCAAGGGAGTTCTCTCCAGGGTATTCAGGAGAAGTTTCGCGTGAGTCCACTGGATTAGTCTCGAGTGTGCCTTCGGTTGTTTCCTCGGTCGCCTTCGCGGTTGTATCATCGGACGTATCACCGGGTACCTCTGCGGAGGCTTCTTCGGCAGTATCAAAAGAAGTGCTCCCAACTTCAGACAAGCCAGAGTTTTCTTCAAGTGCAAAGGCAATTGCGCCAAGCGGCGTTAAAGAGAGTGCTATCAGCATTGATAGCGCAAGCGACAGTGCTCTTTTCATCCCACACATAGTCCGCCCCCGTTCCTTCAATAATAAGAGTTCTCAGTATAGCGCATATTCTGTCAAAACAATAGCAATATCTAATCGACGCAGCATAAGAGCCCCTTGTCTAGTTACTAGTCAGACTGTAGTCCGTCATTGCGGCCTCCGAGCCGCAATCTAACCAAAATGCGTCTCAGATTGCGGGTCAAGCCCGCAATGACTAATTGGGTCTGATCAGTAACCTTGTCTATTTGCAACAAGGGGCTCTTATGGACTTGAATTCAGGTGACTATCGGTTGTTGAGTGCCTCGATCAGCTTGTCCAGATCTTCTGGAGAAAGCCCTGCCTGCGGAAAAGCCGCAACTTTTTCTAGAGGCATTTTCTTTACCATGCCAATCATGGGGTTGTTGAGCTTGCCAGGAAGTATCGTTTCAGCAATCTCCATTCCCTCTGGATCATCCAACAGCACTTCCAGCAGCGTCTCTTTTGTGTAAGCCACAGTATCACCTCCTCTTACGTTTTTTGTATCATAGCATATGAGTACGCTTATACAGCATTACCTAACGACCCTTTTTTAATTATCAGAAGTCTCAAGCACAGTTTTGATGTCCAGCAGACTTTTTATTCTCAGTTCGTTGAAGTTTTCATAAAGGCTGTGTCTGTCGAGCAGCACGGGCCTAATGCCAACCTCACGAGCTCCTTCAACATCTGCATAGGGGTGATCGCCCACATGGAGCGCCTCGCTGGCATTAACACCCAAAGCATCAAGCGCCAATTGAAATATTTGCGGCATGGGTTTATGGAGGCGCACATCAGCACTCGATATGATGGCTTCAAAATAATGAGCTATGCCCAGGCCATCAATTATCGAAATAAGCGTAGCATCCCAGTTAGAAATGAGCGCCATGCGATACGAGCACTTACGAAGCGTTTCAAGGGTGGGCAGTACGTCATCAAAGAGCTTCCATGCTTCATGCGAGAAGTAGTAGCTATAGACAGCTTGAGCCAATGTGCTTCCGCATTGCTCGTCAAGCCCCAAGAGGGAGGCCATGTACTCATACATCTCAATCCATACAGCCCGTGCACGCGCATCATCGCTCCAAAAGGAGTCATCTTGTTCGTAGCGTTGTTCGTAGAGCTCATACATAAGGGGAATCTTCTTGGCAACCTCCACAGGGTCTACCCAAAAACCATGTTCTTTTGCGAGACGAGCAAAGGTGACTCCCTCATTATCTGCAGGGGTAAGAAGCGTAGCGCCAACATCAAAAAAAATTGCTTTGATCACGTGCAGACTGTGCCCCTCTCGTTACTTACACAGTACCCTTATTGTAGCCAGCAGCAAAACCCTTCTATGCAACAGCATCAAGTGGCTAAAGCTCTTGGAGGCGACGACCGGATTCGAACCGGTGATAAAGGCTTTGCAGGCCTCTGCCTTACCACTTGGCCACGTCGCCTTGTGCTGCACTGCGTAAGAAGCCGGCCGAAGAGCTCGACCGGCCTCGTAGTTGCTTGGAGCGGACAACGGGATTCGAACCCGCGACCCTCACCTTGGCAAGGTGATGCTCTACCAGCTGAGCCATGTCCGCAACGAGTACCTATTTTAAATGAGGTCTCCCTCCAGTGCAAGTAGACATCTGACGATGACACTATTTAGTAACGTTACAAGTATGGTATCGTTACCACCAAGGCGCTTAATGGGCATAAAAGTAGATAGAGACTGTTGGAGTACAGACAATGACGGTAAAATTGAAAATGGCAGCAAACAGCGAAATAGAAATGCTTATTCAAGCAAGGCTAGACTTCTTTGATGATCAGGGTTTTGATATGGATTCTGAGAGCCGGACGGCAATTAAGGGCAGCTTGAAGTCATATTTTAACCAGCACCTGGGAGACGATTTTTTTGCTGCCCTTATAGTTGATGCTGGCAACATCGTTTCAGTGGCCTTCTTGGTGGTGGCAGAAAAGCCAGCCAGTCCGGTGTTTCCCACAGGAAAGACAGGAACCATTCTTAACGTACTTACCTATCCAGAGCATCGAAGAAAAGGCTACGCCCTCATGACCATGGGCAAGCTCATTGAGGAGGCGCAACAACAAGACCTCTCATACCTTGAGCTACGGGCTTCTGAGCTGGGCAAAGCGCTCTATCAAAAACTTGGATTTGAAGAAATTGAGCCTTCTCGCATGAGCAACATGAGACTCCCGCTTCTTAAATAGCGTGCGCCTACCGCTAAACTCTTTGCTCCTAATGCAGCACTAATAGCGGTTATCAAAAATACGCTTGGTTTTTTTCTCAGAACGGGGTAGGTCTCCGAGGTCAACTGCCTTGGCTACAACGGAGAGCGAAAGCTTGGCTTTTATGATGCCGTGCAGCTCCTTTTCTGTACGCTGGCGCATGTCACCGGTTGCGTCAGTTTCAAAGAAGACCGTCATGATGTCTTTGCCTTGCAGGTGATCAACCATGACCTGATATTCGCTGGAAGCATGCGTTGTTGCAGCAAGCGCTTCTTCGATATGCGCAGGAAAAATGTTGACGCCCTTGACCTTGACCATGTCGTCGCTGCGACCAACGAGCCGCTCAATGCGTGGGTAGGGGGCACCACAGGGGCAGGCAGCGGTAACCAGGCACGTAAGGTCATGCGTGCGGTAGCGAATGAGGGGAGCGCCCTCCTTAACCAACGTGGTGATGACCAGTTCGCCTTCTTCGCCATCGGGCACAATCTCTCCGGTAGCAGGATCGATAATCTCTACATACAGGTAGTCGTCCCATAGGTGGATAGCATCGTCTGCCTCGCAGTTGATGCCAATGCCAGGTCCATAAATCTCGGTGAGGCCGTAGATATCGTGCAAGTCAACCCCCAGCTCAGCAGCAATACGTCGACGCATCTTCTCGCCCCATCGCTCCGAACCAATGACTCCCTTTTGCAGTTTGATTTGGCTGCCAATGCCACGCTCAGCTATGGTTTCAGCAAGTAAAAGGGCATAGCTGGAGGTAGCACCAAGCACCGTTGAGCCCAGGTCGATCATCATCTGAAGCTGTTTGTCGGTATTGCCAGGGCCCATGGGAATAGCCATAGCCCCCATTCTCTCGGCTCCCAGCTGAAAGCCAATGCCGGCGGTCCAAAGCCCGTATCCCGGCGTAATATGAATGCGATCTTGACTGGTAATGCCACTCATCTCATAACAACGGGCAAACATGATAGACCAATCCTCTACGTCTTTTGCCGTATAGGGGATGATAACGGGAGTGCCCGTAGTACCAGAAGAGGAGTGAATACGAACGATTGAGTCGGCCGGCACTGCGGCAAGACCCAGCGGATAGGCATTGCGCAAGTCTTCCTTGGTTGTAAAGGGTAGCGCCTCAAAATCTGCCTGGCTTTGCACATCGCGCGGATCAATGCCGGCATACTTTTGATGATAAAAAGGACTCTTGTCCTTAATCGTGGCAAGTAAGGTCTTTATTTGTGTGAGTGTTTCGTCCTTCATCAACATGTCAACAGTATCCTATCTTGTAAACCTGCACTCTTTACCATACGCCACGCCGCATCTTACGCTTAACAACCCATTGCACTGTCAGCCTCGGCTCTATCCTCGCTGCTCCCTCAGTTTCCTCCCCATTTCGAGAGCTCGAAGATTTGGTTCAACGTAGCGTTGTTTAACCAAAGCTTTGATAACATCGCACATGGTTTCATGACTGAGCAAAGAAGCGTAAGGCGAGCCACTCTCGTTGAGTACTTCAAGGGCTGCTCCAAGCAAAACGACGTTGAGAGCCTTGTCAAATCCCAATGAGGACATGACAGTACTGTTTTCAACGCAAACCAGCTGCGAAATACCACCATTGACCGCCTCTTGCTCAAGAGCCTCCAGCTGCGCTTTGCCATCGTAGCTGAGCCTTTGGAGCGAGGCAGTGGGCGGCATGAGCGGCTCGGTAGCAGTGACAACAAAGGCTCCCTGCCTGCAATACCTATAGGCTCTGAGAGTTTCAACCGGCTCAAAGCCTATCAAAAGCTGCGCCTGCCCCAGTGGTATGAGAGGGGAGTGGCTAACGGGGTCATTGCCTTGTGGCGATATCCTCACATGACCTAAAACCCCACCACCTCGCTGCGCCATGCCTATGGTCTCGGCGCTGCGCACAGCTGCCCCACTGGCCAGGGCACACTCTGCCAGCAGCTTTATGGATAGCACAGTTCCTTGGCCACCCACTCCGCTGACAATGATATTAAAAGATTCAAGAGCCATTGGTACTCTCCAGAGCATTGGTGGGGCATATCTGCGTACAGAGATCACAGCCAAAGCAGTGCTCTTCATCTATATGCACCAAGCCTGCCTTGTCGTTCATGATGAGTGCTGGGCAACCAATGCTGTCGATACAAATCCAGCAACCGGTACAGTCATCACTCAGCAATTGCGGAGGCGCCTGACGCTTGCCTACGTTGACACAGGGAGCCCTAAATACCACGGCACTTACCTCGGTTAGCTGTGTTGCCTGTGTGACGGCTTCAATAGCCTGAGGCAGTTTTAAGGGATCGATCTCATAGACCTGACGTACTCCCAGTGCTTCGATTACGCGGGCAATAGAAGGTGCTCGCAGAACATCATCAGCCTTGGCATCATAGCTCATGCGTAAGCCCGTGCCAGGATGCGGCTGCGAGCCCGTCATGGCGGTAAGCTCATTGTCGAGCACCACAAAGGTAATGGCTGATTGGTTATACACAGCATTGACCACGCCGGTAAGCCCGCTTGCATAAAAGGTGGAGTCTCCTACAAAGCCAAGATGCAGTGCATCTGGCTGGGCCCAGTGCATGCCCTGAGGCACGGTAAAACCAGCTCCCATGCATACACAGGTGTCAACCATGTTAAGCGGCAGAGAGTTGCCAAGCGTGTAACAGCCAATGTCGCCAGAGAAAAAAGCCTTCTTGCCCTGCAGCGCCTTTTTGACAGCGTAGAAAGAAGCTCGATGTGGGCAGCCAGCACAAAGCACGGGAGGGCGCGGTATGAGAAGCTCATCAAAGCTGGGCTCAGGAGTGAGGGTAGCAAGCTCCTCCAGCAAAGACTCCTCCAGCAAAGACTCCTCCGGCAAAAGCTCCTTAGGCAACAAGCCTACCACACGCAAAAAGTGCAGCAGATCGTCGCTTATGATCGCCACACTGTTCTCTCCTGCAAAACGGGTGGTACCGGTGAGTTTTCCATAGATGAAGCTGCCAGTTTGTTCGCTGCCGGCAACTCGGTGCAACTCTCGTTCGATGGTGGGCTCGAGTTCTTCAAACACCAATACCGTTCTATGCCTCATGAGAAAGTCGGTAACCAGCTCTTCCGGAAAAGGAAATGGCGCGCCAAGCTTCAAAAGGTCAAAGGAAGCTGACAAGTTATATTGACAAAGCACGTCTTGTAGATAAGACCAAGAAATACCTCCAGCGACAATACCAAGTTCAGCAGGAGTATCATCTGCCCTTATCTGATAATTCAAATCAGAAAAGTCTGGATTGGCAAGGATGGATTGCAGGCGCTCGGGTACTGCAAGGTGCGCCTGGTATGCCAAAGGGGGAAATATCACCCACCGGGGGTTTCGCTCAAAACCACTAATTGGATGAGGTTTATAGCGGTTCACCGCTGGCACGGGCGCACTACCATGGCAGATACGCGTGGTAGCCCGTACGATGACCGCACAACCGTGTTGCTCTGAGAGTCTAAAGGCACGAGGCATCAGGGCAAAGAGTTCTTCTGGAGACGACGAGTCGAGGAGGGGGATTTTGGCAAACTGCGCATACAAGCGAGTATCCTGCTCATTTTGAGACGAAATTGGTCCTGGGTCGTCTGCCACGTAGAGCACAAGGCCGCCTTTGACACCCAGGGTTGCAATGGTCATGAAGGGGTCAGCTGCTACATTGAGCCCAACTTGTTTCATGGTAACCAGGGCGCGAGCCCCCGAAATTGAGGCTCCATAGGCAACTTCCAAAGCAGCTTTTTCGTTGACCGACCATTCTACGTGAGGTGCCTGCTCGGCGCTCAGGACTCCGTCTGCAACAGCATTTTGCACAAAGGCAGAAGCCACTTCCAACAGTTCGCTCGAAGGCGTACCTGGGTAGCCAGAAATTAGATTCACTCCAGCAGCTAACGCGCCGTGCGCCGCCGCTGCGTTTCCCATTAATAGTTTCTTAGTCATACCACCATTGTAGCAAAACAGGTGGCTCGCAGGGCTCCACTTTGTCGCAATCGCTTGAGAACCGCTTGAGAGCCAGCCAAGAGAAAGAGAGAGAAGCGCAAGCGCTCCTCTCTCTTGGGCAACTATGTAGTAAGGGCACTAGTTTACAGCAACAAGTTCAACGGTAAAGTATAGTGTCGAGTTTGGTGGAATGGTACCAAGGTCAGCATCGCCATAGGCGAGCGGTGCGGGAATAACCAAGGTGCGTGTTCCGCCTTCCTGCATGCCAGCAATGCCTGCATCCCAACCACGTATGACCTGACCCCTACCAAGCGTGAGTTGGAAGGGCTCGTCGCCTTCCATATTGCTATCAAAGACAGTTCCATCTTCAAGGGTTCCCTCATAGTGCACGCTTATCAGCGAGCCAGACTCGGCAATGGCTCCCGTGCCAACGACTTCGTCATTAATCTCAAGGCCTTGCGCCAAGGCATCAGCAACTGCTTCGGAAGAGCTGTAATCGCTTGTGTCATCGAACTCATCTTCTTCAGGGTAGAATTCATCTTCGGGGGTTCCGTCAGCAGAATCCATGTCTACGTTGTACGAAACATTTTCGGGCATGGGGTTGATGACCAGATCGGCGTTTTCTAACAGTTCTTCAACCCACTCTTGAAAGGCCATTCCCCTGCTGTTGTTCAGCCAAAGATCTTTGTACTGATCAAGAACATCTTCGGGGATGCTGCCCAAGTCAATGTCGTCGGGAGAGATGGCCACTGGTTCTTCAGCATCTTCTGTTCCAGGCAGTTGAAAACCGTCCACTGCATCTGGAGCCTGCGAGATAAAGGTGCGAAGATCTTCATCACTGGGAACAATCTCAAAAGAATCGTAAAGCTGATTTTGAAGCTCATTGAAATGCAGGCTATCGAAATAGGCCTGCTCATCTTTATAGCCATAGGCTTGAAGCATCTCGAGCCATGCCGCATCATCTTCAACGCCAGTGGTTGCCTTGGTATTTTCAATTGACTCTCTTATGGCATCCTCATCTACGGTAAATCCCTGCTCTGCGGCTTCCTTTTTTAAGAGAATCTCTTGAGCCATACCTTTAATAACCCTCTCGCGCAATGATTCTGGCGTCAGGCCGCTGCCAGCCATTGCCTCAGCCCAAGCAGCTGGGTCGCTATACTCGGGGTTTTGTGCACGCATGCTTTCGATAGATTCGGTGACGTCTTTTTCCATTATTGGCTCACCATTAATAGTTGCAGCAACGCCCCCTGCGCCAACGCATGCAGTCAGCCCAAAAAGTCCTGCCGCCAAAGACAGGCTCAAAGCCGCAACAAGTAGTACTTTGGTCTTCTTCATATTCCTTACGCTCCCTTTCTGATACGCTCATATCGCTTAGCGTAGCAACTAACAATAAAACTACAGTTGAACATTGTGGCACAAGAGTGCCGTAATGGAAAGCATATTCTCTATCTGATACCAGCAGGTAATAATTGGCGGTGTCGAGTGCCCCTATGAATACAAGGGCTAATATGCGATACTGGTACCCTGTAACACCTAAAAGTTTGCCAATCCGCTTGCTCATCTTCCGCATGGCTGCGTTGTTCTCATTCGCGTTACGCCCAGTAGCGCTCAATCGTCCGCCTTGCCCTGCGAAAGATGCTCAGCGCATATTGGCAAACTTTTAGGTGCTACAGGGTACTAACAGGTCTAATCAGTATAACTATTTTCAATATATGCAAAGTGAGGAAACCCATGAGTAAATCAATTGATACTATTTGTGTTCAAGGCGGGTACAAGCCCGGCAACGGAGAGCCCCGGCAGGTGCCCATCATCCAAAGCACCACCTTTACATATGACTCAAGCGAATTCATGGGTAAACTCTTTGACCTGGAGGCCTCGGGCTATTTCTATACACGTGTGCAAAACCCCACCAACGACAACGTGGCAGCCAAGATATGCGCGCTTGAAGGCGGATCCGCTGCCATGCTCACGTCAAGCGGCCAGGCAGCAAGTTTTTATGCGGTGTTCAATATTGCCTCGTGTGGCGACCATATAGTAGCTTCTTCTGAGCTTTATGGAGGAACCTACAATCTCTTTGCAGTGACGATGAAGCGGATGGGCATCGAGTTTACTTTTTTGCCTCTGAGCTGCAGCGATGACGAGCTCGAGGCCGCCTTTAAACCCAATACGAAGGCTGTCTTTGGCGAGACACTTGCAAATCCTGTACTCTCGGTCTTTGACATTGAACGCTGGGCCAAGGCCGCGCATGCACATGGTGTTCCTTTGATAGTTGACAACACCTTTCCTACTCCGGTTAATTGTCGCCCCATAGAGTGGGGGGCAGATATAGTTACGCACTCAACAACCAAGTACATGGACGGACACGGCGCTGCCGTAGGAGGCTGTATTGTTGACTCCGGACGTTTTGACTGGCTGGCGTATGCAGACAAGTTTCCAGGCCTTACCGAGCCAGACGAGAGCTATCGTGGTGTGGTATATGCAGAGAAGTTTGGTTTGGGAGGAGCCTATATCACCAAGGCTACCGTGCAGCTCATGCGAGATCTAGGCAGCATTCAGGCTCCACAGAATGCCTTTTTATTGAATTTAGGTCTGGAGAGTCTGCATGTACGCATGCAGCAACACTGTGCCAATGGGCAGGCAGCAGCCGAGTTTTTGCAAGCACATTCTAAGATTGTTGAAGTCAAGTATCCTGGCCTGCCAAATGACCCCTACTTTGAACTGGGTAAAAAATACTTACCCAACGGCTCTTGCGGTGTGGTGAGCTTTCGTGTTTCTGGCGGCAGAACCGGAGCCGAGACCTTCATGAGTGCGCTCAGGCTTGGGCAGATTGCCACCCATGTTGCTGATGCACGTACCTGTGTCCTGCACCCCGCCAATGCCACGCACAGGCAGATGAATGATGAGGAGCTGGCAGCCTGCGGCATCGCCCCAGATATGATTCGCCTCTCCTGCGGCATTGAGGGCACTGCAGACCTTTTGGCAGACCTGGAACAAGCCCTCGCTGCCGTGTAGGAGCTTCTTGCGCACCTTGTCGAGCCCCCGGTGCAATTGGGCATACACTGCTGTAGAATATCGGCTTATCTTAGCGCAGCTTGCGCAAAACCAGTACCCAGGAATGGGCAGTAAAACCAGTGCCCAGGAATGGGCAAACCCAAAACCTCTTAAGGCAGGTGATAGTTATGAGCAAGATTGAAGATACTGCGGACGCCCAGGCTGCAGGAACAGAAACAAAGGCTGGCATTGGTGCCAAAATAACGGAACTCAGGGAGTCTTTGCTCTTGTCGCCAGAAGAACTTGCACAACGCTGTGGTTGCGATATTCAGGTCATCAAGGATCTGGAAGCTGGTGCGGTGGCACCCTCGTTAGCACCGCTTATCAAAATAACGCGTTCGCTCGGCGTGCGCCTTGGCACTCTGCTCGACGATGAGGAAAACCTCGGCCCTATCTTTACCAAGGCAAGCGACTACCAAAATAGCACACGCCTAAAGGGCCTAGAGACACAGTCTGATGCTGGCGAGCTCAGCTTTGCCGCCCTGGCTGAAGGAAAAGTCTCGCGCCATATGGAACCTTTCTTTATCACCCTGGAGCCATCAGAGGAAGTAGAGCACACGCTGAGTGCCCACGAGGGCGAGGAGTGGCTCTATGCACTTGAAGGGTCACTGGAGATTGCCTATGGCAAAGAGGTGTATGTTCTTGAGCCGGGCGATTCCATATACTACGACTCAATCGTGCCGCATCAGGTGCGCTCCTACAAGGGGCAATGCGCCAAGTTTGTAGCCTGCGTTTATACTCCACTATAATCAGTCACTGGCTTTTCGTGAGCGGCATCCAGCCACTCTCATCTGACAGGGGCTTTGGTCAAGCATGAGAAATGCACTTCCTTTAGCTCAAGCCAGATGATCAAGGCAATCGGCTCGCTCACAGAAACCCCACCTTTGTTAAGGCACCAGCTAAGTAGAAGGCATGTAAGGAGAACTAATGAATGACACAATTGTGCCAAATCCAACACCCGGGAGTTTGGACTACCCTTTGCATAGTGAGCTTACCATTGGTGAGTATTTCAGGAGGCAGGTCGAGGCTCGCCCCCACCAAGACTTTATTGTGTACCCAGACCGGCAGCTGCGTTGGAGCTATCAAGACTTTGATATCCGCACCGACAACCTCGCCAAGGGCTTGCTTGCCATAGGCATGAAACCTGGCGACCACCTGGGCGTATGGGCGCGTAACATTCCCGACTGGCTCACCTTTATGTTTGCTACCGCAAAACTTGGCATTGTACTGGTGACACTCAACCCTGCCTATAAGAGCCATGAGCTCGACTATGTGCTCAATCAAAGCGATATGAACACGCTTTGCATCATTGATGCGTGGCGCGACGTGGACTATGTCAAGATTATTCGCGAGCTCGTTCCAGAGGCAGCCGACTGTGAGCGTGGGCATCTGACAACCGCCACATACCCACATCTCAAAAACCTCATCTACATGGGGCCAGAAAAGCATCGGGGCTTCTTTACCGTGCCGGAACTCTTGCTCCTTGGCTCGCATTCAGACGATGAGGCTCTCAAGGATGCCACCAAGGAGTTTACCAACAACTCGGTAGTTAACATGCAATACACCAGTGGAACAACGGGTTTTCCCAAGGGGGTCATGCTTACCCACCGCAACATCCTTAACAACGGCTTTTATATTGGCGAAAATCAAAAGTTTACCCACGTTGACCGCGTATGCCTACCCGTACCGTTTTTCCACTGCTTTGGCTGTGTTTTGGGTGTTATGGCTGTTCTCACGCATGGCTCAACCATGGTGGTGGTGGAGGAGTTTGACCCGCTCTTGGTGCTGGAGGCAATAAGCAAGGAGCGTGCTACGGCGTTTTATGGCGTGCCTACTATGTATATTGCGGTGCTCAATCACCCTCGCTTTACCGAGCTTGATCTTACCAGTCTGCGCACGGGCATCATTGCTGGTGCTGCGGTGCCTCCCGAGGTAACCAAAGAAGCCATGGAGCGCATGCATATGAAGGAGATGACCAACTGCTACGGTCTTACCGAGACAAGCCCGGTTTTTATTCAAACCCACGCAGATGACGAAGACTGGCACAAGCAGCATACTGTAGGTCGCAAGCATGCGCCAGTTGAGGTGCGTGTCATTAATCCTGAGGATGGAAGTATCTGCGGCCCAGGCGAGAAGGGCGAAATCTGTTGCAAGGGCTACAACGTCATGAAGGGCTACTACAAGATGCCCGAAGCCACAGCGCAAGCGATAGACGAGGATGGTTTCTTGCATTCTGGAGACCTGGGTTCCTATGACGAGGACGGCTACTACAATATCACCGGGCGCATCAAGGATATGATCATTCGAGGTGGCGAGAATATCTACCCGCTTGAGATAGAAAACTTCATGCTCTCCATTCCTGGGGTCTTGGATGCTCAGGTTGTAGGAGCGCCTGACGAGAAATATGGCGAGATAGTTGTAGCCTTTGTTAAGCAGCGCGAAGGCTTTACTCTTTCTGATGAGGGCATTCGCGAAACGATGATCAAGCAGATGGCTCGCTATAAGGTGCCTAAGTACGTCTTCTTTGTAACAGAGTACCCCGAGACCTTGTCAAAAAAGGTCAAGAAATACCAACTGCGCGAGACCGCCGCGGAGCTTATCGCAAAGCAAAATGCCAAGGCTTAACGACACACCAAAAAGAGGTGAGCGCCAATTAGCAGCACACACCTTCTTACTTCTGAATAAAGGCGCGAGTGCCTGCAGGCGTGGTAATGCCCTTGAAGGTATTACCCGGCTTCTTGCCGCCAACCTTGGGCACTAACACAATCTGTATACCTTCAAGTCTATAGGCATGACCAGCAGTACCTGCCTCTTGGCCATTTCTTGCCCAGCCCATCCAGCCTACACTTTGTGCGTGTACACGGTAGTAGATGTCGTAGTGTTTCTTTAAGTCTCCGGTCAGTTCTATGGTAATGGCTTCAAGCCTGAGTGCTTTACCTGAGGTGCCACGCATGGGGCCTTTGACGTCTTTGAGGCTTTTGCCGTTGGTGTTGAGGCTTACCTTCTTTTGCCAGCCGATGGACTGTACGTGGGTGGAGTATCTGATGCCTCCAGAGATGCCAGTGTTGTTTTGTAAGTTAATCTTGATACCTTCAAGTCTTAAGGCTTTACCTGAAGTGCCACTCATGGCACCATCTTTTTTGAAAGCTTGCCAGCCTACGGATTGTACGTGGGTTTGATAGCTTATGGATATGCTTGGGTTGTTGACCTTGATGGTAAAGGTCTTAGTGGTATTTCCAATGCTATTGGTAGCTCTCACTTTGAAGTTGTAAGTGCCTGGCTTGGTGGGCTTACCTGTTATGACACCTGCACTTGAGAGCTTAAGCCCTGGTGGCAGGCTGCCTGATGTGTGAGACCAGGTTATGGTGCCTGTGCCTGTGGCTTTGAGTGTCTTTTTGTAGTTGATGCCGGTGATGCCTGCATGCACTGAAGCCACCGTTGTGGTGATTGTAGGTTTTTTGGCGTTGGGATCCACCTTCCACTGGGCATAGAGGGTGGTATTACTTTTTGCTTGATAGGTTCGACTGGAACTGGCAGCCCAAGTGCTACCACTGCCGTTGGCAGCTGTATTCCAGCCTGTAAAGGTATAGCCTGGGCGGCTAAAGGCATTGGCTCTGGTGGTAAAGCTTGCACCGGTGGTGACGGTTTGAGACGCAACACTTCCCGTGCCACCATTGGCACGATAGGAGATGGTGTAACTTGGGGGTGCGCCATTGACCCGTACCGTTATCCCAGCTGCAGGGCTTACCGGTGTGATATTAGTGTTCTTAAAGGTGTTATGAGAGGCTACAGCAAAGTAAAGCGGAATAGTTTGGTTTCCGCGAGTTAGTGAGGAATCCTCAAACATATGAAAACAATAATTATTGCCTACAGAGCTGAGCGACTGAGGAAGCTTGAAAGAAGTTGGCAGGGAAGCCAAAGGGCTATCGGCAGCAAAGCAGCTCAAAAAATAATGTCCTGCCTTGGTTACTTTAGAGAGATTAAATGATTCGGTTGGGAGAGAGGTGATACGACCCTGTGTGTTGAAATCAATAAAGAATCCGTCGCCAACTGTGGTAATTTTTGAGGTGTTAAAAGACCCTGCGGGTAGCGTTGTGAGAGCACCGCTTTCATTAAACCAGGAAAATACCCAGTCGCCAACAGTAGTAACGCTTGAGAGATTAAACGATCCTGCTGGCAGGGAGGTGAGGGAGCCCAGAAAGTTAAAAGAATTGAAACTACAAAAGGGCAAAGTAGTTATTTTAGAGGTGTTAAACGACCCAGCTGGAAGAGAAGTGAGAGAGCCATCTTCGTTGAAGCTTTCAAAGAAAAACTCCCCGATAGTAGTTATTTTAGAGGTGTTAAACGATCCAGCCGGAAGGGAGGTGAGAGCGCCTTCGCAGTTGAAGCCCGAAAAGAAGTTGTCGCCGACAGTAGTAATTTTTGAGGTGTCAAACGACCCAGCCGGAAGAGAAGTGAGAGAGCCTGGGCTGTTGAAGCCCGAAAAGAACAAGCTCCCGGCAACAGTGCCCGCAGAGGTAGTAGTGAAGGCAGGCATCGCAGGCATTGCAGTGATAGCGGCCTTTACTCCAGAAACAAAGGCACCGCTGCCGCCCGACCAGCTTCTGAAAGTAACCCCTGGGCTGGATTCTACTACTTTTATTGTGTCACCTCGTGTAACGGTGAGAGTGGTATGACGGGCTTGCTGAACCTGCGTGCCTGAGCCATTGTTTCGAGAAACCACAATAGCAGTACTCCACTGGTTAGCAATATTAATCTGTCCACTTTCTCCAACTTTAATCTCAAACAGGGCAGCATTAGCTTGAGGCAACACTTCAAGATTGAGCTCTGCAACCCCCAGCTCCCCTGTACTTTGTAGCTCCAAAGTATCTGCTTCTTTAGCCACCAGGGCATCAGCAGCTTCACGCTCTTTAAGCATTTGAAGCTCTGCATAACTATTGTCAGGCTCAGAGGGCTCCGCTGCTGCATCGTTTGATGGCACCTCGTGCTCGGGCGCGTCTGCGGCATCCTCAGCCTCTGCCTCATCAACTTCAAAAGTCCCATCGGGGCTTTCTTGCGCATTGAATTCTTGCTCGCTGCCTACCAGCTCGATCTCATGCAACTCAGCCTCATCTGCAAAAGCCATGAGAGGCATTGCCGGCAAAAGGCTCAGGGATAAGAGTAGAGCAAGAGAGTAGCAGACAAGCTTCCTGGTTAGCGAGACCTTGATCCTCGAGCGATTTGAC
This sequence comes from Coriobacteriia bacterium, assembly GCA_009784945.1. GTDB lineage: Bacteria > Actinomycetota > Coriobacteriia > Coriobacteriales > UBA8131 > WQXH01. The sequence goes on along the minus strand of WQXH01000006.1, from coordinate 23,094 downwards.
TGAATTGATATGCGAGCTTCCTTCATTTTTATTACCTTTCCCCTGATGTAATTTCCCTTGGTGCTCTGGCAAAAATGCTTGCCGACAAGCTGCTAAGGTTTTTAGCGATTATACCTTAGTTATCAAACCCGCTGGCTTAGAAAGTGCCAAGGCTAAGACCATCTGGAACCCACTATTAAGTTTTAGCGTAAGCAGTGTGCTAAGACTTGCGCTGTAGCTGATTGATGGCTTCTTCCAGGGCAGTTATGTGCTTTTCGGTCTTGGCAAGACCACGATGCGAATAAATGATGTAGGCAAACAACACCACCCACATGAGGGCATAGGCTGCAATGAGGTAAGGTACAAAGGAAAGCGCGGATGCGTAGAGCTCGTTTAATACAGGATCCATATTTTATCCCTCCAACTCTTCGAGACGTGTTTTGAGCATCTCAATGTTTTCTTGTGATTGACTGGTACGAAGGCGCATGCGATACAGCGCAAAGGCAATGCAAACAAACCCAAGCATTGCTACCAAAAAGGGTATGAGCATAAGGGGTGGCAAGCCAGAGTCTGCTCTAAAAACTACTGGGTGGAGGCTCGAAGGAATGAGGCGGGTGATCATGAAGCAAAGGGGAGCATTGATAAACACAATGATGCCAAAGACCGAGCTGTACACCGCGCGACGCTCGGGGTCGCTTACTGCAGTGCGCAAGATAAAGTAGCTAAACACCATGAGCATCAAAATGAAATAGGTAGTGAGACGGGGCTCCCATGACCACCATACCCCCCAGTCAGAGCGCGTCCAGGCTAGGCCAGAAACCATGGTCATCAGCACAAAGACCAGAGAAATCTCCGTTGAGAGGCGCGCGCGCATGTCATACTTACTATTGCGTGTCTTGAGAAACAGGATGCCGTAAATGGCAGTAAATACCAGCGCTCCAAAGCTCACCATAGCTACGGGTACATGAAAGTAAAAAATCTTTTGCGACAGCAGCACAATATTGGTGAGAAAAAAGTCTCCTATAGGCGCAGGCACCGCGAGCATTGCATCGCCTTGCGCAGGAGGCGTTATGGTAAAGGCAAATACAAACGCAAAAACAATGAGCACTCCACCAAATAGCAAGAGCGGCAGGGCAAGTTTGTCAAAAATCGTAGCTTTATACTGCATGGGTCAACAATCACCAATCCTTCTTATTGCAGCGCCTAGGCGCTCACCACAAAGTCGTAGAGCAGCCAAGAAACCAGAATCATCACTACATCATAGCCTATTGCCAAAGTTAGTCCAGCGGTATAGGCACCTGTGAGCATGTCGCCTCCCGTTATGGCAAGCGTAGTGGCAGAGACGCAGGCATAGAGAAGGGGAAAAACCAGAGGAATGAAAAGCAGAGCCAAGAGCATGTCTTTGCCGCGGGTATTGATGGTTATGGTGGCCAGCAGCGTACCAACGCCGGCAATGCCGATGGTTCCCACCAGCAAGGGCGCTAATGCCAAGGGCAGCGAAGGCTGCATCTCTACACCGCTTAAGAAAAAGAGGAAGAAGAGAGGAATGGCAATGGCTTCAACTATGATGAGTAAGAGGAAGTTGGCCGTTAGCTTTGAGAGAAAAATAACCGAGCGATCCAGAGGCACCAAAAGCACGCCCTCCAAAGCCCCATCTTCCTTTTCGTAGGCAAAGGAGCGATTGAGCCCAAGCAGAGAGGTAAAGACAATAAGCGCCCAAAACAGGCCGCCGCTCATCTGCACAATGTCGATTTTTGCCGAGGTCTGCATGAGAGCAATGCCAAAGATGACCAGAACCAACAAAGTGTAGATGCCCATTGTCGAAAGCATTTCGCGAGTGCGGAACTCTCGTCTGAGATCCTTGCCCAGGAGGATTTTATAGTGCTCAAAGGTGGACACGCGCTTCTTTGTGCTCATCAGGCCACTCCCATCCCCACACTACGATGGTAATGCCTCACGAAGTCGCTGCGATCAATCTCATCTTTTTGGTCAAAGAGCACCACCTTGCCTTTTTCGAGTATGAGGAGGTGGGTAGCCAAATCAAGACCTTTGTCCATGTCGTGGCTCACCATGCAGAAGCTGCGCTGCCGCTCGAGGCTCTCTTGCTCGCGAATCTTTTGCAGCAGTTCGTCAAAGATGTGCACGGCGTGAGGATCCAGTCCAGAATAGGGCTCGTCTAAGAACACCAGCTGCGGGTCGTGCACCAAGGCTCTTGCAATGGACAGGCGCTGTGTCATGCCACGTGAGAACGTGCGTACGCTGTCGTGGCGTCTAGCCGTGAGCTCCACAACAGCTAAAAGCTCGCTTACACGTTGCTCTGGCTCTTCTACGCCGTAGAGTCGGGCGGCAAAGAGCAGGTTTTCCTCTGCGCTCAAATCAAGGTACAGCAACGGTTTGTGCGAAATGAAGCCAATATGATTGCGCAGACCTCCGGGCTTTTCTTTGAGGTCAAAGCCCAAGACCTCTGCACTTCCGCTGCTTGGCCTCATTAAGGTAGAAAGTATGCGAAGCAGCGTGGTTTTGCCCGCACCATTTGGCCCAAAGATTGAGAGAAAGGCTCCCTGGGGTAGCTCAAAGCTCACCTTGTCCAAGGCCTTGCGCTGGCCAAAGACCTTGCTCATCTTTTGCACTGTTATGGCAGATGCGGTCGTCATCACTTGCGCAGCGCTCAGCTCTGTTTTTCTTGAAGGTCGTCATCAGATTTTTCATCAGCGTCCGTATCGGCGGCCTCTTCAGCCTCGGCATCAACGTCAGCTTCTGTGTCATCAACTTCAGCATCAGCCTCCTCATCAATATCAGCCTCATCAGCTTCTACATCAGCCTTCTCATCAGCATCATCATCGTCAGCTTCTGTATCAGCCTCTGAATCACCAGTCTCTGTATCACCAGCCTCTTCATCAAGCTCAAGCTCTGCGTCACCCGCTTCCTCAGCGTCTGCTGAGCTCTCGTAACCATCCGTAAGCCTTTTCTTCTTGCCGTTACGTACACCAAAGGCAGCTATTGCCGTGCCCAGCATCAAAAGGCCAAAGCCCAGCCAGACATACCAGATGAGAGGGGTAACGCGTACGTCAAGCCAGAAGTTGCCAGACATGGGGTCAATGCCACCAAAAACCACAAAAAGATCCTCTCCGGGTCGGCTTAATACAGAGGGATGCAAGAGGTTTTGTTCCTTGCCGGAAAGCTGTTTGGCAGAGAGAACCTCGGTAATCTGAGGGCGTACATAGCCCAAGAACTCCCCATTTTTTTCAACCGAGAGAGTCAGCGTGTGGCGAATCTCATCACCGTTGTCTAAGTGCTCCACGTCTTCGGATACAAAAGTAAGGGCATAGTTCTTAATGAGGAAGGTCTCCTTGGCTCCGCTGCCCATGATGGAATGAGGATTACCGGCTTCTGCAGCATGAGGATTAGGGCTGGGATTGGCAAGGTAGCCCTCAGTCTTAAAGGTGTATACAGAAGAACCTATGAGTCCAACCAGAATAATGCCCATAGACAGGTGAGCTATACAGCCTCCAATGGTCTGTACGCGCAGATTGCGCTTTGCGATGGCGCGCACCAATAAAACCAGAGAGTTAAAGAAGAGCAAACTGGCTATAAAAAAGCCAACGAGGGTCATAGCGGCATAATAGAGAAACACCGCCATGGGCGAGAGAAAGAAGGGCCCGGCCTCCATGAGCGCTTGGGCGCTGTCTCCATCCAAAGTCATGATAAGCATGTAGGTGGGCAATAAGGTTTCAACAAAAAACACGCAAAGACCTGCAAAGACCAGCCCTGCGCCCACTGCGGGCAGCCAGGCTTGTTTTGCAAAACTCTTGAGACCGGTTTTTCTCCAAGCCAGTAGGGGGCAAAGAGCAATGATGAGGCAAAAGAGGATTCCTATGGGGCGCGCAACGGCATCATATGATGGAGCAAGCAGAGTCTGCCCACCCAGATAGAGCCACTGAGACCAATTTGGCAGAAAATCGAGTGCCGGTATTGCAGGAGCCATCGTCATATACAAAAGGAGAAGCATGCATACCACCATGACGATATTGGTGAGATAGTAGGCAACGTCCCTGCTCAAGAAACCTTCTGCGGCAGTGCTTTCGTCAGTTGCGTCAGCAAAGCTACTGCGGCGAACCATCAATCCCACAAATCCTGCAATAAGCGGAATAATAATCAAGATACCAAAGAGTATCTGAGAAATCAGGTTGGCGTCAAAAGCATGCACGCTCGACACAATGCCTGTGCGGGTGATAAAGGTACCCACGATGACAAAAGAAAAGGTGAGACAGGCAAGCATGACAGCCCATCGCTTAAAGGTGCCGCGTTGACGGTAGATAGTCATGGTGTGTATGAGCGCTACCGCTGCTCCCCAAGACAAAAGACTGGCATTTTCTACCGCATCCCAAGCCCAGTAGCCACCAAAGGTGAGCTCCATATATGCCCAAACCGAGCCCAGGCCGATGCCCGCACCAAGAAAGAGCCACGATATCAAAGCGATGCGACCAGATCTGTCCACCCAAAACCTTGAGGAGTCATTTACATAGAGGGCTGCCAATGCGTAGGCAAAGGGAATGGTCAAGCCCGCATAGCCAATGAAAAGCGTAGGAGGATGAATTGACATTGCCCAATGCTCAAGCAAAACATTCATACGCAGCAGGGCAGCATTGCCAAGCAGGGCACCCGTCTCATCAATGAATTCTTTGGGAAAGGCCTCAAAGGGATAATTGCCCGGGTCAAACACCAATATGCACAAGAAGACGAGCAGTACCAACTGCGCAACAGTGAGAGCAGCAGAGTCCATTGCCCTGCCAAGCACTGGATGAGCCTTGGATGTTTCTGAAGAGAGCTTCTCTGGTGCCTGCTTGACGTTTTGCGTAAAGCGCCAAGCCTTAAGCGCTACTACCGCATTAAAGAGCGAGATGAGCCACGCCCAAAACATCAATGATCCTGCGCGGCCAGCCCACAAGCCAGAAACCTTATAGAGTAAAGCCAGGTTGGAGGCAGAGTTGCTTCTATTGAATACAACATAGTTGATGGTGTTATCTCCACCCAAAAGGGCAATGACGATAATGGCGCAGCAGACAGTCAGGGTAGCAGCGCTGACCCAGACAACCACAAAGCCAATAAACTGAAGCTTGTCTATTGATTGAGTGTCCTGCTGCTTTTTTGCACCTGACGCATTGAGCGTTTTGGCATTAAATGCAGCTATTGAAAGGCAAACAACCGATGCGACAGTTGCTATAAATGCCAACGTAAGACTAAGAGTTCCAAGGGCTACCATACTTTATACTCCTCTATGATAGTGTTGTTGAAGGTTCTATTATATATGTCATGAAAAGAGTAGTTGTCATGACTGTAAAGGCTTGCGACTCTGACGAGCTTCATTGAGTGCTTGCTACTCGCGAAGGGCAATGTCGGTTGCATCAAATTGACCAGCGCTGTTGAGAGAGCCCGTGATAACCAAAACTGAATTGTCTTTAATCTCGTCGGGTAAGGCTCCGGCAAACACTATGGAAATCTCCGCATCAGAAGCCTGGTCTTGCAGCACAAGCCGCTCTTTTTCTTGTACCGACCTGATGCTTCCCGGTTTAACCTCGCCGGTAATTCTGAGGGGATTGTCCACCACAGTTGAGCCATAGCTCAAAAGCTGAGGTACGGTGAGGGCGTCGGTAGCCGACTCGTATTTCGAGGGGCATTTGGTTACCAACTCAGAACATTCCAAAATTCCTTGATTGTTTATGATACCCGTGCAGATGGCCGTTACTTGATTTCCAAACGTAGAAGAAACACCACCTTGATAGATTACCTCCAGGTGCTCTTTTGGGTTTCCTTCTGGATCAAAGATGGAAAAGGTAAGCGTTCCGCTGTCAAAAGCGTAGGACCCGCTCACGACTTGCCCAGAAACCTGTACGCGAGCATCACGATTGTCTGGCTCCAGTGCCTGGGCAACACTCATGGTCTTATAGCCGCTTGCTCCGCTTACCACAGCCAGAACTATTATCAGAACCACTACGCAAATACCTGTTACAACGGTGAGTCGCTTTTTTAATTGAGTATTCAAAAGTCCTCCAAAACTTCGCAAACAAACATTGAACGATTTCCCCATCATGCTAGAATACTTATATGCCCTCGTAGCTCAGGGGATAGAGCACAGCTCTCCTAAAGCTGGTGTCGTACGTTCGAATCGTATCGAGGGCACCATTCTCTTTGCAGAAATTGCTCTTGAATCAAGTCAGTGTCGTATTATACCGATAACCGCGCAAGGATTTGTATACATCAGATTAACGGCTGAAGTTTTTGAAAATACGCTACTGCCTTGCGTGCTCTTTGCAGAGCCTTTGTTGATCCTATGTGGGAGTATAGTAGTCGGCAGATGCTGCTACCTTGACCTATGTCAATGAGCTCAAAGCTGAGTGAGCGCCAGGCTCTCTAAAGAAACGTCGTCAGTATAGCTATCAATGGTCTGGTGGAGCCCCTGCCAAAAGGCAGCGATGCTACAGCAGTGTGACTGGCGTGGGCAGGCTTCTGCCTCTTCGTCAAGGCACGCAACAGAAACAAACTCTCCTTCGGCAGCCCGCATGATATCTCCGGCGCTAATGCTGGCGGCCTCGCGAGCCAGGCGGTAGCCACCCTGTGCACCACGTATACTCTCCAAATAGCCAAATTTGCTTAATTGAGAAGCAATTTGCTCGAGATATTTGAGTGATATGTTTTGCCTTACCGAAACCTCCCTGAGGGGAACAGGGCCAGCTTCTTGGTGCTTGGCTACGTCGATCATCAAATAGAGGGCATAGCGAACCTTGCTGCTTGCGCGCATCAGTAAGCCTCTTCTTCCTCTTCTTCTTCATGAATGTCGCTCTTGGGTGGCTCCAGGCCTTCAATGGCGATGCCCTCCTTTTGCGCGTAATCCCAAAGTGCTGCATGAATAGCTTCTTCTGCCAAAAGTGAGCAGTGCACCTTGACCTGCGGCAGGCCATCAAGGGCGTCGCATACGGCGGCGTTGGTAACCTTGAGCGCTTCTTCAATCGTTTTGCCCTTGACCAGCTCGGTAGCCATGCTGGAGGTGGCTACAGCTGCTGCGCAGCCAAAGGTTTTAAATTTGACGTCATTGACGATGCCATCGTTTATGTCAAGGTAGACACGCATGATGTCGCCACACTGGGCGTTGCCAACGGTGCCAACTCCACTGGGGTTTTCTATCTCACCCATATTGCGAGGGTTTGAAAAGTGCTCCATTACTTTTTCTGAATAACTCATTGACTGGTTTCCTTTGCTTGCCAGTGCTTAATTTGAGGGGCACCTTGGCATTCAAGTCAGAACCGAACCTCGGTCATTTATCAGGTATAAACTCCCTCGGTCACGAACCTGACTTTCATGCCAATCTACTCGCTCAAATTAACCATCCTCTGCTTAAACTGTCCAATATATTACTTAACGGCGCTGAGAGCCTTCCTTCCGGCCATGAAGTCTTCATATAGCGGGCTCATTCTCCTGAGCTGCGCTACAACCTCCTTGATGGCCCGAACAGTGTAATCTATGTCTTCTATGCTGGTTTCATGGCTGAGCGTCAGGCGCAAACTGCCATGAGCAATTTCATGGGGCAGGCCAATAGCCAAAAGAACATGGCTGGGGTCAAGAGAACCCGAGGCACAGGCGGAGCCACTGGATGCCAGGATGCCCCGCTGCTCAAGCATGAGTAGTAAAGACTCGCCTTCAACAAACTCAAAGGAGATATTCACATTGCTTGCCAGGCGCTGAGTGCGGTGCCCATTGAGGTAGCAATGCTCAACTTCGCTTAGAAGTCGGTTGATAAGGCGGTCGCGCAGTTTCATTTCGTGGGCAGTGCGCTCGTGCATATTCGCCACGCTCAGATCGAGAGCCTTGGCCATGCCCATGATATAAGGCACATTTTCGGTGCCAGCGCGCCGCTTGCGCTCTTGCGCGCCACCATCAAGAAGGCCCTTGGTCTTAATACCCTTGCGGATATAGAGAAAGCCTACTCCCTTAGGCGCATTGAACTTGTGGCCAGAAGCGCTCAAGAAATCAACGCCCAAATCCTCCACGTCAACAGGCATATGCCCCACCACTTGTACCGCATCGGTATGAAGGAGCACCTTGTTCTCGCGCGCAATGGCAGCCAGTTCTTTGATAGGCTGTACCGTTCCTATTTCATTGTTGCCGTAAATGATGGAGGCAAGCACGGTGTCTGGGCGCAGGGCAGCTCTAAACTCTTCAGGATCTACCAGGCCATCCTTGTCTACTTTTAAGAAGGTGACTTCATAGCCGCGCTTTTGTAGCCAGGCAGCAGAGTGCGAAGTTGCGTGGTGTTCAATTGCGGTGGTAACAAAGTGCCTGCCTTTGTTTTGGTAGGCAAACATCGTTTCTTTGATGGCCCAGTTGTTAGCCTCTGTGCCACTGGCGGTAAAGTAGATGTTTTGATCGCTTGTGCCCAGGTGGGTGGCAATGCGATTGCGCGCATCTGCTAGAGCACTGCGCGTCTGTTGCCCAAAGGCATACAGAGAAGAAGGGTTACCCCAAAGCGTTTCAAAGTAGGGTAGCATCTCCTGAATTACTTCTGGAGCAACAGCTGTGGTGGCTGCGTTATCTAGATATATTGTTTTTATGGTCACGTCAGTCTCAATTCATAGCAAACCAGTAGGAATTAAATCATTGTGGCAGTATACGACTCCTGAACTTCAATTCCTAGTGTTTTGATAGGAAATCTCGATTATCTCCCAATTTGTAATAGATTAGCCAAGGCTAACTTATGAGCTACAGACTGACCGCAGTAGCTTCAAGAAGGGCGCCTCTTGTTACTTCGAGCAAGAGCAGGGATTTTGTGCTCCCTCCACGGGGGCCGTAAAGGGAGCCTGGGTTCATCATGCGCAGGCCGCCGAGCTTAAAGATGAAATCTCTGGGTACATGCGTGTGACCGTAGATGCCCACGTGGGGCAAAGGCTTATGCGCCTGCCAGTGGCTTAAGAGATACTCCATGTCTTCTAAGCGGTGTGTTATTAAAAAACGTACGCCTTCCAGCTCCACCAGTTCATGTTGTTTGAGCATATGAGCAAGCGGGTAGTCGTTATTGCCCTGCACCGCGGTAACCGGGGCTATAGTCTCGAGCTCGTTAAGAATCGAGAGAGTGCCTACATCGCCTGCATGAAGAATGTGGTCACAGCCTTCCAGAGCCTCTACTGCTTTCAGGGGCATATACCCGTGAGTATCGCTCACCACTCCTATGCGCATCGAACCACTCCTCTTTTGCTCCAAGCTCGGCTGGCGCATTTGGAGGCAACTCTCTGCCATCTAATGCTTGCCAGCCTAAGTAGCCCACAAGATTCCAATGATACCAGTAATCCCACTCTCTTTGGCCTTCTGGAGTCAAAGAGCTGCGATCGTATCTTGCAAGTCTGTCTATGGCTTCCCAGGCGTCCTTCTTGACCTCAGCATCATCGGCTAGCAGTGCAAGGTCACTTAAGGCTGGTAGAGTAGCTGGGCTCAGGTTTCTCAGCATCTTGGTGTCAATGTGCTCGGTGCTTCCTTTGAGATACTGATCAACGTTATAGCGAGCAATCAAACCATCGGTATTGGCAAGCGAGAGGGCAAGAAAGAGCGCAACAGCAGCCGCTATACAGGGGCGTGCTGCATTAAAGGGCTTGAGATGCCAAGCAAAGAGCAGGGCAAAGACGATGAGCAGTAGTAACATGAACACAGAGGTGTAGAGGCGCAGAGGACTCAGTCCGTAGGTGTTGATGTAGAGAAGCATCTTGCTTGCAGCTGTTATCACCAGTGCAATGGTAAGCAAAGAGAGCGCGGCAGTCAGCACTCTGAGCGGCAGGGGAGAGGTGCGAGGTTGGCGCTTGGCCAGTAAGTAGACGACTCCCATGACCATCAAATTGATGGCAGCAACCGTACAGAGTTCAAAGAAGCCTTGGCGCGCATACTGCGCATAGGTAAAGCTGTTGGGCAGCTCACCAGCCAAGGCGCTCGTAAGATATGTGCCCATGGCAATAAAGTAAATCAAATACATGGCCACCAAGATGCCCAGTGGAGCATAAAAGGCCAGCAAGCTGAGGCGGTGCGCCTTGGTAAAGGTGCGCATCATACTGTCATACTTAAGATGTGCAACATGCCTATGGGAGGCGTTTCCAACTATGCTGCCAAAAAAGAAGGCTGCAAAGGGAATGCCCAGCAAGAGATTGAGCCCCCAGCCTCGCAAGGTCTTCATGTCCACTGCACTCAGGCTTTCGCGAATACTAACCAACAGCTGGGCAAAGCCATCGTCGGATGTCTCAAGTAGCGAGCCAACAAGCAGCAACAGGGGCAGAGAAACAGCAATGCCTGCCACAATGATTGCCGCGGTCTTGAGAGCGCTGCTCTTAACGCTCGTATGCCACTTGAAGAGGCTCCCAAAAAAGCCACCACAATTGCCCCAGGGCACAATGATGCTTTGGTTAAAGAGGTCGGCTGCCAAGAAGAGCGAAAGCCTTGGAGCAATGATAGACCTACAGGAATAGGCAATCCACACAAGACAGGCAAATATCTCAAAAAACCACAGGAGTATATTAAAATCGCGGCTGCCGTACAAGATGAAGGGAAGAGCGCCAGCAACCGCCACGCCGAGCGCCAGCGAACTCTTTATATCCTGCTGAATGTCTCGCGATTGCAGGTAGATCAGGGCAATAATGATGCAGGCTAGAAAAAAGACTGTGTCACCTGCGCCACTGGTGCCTAAGAGGTGCAGGTTCCACTCCCATTGGCAAAAGCCCAGCGCTAGAAGCGCCAAAGCAAGGATGAAATCCCTGCGCTGCCAAGTTTTACGCTGGGGGCTTGGTGCCGTATCAGCTGCCGGCAACACCGGCTCTCCTACGGGGGCAGCGTAGCTGTTTGGTGGTAGGCATTGGTTTTTGTTATGTGGCAAAACTTGATTTCCGTCTTGTGGCAAGGCTTCGCCCTGACCCTGAGTAGCGTCCATTGCTTGTTCCTCTCTATTGTGTGTTTGCGTTAACTGGGTAAATCAGCCCGTGTTGTGCAGATTAGAATCTTCTAAAGCCCCTTCGCTCGTGTCGTATTCCAGCAGGTCGCCCGGCTGGCACTCTAAGACTCGACAAAGCGCCTCAAGTGTAGAGAAGCGCACTGCCTTGGCCTTATTGTTTTTAAGGATGGAGAGGTTGGCGGGGGTTATGCCAATGCGCTCTGCCAGCTCACCAGCACTCATTTTGCGCTTGGCCATCATCACGTCTATGTGCAGCTTGATCTTCATGGCTGGCCTAGATGGTAAAGTCGTTTTCGTTTTTAAGCGCCACGGCAGCAGCAAAGAGGTTTTTGACCACTCGTATCACTATGCCAAAGAAGGCGGCCAAGACTGCCAGTATGATGAGATTGAGGCTTACCAAGATGCTTCCTGTCAACAGGATGGCTCCAGCGCCAAAGCAGCACCAGGAGATGATGCGCAGATACCGCACGTTGTCAGAAGAAAAGACTTCTTCTTTGCGCACAGCGCACAGCAACCTGTCGAGCGACCAAAGCGCGCCAAAGGCCGGCAGGCAAAAGCCAAAATAGGTCACCGTAAGCGGTAGTGAGTCATAGGCATAAAAGAAATAACCGGGAGCTATCCAAGTAGTCATCACTAACATCAGAGCCAGCAGGATAGCGAGAGCCATAATAATGCGTGTGCACACCAAAGAAAGAAGCACAGACCTATCACGATTCCACACAGCCATCAACCTTTCATTCAATGCACCAAAAGGCGCAACGGTTCACTTACTGAAAGGATGATAGCACAAGATTTATCGAAAAACAATAAAAATCTACTAATAAACAACAAATAGGAGGTTTTTCTCTTGGCACTTACTCGGGTAGCAGCAGGGTGCTTCCCTTACATTTTAAAAACCACATCGGAGACGATTTGGTACTTGACAAAGAGTTTTTATTTTTTTTGTATAATGCTGCTATTGTCAGAATCTGTTGTCACTGCTGGGTAGCAGGGTACATACAGGTTTCAATGCTAGCTATAGACATGGAGCACCTTGTGGGACTGAAGAAGATAGTGCACGATATTGCTGATAAAGTGGGTTTGATAGTTTACATAAAAAATAACAGAATAATATGGAAGCGCTTGTTTAGTGGATTGGATTCTTCCTGCAATGAGCCCTAAAAGACTGTAGTGCAAGGCAGGGCAATCATCTCTCAAGCAACGCGCGTTGTTACGAGACTAGAGACGTGCAGGTAGTCAGATAAGCCAGGCTCTGCACTAGGTGAAATATCAACATGACGAAAGGTGTGTTATCAATGCTAAAGATGAGAAAAGCTTTTTGTGCTGTGTTTCTTTCGATTGTACTTGTGTCTGCCTCAATGGCTCCAGCCATGGGACTTGGCATTCAAAATGTGCTTTGGGGCAGGGGCCCTGTCAATTGGATACAAACCTGCTTCATTGCAGGAATGAAAGGAACAGGTGCGTATGGAACGGATCCAAGGTACGTTGTAAAGCAGGCCTATGTGCGTCAGGTAGAAGGTCGTTATGACTCAGGGAGATACTACAGTTTCTATATAAGAAACGGAGGGGGGTACTATGTGTATACTCCCCAGTTATCAAAATTCAATGACCCATGGAATGCCTGCTACCTGTACTATGGGTGGCTGTACTAAGGGTTGTTTGGCGGCAACGCTGCTGTTGTATAATGTTTTTTGCGGTGGCAGCCAGTAGGACACTAAGTCTACACCTTGGTGTTCTACTTATTGGGAGAAAGCATTAGCTTTTAAGTGCAGCACTGAGAACAGGAGAAAACTTGCATCTAACATACCTGCTTTCAAGATCGGCCAGCGTTTTGGTCTGCACGTTTTTTACTGCCGTCATCGTTTCTCTACTACTCACCAGCTTTATTGAGGCATACAACATGACGAAGCTGCCTGCAGACAGCCTCTCTCAGGATTATTACTCTTTTTATATAGGCGAAGACCTTGCTCAGGTTTTGGAAGACGATAAAAAGCTTACCGATCTTTTAGGTCTGCTTGATAATAGCGAAAAGAGTTTTGTATTGTTAAAGGAGTCCTACCAACAGATAAGTGGAGTCTACTCCCAAGGAGAAGTCTTTGCCCCAGACATAATCTCTGGAAGAAGCTTTGGCGTAGATGACTTTGCCGACCAAAGTAACACAGCGCTAGTAAGCACAGAACTTATCGAAGAAATTACCATTATTGATGGAAGTGAAATGCTTTGGTTTGACAACAGCTACTATGAGGTAATAGGTGTGTATCAGCGCAGCAACAACCGGGTCAATGTTGATGCTTATGCCTATTACAATCTTGGCTCAGAAAACATCATTTCAGGCAGCAACACTGTACTGGGGCACTACTCACTTGACGCAGGTGCAGCAAGTGGGACGCTTCTGAATGAAATCGACAGGCTTTACTCTGCCTCTGTTCTAAGAGCACAAACAGACAATAATCCCTCTGAGGTATTGCGCAAAGTCATTTCTGCTCAGACTTTTACCCTAGCCTCCCTGCTGCTGGTTTTAGTGATGCTCATGCTTAACACCATCAACTTTACCACTAACTGGATAGACGGCAGAAGACAAGAGCTCTTTGTGCGCAGAATTACGGGAGCCACCAACGCGCGCATTAACCTTATGCTCCTCAGAGACTATATCCTTCTTACCTCTATCTCGTTTGTTCTAGGCCTGGCTCTAGCCTATCTTATCTCGCAGGTCAGCACAGAAGTGTTTGCAGGTTTTGATTTCTCTTTGATTGCCATTCTCATTACCTATGCAACAACCCTCACCCTGGCTCTACTCTCTTCGGCACTTATGCTACTCTCTGCTCAAAGCAAAAGCTTGATAGAAACGAGGGGCAGGTAATATGCAGCAAATTCGATTTGCCCTTTTTGACATACTGAGAAACCTGCGGGTTAACACTTTCTTCTTCTTGCAAATGATAGCAGTCTTTTTAATTTTCTCGTATTCATTAGGAAGCATCCTTGCCCTCTCTGATGGACTTAGGAGCCTGGAGTCTCTTAGAGGAGCAGAGGCGTATATGATGAGAGATAGCACAACCCCTGAGAGAGAAAACCAATTATTCTCAGACCCAGAGACGGTTCCAAAGCTACAAGAGTTCTATGACTATATTGCCTCTGCCTCGGTTAAGCAGTATGCAATCTGGGGCTATGATGGTTTTGGAAACCCTAATGTTGTTGGAGGCATCGCAATTAATCAGAGAACTGCAAGCAAAGGGTTCTTCGACCTCTTCAAACTCAGGGTCATCGAAGGCAGAATGTTTGATGCCAAGGACTTTGAGAAGTGCGAGGTAACTCCAGTACTCATTGGTTATAGCCTGAGAGATGAATTTGAGGTGGGCTCCACCTATGATTTTATGGACGGTGGAACAGGTCAGGAGACAAGCTGTGTGGTAGTGGGTATACTCGAGAACAATGCATCGTACCCAGATATCAGAAACCCCATGCACCTTATCAGCCTTAACAATGCCTACCTCAAACCCTTTGATGTGTTTAGCGGATCATCTTTGGAGAGCCTAACTGATTTAGACATGGCTCTCTCCTCTACAATATTTCTTACCGGCGACCTTGATACTCTACGTTCTATCGAAGAAAAGTCTGCGGAGCTAGACCTATTCTCAATACGCTTTGAAACGGTAGAGTCAAACCTTGAATACTTTATAGACATTGTCACCAAAGTCGTTGTGTACCAGTTGCTTACCTCAGCTATCATTTTGTTATTTGGAGCTGTGGGAATGGTTGCCGCGCTACTCGCTACGCAAAAGAAGAACATGAGGGAGTATTCCATACACATCCTCTGTGGAGCAAGGATGGTAGATATTTCTCTGCGGCTTACTATCCAGGTTGCCCTAATCTTTGCGCTAGCTCTTCTGCCAACCCTGATAGTATTTGGGCTTTCTCTAGCAAATGCTTATACGATTTTGCTCGCCTTGATACTTTGCGTACTAGTACTAGTAGTACCTCTTTGGCGGCTGAATTCAACCAGTATACCTACTATGATAAGGATAAGTGAGTAACGTGTCATACCTTTTTGAGCTATCAGGAGTAACAAAGACTTTTGGCAAGGGTGATACTAAGCTCCATGCCTTAAATGGTGTTGACTTGGCCGTGAGCCAAGGTGAGATGCTTGCTATTAAAGGAGTATCGGGCTCTGGCAAATCTACCCTGCTTAACATCATTGGCCTGCTAACTGATGCCACCAAGGGCGAATATCTCATCAGGGGCAAACAGGTGAGCCTAATGAGCACAAAGAAAAAGGCACAAATCCGCAATGCATTCTTTGGCTTTGTGGTTCAAGATTTTGCCTTGGTAGAAAAGCTCACTGTCAAGCAAAACATAGCCATCCCCTTTGCTTACCGTCAATACAAACTGAGCTCTAAGGAAAAGCGCCGGAGGATTGAGGGGGTTTTAGAAGAGTTGGGCATATCTGAAAAAATCAATGTGCCCGTACAAAAGCTTTCAGGCGGACAGCGCCAACGCGTTGCTATTGCACGTGCTTTAATCAACGAACCAAGTGTCATCTTGGCTGATGAGCCAACGGGCGCTTTAGACACTAGTACTACAGAAGATATCATGGGTGTTTTAAAAAGCTTAAACGAAAAGGGCAAGACCATAATAACCATCACTCATGATCATTTGGTAGCAGCACACTGCAATACAAGAATGACCATGTCTGACGGGCGGCTCTATGAAGAAAAGCCTGCATAGCATAGATGAGCAATACTGCCTCTGGTCTGCGTAAACAGAAGACTCTACACTAGGCAAAGCCCATGTTTTCGAGGTAGCGGGCGGTAAAGAGCTCATTGGTGCTCAGCTCGATGTATTGGGTCTGCTGCGCCAGCATCTGCATGTGCTCGCGAGCCTGAGGATCAAGCAGAGCCAGGCGAGCGCCTGCAAGTGAGCTATTGCCAATCGAGGTGGTAATGCCAAGCAGGGCTGGGGGTATTAAACCAAGGATGGCGGCGTGGCGAGGGTTGATGTGTAGACCCAGACTGCCAGCCAGAGCTACGCTAGAGAGGTCTTGAGGTGTCAAGCCAGCAGCCTCTAAAACAGCTTCAACGCCAGCAGCTATGGCTGCCTTGGCAAGCTGAAGATTACGTATGTCTCCTTGCGTGAGCACAACATCTGCATGCGTCAAGAGCTTGAAGGCAGGCTCACCTTTGTGTAGCACTACCCTGCTTGCCAGGGGAGAGGTGCTCTCGCTGGCTCTCAATAGCTTACCGCTCTCGTCTACCAGGCCATGAGACAGCATGAGGGCAACAATATCCACAAGACCGCTGCCGCAGATACCCTGCGCCTCGCCACCGCCAACAACCTCTAAATCGAGAATGTCAGTTTCCTCATTGTACCAAGCACTCTTTACTGCACCGGGTAACGCTACCATTCCACTGGAGATGTTCATGCCTTCAAATACAGGTCCTGCTGCAGTAGCTGCCGCCCAAGATCCCTTGTGAGTTTGAAGCGCAATCTCTCCGTTGGTGCCAAGGTCAATCAGGAGAGAGGGGTGCTTCTGATTGCTGAGCATGCCAGCTACGACATCTCCTCCCACATACCCCGAGATGCAGGGAGCCAACCAAACAGGTGGCATATTCTGCCACGGTCTGTGATATACACCAAAACGGCTAATCGGTTGATAAGGATAACTTCCAATGGTGGCAGGCTGCAAGCCGCAAGCGAGATGCTGCATGACCGTATTGCCGGCCAGGGTGATATCCTTGAGGCTGGAAATCGGCAGGCAAGCTTGAGCGCAAAGCTGGCTGACCATGTCGAAAAGAGCATCAAGAGCGAGCTTTTGCAGCTGTAGCAAATGCCCTGCTTGCGCAGCCTCAATTCGGCTGATTACATCAGAGCCGTAGATGGCTTGAGGGTTCATGCTTGCGGCAGTGGCAATGGTAACCCCAGTATCCAGGTTTACCAGCTCTGCTTCCAAGGTAGAAGTGCCCAGGTCAATGGCTATGCCATAGTGGTTTTCTGGTACGAGTTCATGAAGAAGTTTGAGGTCAAGCGTGGCAGCGCTGCCCTCAAGCTCAACACTCACAATGCTTTCCGCCGGGGTTTTACATGCCTGAGCTGTCCAGGTGTCCTCCTCACCTTGGACAAGCACCTTGCACTTGCCGCAGATGCCTTTGCCTGCGCAGGGCGCAGCAAAAGGCAGCCCAGATGAGCGAATGAGGTCAAGCAGGCTTGCGCCTTGCCTGTTTGGAACTTCTACGGAAACCTCGTTGCGTTTAATGTTCAAGAGTCAAATAACTCTACAGAGTCAGGCACTTAGTCAAGAGGTTCGCACAGACTCTTGTCCACGCCGCAAAGCGGGCACGACCAGTCCTCGGGAACAGCCTCCCACGGAGTGCCAGCTTCAACGTCTCCATCACTGTCGCCAATTGCAGGATCGTAAACGTAACTGCAGATGGTACATTGGTACTTCATAAGTCTCCTCGTTTCTGTAGTACGGCTCATCTAAGCTGCATCTTGTTATACAAAGCAGTCTTATTATAACCAACAACCTGCCAGGTGAGGATCACCAGCTTAATCAACCTACTTTTCTATCCACGTCAAAAAAGCAATAAATTAATCATCGCCCCCTCAGGGCAGTTTTAGTCGCTTCAGAGCGCTGGCTGCGATACAATGAATGATTGTGCACATTTGGATTTTTTATGAAAGAATAATACCGAAGGGATGAAGACGGCGTGCAGGAATACATTGTCATACGGGGTGCCAGAGAGCATAACCTCAAGAATCTGGATATCAAGATTCCACGAGATAAGCTTGTGGTTATTACCGGACTTTCGGGTTCGGGCAAAAGCTCGCTTGCCTTTGACACCATCTATGCTGAGGGGCAGCGACGTTACGTTGAGAGTTTGAGCGCTTACGCACGTCAGTTCCTCGGGCAGATGGACAAGCCCGACCTCGACTCCATCGAAGGGCTCTCGCCAGCAGTTTCTATCGACCAAAAGACCACCTCAAAAAATCCCCGCTCTACCGTAGGCACGGTCACCGAGATTTATGACTACCTGCGGCTGCTCTTTGCGCGCATTGGTATTCCGCATTGTCCGGAATGCGGGCGCGAAATCTACCGCCAAACGACCGACCAAGTCGTAGACCGCATCCTGGAGCTCGACCAGGGCAATGAGCAACGTGCACTGGTGCTTGCCCCCGTAGTGCGCGACCGCAAGGGAGAATATGGCAAGCTCTTCACCTCGCTGGCCAAAGAGGGCTTTATGCGTGTACGGGTGGATGGCGAGGTGCGTCAGCTTTCAGAAGAAATCGTGCTCGACAAAAACTACCGCCATAATATTGAAGTAGTTGTAGACCGACTTGTGCTCAAGGCTAAGAGCAAGAGCCGCATAGCTGAGGCGGTAGAGACTGCCACACGCATAGCCGAGGGTAACGTGATTATTCAGCTCATAGACTCAGATGTTGAGGAGTCCTTCTCATTGGCACTAGCTTGTCCCATACATGGACACTCCCTGGGAGAGCTTGAGCCGCGCGACTTTTCCTTTAACGCTCCCTATGGCGCTTGTCCAGACTGCCTCGGACTAGGTTATAAGAATGAGGTTGACCCCTCACTCATCATCCCTAATCCCTCTTTGACCTTAGATGAGGGTGCCTTCACGGTCTTTGGGGTCAACTCAAACTACATTCCGCAGGTGTTGGCTGCCGTAGCAAAGCACTTGGACGTTGACGTCACCACGCCTTGGGAGGACTATCCTGCCAAGGTCAAGAAGGCATACCTGGAAGGGGTGCCAGAAAAGATCCGCGTAGACTATGTAACCCGCGACGGACGAGACACGCACTGGACCTATAAATGGGACGGACTCATCAAGCTGGTCATGGATCGCTACCGCGAAACCCAAAGCGAGCAGCAAAAGACCAAGCTTGAGCAGTTCCTCTCCATTACCCCCTGCAAAGCCTGCAATGGCGCACGACTCAAGCCCGAGATTTTGGCAGTAACAGTAGGGGAGCTTAACATCTTTCAAGTTACCCAGTTTTCGGCCTTGCAGTGCCTGGAGTTCTTTGAACAGCTTACCTTGAGCCAACGCGAGCAGCAGATTGGTGGTCGCGTCGTTAAAGAAATAGTCGAGCGGCTGCGCTTTTTAGTGGATGTTGGCCTGGACTACCTGGCACTCGAGCGTGCCACAGCCACTCTCTCGGGTGGCGAGGCGCAGCGCATCAGACTGGCAACGCAAATAGGCGCAGGACTTATGGGAGTGCTCTACATTCTTGATGAGCCCTCCATAGGCCTGCACCAACGCGATAATCAAAGACTCATTGCCACCCTGGTGCGCCTGCGCGATTTGGGCAATACGGTCATCGTTGTTGAGCACGATGAAGAGACCATTGCCTCAGCAGACCATGTACTTGACCTTGGCCCACGTGCTGGAGAACACGGCGGAGAGGTTGTTGCTCAAGGTACGCCTGCCGAGGTATGCAAGGTTAAGGGCTCGCTAACCGCTGACTACCTGTCAGGGCGCAAGTCAATTGCATTGCCAGCCAAGCGCAGAAGTCCAGACAAGGGCGTGCTTGCCATAGAGGGCGCTGCAACAAATAATCTGAGAAATGTTTCGGTAGAACTTGAGCTCGGAACCCTCACCGTAGTAACGGGCGTAAGCGGCTCAGGCAAGTCCTCCCTGATAACCGACACCTTGGCTCCGGCGCTTACCAATCGCATCCATCACTCCCATAAGCGTGTGGGTTCATACGACAGACTGAAAGGCGTTGAGCAGATTAACAAGGTCATCGACATCGATCAGTCTCCCATTGGTCGCACACCGCGCTCCAATCCAGCCACCTATGTGGGGCTTTGGGACGACATACGCCAGCTCTTTTCCTCGGTTCCCGAGAGTCGTGCGCGTGGCTACAGCCCTGGGCGCTTTTCCTTTAATGTGGCTGGTGGTCGTTGTGAGGCCTGCAAAGGTGACGGCCAAATCAAGATAGAGATGCACTTTTTGCCCGACGTTTATGTTCCCTGCGAAGTCTGCCACGGAGCACGCTACAATCGTGAGACTCTTCAGATTACCTACCGGGGCAAGAACGTCTCTGACGTGCTTAAGATGAGCGTAGCTGAAGCACTCTCCTTTTTTGAAAACATTCCCCAGGTAGCACGCAAGCTGCAAACCCTGCACGACGTAGGGCTTGGCTACATCAAGCTCGGACAGCCTGCCACCACGCTCTCTGGCGGAGAGGCTCAGCGCGTTAAGCTCTCCAGTGAGCTTCAGCGCAAACAAACGGGCAATACCTTCTATATACTTGATGAGCCCACTACCGGCCTGCATTTTGACGACGTACGCCAGCTGCTGGAGGTCTTAGAGCGCCTCGTGGAGCGCGGCAACACCGTGCTGGTTATCGAGCACAATCTTGACGTTATCAAAAGCGCCGACCGCGTCTTAGACCTCGGCCCAGACGGAGGAGACCGAGGCGGCGAGATTATAGCCTACGGTACCCCAGAGCAAGTAGCCCAAGTCAAAGAGAGCTACACCGGCCAATTTCTCGCCAAGGTGCTATAGATTTATTGTTGGAGTACAAAATGCGCTTAACTGTCAGACGAAGCAGTCTAGGCAGGAGACCAGACTGCTTCGCTAACAAAGGAACTAGCAGTTATTGCGAATGGTGCGCCTGCGCCTGACAAGCAAGCCGGCAGCGATGAGAGCCAGTGCGCAAGCTACGAGAATGACCGGCAGCCATAGGGCATTGTCTCCAGTTATCGGTAGAACGCCTGGCAGGCGGGGTGTGTTGGAAATAACCAGGTTACTACCTGGGGGTCGGGGCGTGGTTATCGCGGGGCCACCGTCTGGGGATTCAGGTTTAGTGGGTGTTTCAGGGTTGCCGCCCGGAGGTTTGGGTATGACAGGGGTAACTTGACTGTTCTCCTGAATCTCAAAGATGATGTCGATTTGCATGGGTACTGGTATGGCATCCAAAGTAACCTTGACCTCCGATTCGTTGTACTCAATCGTGCCGCTCACAGGAACCGTTGTAGCAATACCAGCGACTGTTGTGTTTAACGTTGCCATAAAGTACATGTTTGCGGCCAATGGGCTGGTGCGAGCTGCTGGGCTGGTTTGGAAGATATCCAACAGAATCGAATCTCCAAGCAGGTCATTGAGGTTGCGTATCACGACCTTCTCGTGAACGACGCGATACCCTTCTGCTGGCCACCCATATACTGTGTTGACATTGCGATAGGGAGTGCCTCCATAGCTCGGTACTCCGTCAGCCTGAGTATGAATGTTGCCATTTTCAACCATGACTGTTCCACCCGCGTAATCAACCGTTGCGTTATAAACTGCTATGGTTGCCACAAAGCTCACGGCAATCGCAGTTGTTCGGGGTAGCTTATTGATGTCGTCAGCCAAAGTCAGCTTAACCATACCAGAGCTTGTCAGCTCGAGCTTTGCTCCAGCGCTCAGGAAACGGGCGAGGGCGGCAGGATTGTCATTAAGGCACAGCGCGAGAGGAACGATATTACCGTAGTCGTCAATGTAGTGAGAAATGGTAATAGTCTGAGGTGCGCTTGAGCCAAATTCGATAAAGGTAATGGTGAAGGAATCGCCAAAGTGCCAGTAGAGATCGGGCTTCCAGGCTACTACCGTTCCCTCAAGGGAGCTATCGTTTTGGGCACGATCCGTAATATCCATGTCAGCAGGGCTTACAACAGAAACGGTGCCACCGATGCTGGGATCGGTCAAGGTACTAAATCCTGGGTCGGCGGTTACATTGTCAATGTTTATCTCCGAGATAGCCTCATTAAAGGCGCGTGCCTCGCTTGCAGCAAGGCTCGACAGCTGCCCATCCAGGTTAGATGAAGCGGCATCGTTGAGCAGGTAATCTGCGTGCGGCAACTCAATAGCGCGATAATAGTATCCGTCTGGCAGGCTTTTAATGATGAAGTGCTCATCAGAACGAATTGTTATCGTACCGTCGACTGTGACCTTGGTCTCTACAGCGGAGCTTGCATCAATATAGTCATAGGCTCCGAGGTAGAGCACCCAGTCTTCATCAAGGGCATCAGCGGCCTGCGCTACATATACCTGGAAGTCAAATTCTATCCAGGCTGGCCCGCGATCTTTGTTTTTCCAAACGGAAAGCTCTGACCCAGCAATAAGAGCGTTGGTAATGTTGACCTGAGTAATATCACCGGTGCTTTCTACTGTCCCAGTTACGCGTCCATTGTTGATTTCGGTAATCAAGGGACTTGACTGCTCATAGTATTGTGGCACGGGAGTCTGAGCCACGGCGTACTGATAGGCAGTGGTAGTACCTGGAACAAAGTGCACCAGATCCGAGATGCTAAATTCCCAGATGTTGTTGGCGTTGTCGCAGCTCCAGACAATGTCTTGGGGATCCAAGTCCAGCGTACTCCAGGTTATGCCGTCTTCGCTTTGATAGAGCATTAAGCTCAGTGCACTTGTTCGGGAACTAAAAAAGTCATCTTGGTCAATCCAGTTAATGGAACCAGACAAGCTGATCATCTTCTCTTGCAGATCATTGGTGACAGTGGACTGGTAGCCTGTAGCTGTTGCAATCGATGTGGTGGTAAAGTCATACTCAAAGGTCAAGCCATCCACCGTCATCAAGAAGAAGCCAGGAGCAACATCCACATCCTCCAAAACAAAACTGTGGCTTCCAGTAGCTGCAGTTTCCAGGGCTCGGTATTCCAGTTCGCGACCCTGGCTGTCAATCTTAGGCAGACCAGAAAAGCTGATGTTTTGTGTAAGAGCACTGGTTGATGATTGGAGGGTCTCGGTAATGACGAGAGCAGAGGCGTTTTGTACGTTAATGAAAGGGTCATCACTGCCTTTGACTCTTGCTTGAGCCGTAAACTCCAGAGCGCTTGGCCTGGAGTCGTACAGATCACCATAGTCATCCCACACCTTGATAACGTCCAGATCAACGGTTTCCAGGGAGTTGGTGAGCTCGGCAAAATGCGTTGCCTTTGGTGCATCTTCAATTGATCCAGCTATACCAAGTGTGCTGTTGTCCAGTGCAAGCACACCCGCTGAACCTTCTGCGTGTTCGTAGATGCTCTGGGGCTCCAAGTATCCCATGAGGGGGGCGGCGCTGCCAGTAGAGCTGTATTCGACTACTGAGTAGTAGATGAGATTACCTTCTCTTTGCATAACAGG